>JBIIXZ010000093.1:0-9858 GCA_044347055.1 Bdellovibrionia bacterium | reverse complement strand
GAATTGTCGATCACGCCCGCCTCAATCAGCGGCAGGAACCCATCCGACGCCATCTCGGTGTGAACCCCGAGATGACGATGGTCGCGAAGAGCGGCAAGCGCAGCATTGGGAATGGCCCCAATTCCGGCCTGGATGCAGCTGCCGTCCTCTACGAGCGAGGCGATGTTCCTGCCGATGGCAGCCTCGACGTCACCGCCCGTTCCTGAAAGGCCTTCGGGCAGCGGCTCATCAACCTCACAGAACGCGGCAAGGCGAGAGGCATGGAGGTAGCCATCGCCATGCACCCGCGGCATCCGGCGATTCACTTCGGCGAGGATGATGGGTGCAACATCGGTTGCTGCCCTCGCTACATCCAGGCTGGTGCCGAGGGTGTGGAATCCTGGTGTGTTCACAGGCGAAAGACTGACCAGCGCAACGTCGATCGGCCGGCGGCCGGAACGGAACAGGGCCGGAATTTCCGACAGAAAGCAGGGAAGATAATCGACCTCGCGATAATTCAGCAGTGGACGAATGTTCGGCCCGACGAAGAGGTTCACCACCCGAAAATGCTCGTGAAGCCGTGCGGTCTCGGCTGACTCCGGTCCCTCGGTATGGATATGGATCAGCTCCACGTCCTTCAGGCGCGGAGCCTGCGCCACGAGCTCTCGAAGCAGTGCCCGTGGAGTGGCTGCGGCGCCATGAACGAAAACTCGATGCCCCGGCTGGATTCTCGAGATGACTTCTGCCGCCGTTGAGGCCGTTGGGCTCACTTCGCGCACCAGCCTCCGTCGACTACAATTTCGGTTCCGGTGACGAAGCCCGCTCCGGGATTGCAGAGCCAGAGCACGGCATCGGCGATCTCTTCCGGCTGCCCCATGCGATTCATGGGTGCTCCGGCGGCGTAGCCCGCCTCGACTTTCGGATCCTGGTGCGTCACTCGGTCCACCATCGGCGTGTGGATGACGCCGGGGCATACGGCATTGATGCGGATCTTCGACGCCGCATAGTCAATCGCAGCCGATTTGGTCAGGCCGAGCACGGCATGCTTGCTTGCTGTGTAGGCCCCCATTCCCGGAAAGCCGCGGATTCCCGCAATCGACGAGCAATTCACGATGTTTCCGCTGCCTTGGCGGAGCATGACCAGAAGCTCTTCCTTCATGCAGGCGTAGACGGCCGAGAGATTTACGGAAATCGTTCGATTCCAGTTCTCATCCGTGGACTCATGAAGTGGAGCCGGCGTGCCTTCGATGCCGGCGTTATTGAAGGCGTGGTCGATGCGGCCATAGGCCGAGACGGATTGCGCGATGAGATTCCGGACCTGGTCGGTCTTGGAGACATCGCAGCCGATGAAACGGGCTTCGCCTCCATCGTTTCGGATCATCTCCACGGTTTCATGCCCGCCGCGCTCATTGACGTCGGAGACCACGACCTTTGCACCGTGGCGTGCAAACGCAATGGCGGTGGCACGGCCGATGCCGGACCCTGCGCCGGTCACAAGTGCGACATGATTCTGGAAGCTCTTCTGAAACGTGGGATGGTTCGTCATGGCCCTTCGCTTCAGCAAGCTCGATGCCAAGCGTGCCGCGCATCAAAAGCACGAAGGAACGAGTCCTCGACTCAGCTTGCGGGCCGCGAAGCCCCGGCGTCGGGACGATTTGACCCGCGCATCCGGTCTTCAAAAGCGGTCAGCGCCACCTTGGCGCCATCACCCATGGCCGTCACGATCTGCTTGAACGGAATCGTCGTGACGTCGCCCGCGGCATAAATTCCAGGAACCGAGGTGCGCCCCTTGGCATCGACGACGATTTCGCCATAGGGGGTGAGCTCCACCACGCCCTTCAGGAACTGGGTGTTCGGCAGCAGTCCGATCTGAACGAAGACGCCATCTACATCAAGGTGCCGCGTCTCGCCGCTCGAGCGATCGTGGTACTCGAGGCCGATGACTTTTCCGCCCTCACCGATCACGCGAGACGACTTCACCTGGGTGAGGATCACGGCATTCGGAAGCGTTTTCAGTTTTTCGACCAGGACACCGTCGGCCTTGAGGCTGTCGTTGTACTCGAGCAGCGTGACATGGCTTGCGATTGCTGCCAGATCAATCGCCGCTTCGACTCCGGAATTTCCTCCGCCGACCACCGCCACGCGGCGTCCCTTGTAGAAGGGGCCGTCACAGTGGGCGCAGAAGGCCACGCCTTGTCCGATATGCTCCTTCTCGCCCGGAACGCCGAGCTCGCGCCACTTGGCTCCGGTTGCAACGATCACTGCGCTGGCGTCGATATATTCGCCGCTTTCGAGCGTGATCCGCTTGATCTCTTCTCCGGCGATCGAAGCCACGCGTCGATGTTCGAACGTCTTGACGGGGTACTTGCCCAGGTGTTCCGCCAGCTGCGCCGCCAGCTTCACGCCTTCCGTGTAGGGCATGGAGATCATGTTCTCGATGCCCTTGGTGTCCTGGAGCTGTCCTCCGAAGCGCTCCGCAATGAGTGCGGTCGAGAGGCCCTTGCGGACGGAGTAGATCGCAGCGGAGGCGCCGGCGGGCCCGCCGCCGATCACGACGACGTCGTAGAGTCCGAGCGAGGCGGGTGCTGCGTTCACCGCCCGAACCGTTCCCAACGCCTCTTCGAGCTTCGAGAGCAGATCCAACAAGGTGCTCTTGCCGGAGTGCAGGAGCTTGCCATCATGGATGACGGCAGGAACGCCCTGGATTCCGAGTGCCTGGATTTCGTCCTGAGCGACGGCGCCATCAATGACTTCGTGCTGAAAATCTTCGTGGTGCGATGCCATCAGGTGCAGCGCCTGCACCACTTCAGGGCAGTTCTCGCAAGAAAGCGACATGAAGGTTTTAAGTCGAACGGGGCCGCGAATATTTCGGATTCGTTGCAGGATGCCCTCGTCGGGCTGCTTGCCTTTTCCGTTGGCGTAGAGAACCGCGAGGATCAGCGACGTGAACTCATGGCCTCCGGGTACTCCCCGGAACGCCATTCCGGTGGGTCCGGTGGAGCGATGGACTTCGAAACGAGGTACCGGCGAGGTGCCGAAATTCTCTTCGAGAGTCAGTAGGGGAGAGGTCGACTCGAGCGCGCGCAGCATCTCGAGGAGCTCCTCCTGGTTGGCGTGAGTGCTCTGAGCCACCTTGAGAATGACGGAGTCGTCGAGGCGGGAGAAGACCGTCTGGAGCTGTTCGAGAGTGGCGGAGTCGAGCATGGAGCACCTCACTTCTGGGGCAGCTTCTTCAGGAGGGGGCGCGAGGATGGCTAAATCCCCGCGCCCGCTAAGAAGGAATCCGCTGCTCGCGATTCCCTCTTGAACCGAATCGGCCTTAGATCTTGCCGACGAGGTCGAGACCCGGCTTCAGGGTCTTCGCTCCCGGCGTCCACTTGGCCGGGCAGACTTCGCTGGGGTTCTTGGCAACGAACTGTGCGGCCTGCACCTTGCGGAGCAGTTCGTCGGCGTTGCGGCCGATGCCGTTGTCCTGGATTTCAGCAATCTTGATCTTGCCTTCGGGATCGACAACGAAGGTGCCGCGATACGCAAGGCCGGCTTCTTCGATGTGGACGCCGAAAGCCCGGCTCAGGTGTCCGGTCGGGTCAGCGAGCATCGGGTACTTGATCTTCTTGATGGTTTCCGAAGCATCATGCCACGCCTTGTGCGTGAAGTGCGTGTCGGTGCTGACGGAGTACACTTCGACACCCATCTTCTGGAACTCGGCGTACTTGTCGGCCATGTCGCCCAGTTCGGTCGGGCAAACGAACGTAAAGTCGGCCGGATAGAAGAAGAACACCGACCACTTGCCGCGCAGGTCGTCCTGCGTGACCGTCTTGAAGCTGTCGTTGTGGTAGGCCTGCGCCTTGAAGTCGGGGATACGGGTATTGATCAGAGTCTGCATGTGAATCTCCTTTGATGCCTCCACTATCCGCTTCTTTGGGAAAGTAAGAAAATTGATTGTTGTTTTACTACTGATAGTTTCTGTGTATCGGCTGGATTCGGAGCGGCTTGTGCTTTTAATGCGCTGAAATCACTGGGTTTTTATACGTTGACGCGGTGTGCTGAGCCGGGTAGACTGCGCACGCCCATGAATCACTCCGCACAGCGCCAGTCGCCTATCACCGTGAAGATCGACAACGAGCTCGTTTATCGCGAAGCGTGCCGCCGTTTTCTGCCGACCAGCCGTCGAGAGATGGACTGGAAGGGGTGGAGCGAGCTCGACGTGCTGCTGATCAACGGCGACGCCTATGTGGATCATCCCACTTTCGGAATTCCGTGTCTCGGTCGATGGCTCGAGAAGCTTGGCCTGCGGGTCGGCATCATCTCTCAGCCGCGCTGGAAAACTGAGGCCGAAGCGCTCGAAGACTTTAGTCGCATGGGACGCCCGCGCCTGTTCATCGGTGTCAGCTCCGGTACCGTCGACAGCATGATCAACAATTACACCGCCAACAAGAAGCCTCGCTCGGATGACATGTATTCTGAAGGCGGCGTCGGCGGAAAGCGCCCCGACTACGCCTCGATCGTGTACTCGGAGCTCGCTCGCAAGGCTTTTCCGGAGACTCCGGTCATCGTCGGTGGAGTCGAGGCTTCGCTTCGACGCCTCGCTCACTACGACTACTGGCAGAATCGCATTCGTCCCTCGATCCTGACCGAGATTGCCGCTGACTTCCTCGTCTTCGGCATGGGCGAGCGCACGGTCAAGATGATCGTCGATGAGTTCCAGAAGGCCGAGCAGGAGGTGGGAGGAGTACCGCTCTCGACGAGCGAACCAGCCGTCCAGGCTGCGCTCGATGCGATCAAGACCCAGCGCGGAATCGCCTTCATGGCCTCCAAGGACCATGCACGCGCGCTCGAAGGCCGTCTGACCATCCCGTCGTTCGAAGAAGTTCGCGACGACAAGAAGAAGTTCGCGAAAGCCGCGTACTTCATCGAGTACGAAGCCTCTCCGTACAATGGCCGCAGGCTCGTTCAGTACCACGGCTCGAAGGCCGCGGTGATTAATCCACCCGCGCTTCCGCTGTCGACCGAAGAGATGGACTCGATCTACGAGATGCCGTTCACCAAGGAACAGCATCCGATGTACAAGGTGCGCATTCCTGCCGCCGACATGATTCGTTTTTCCGTCAATTCGACGCGCGGCTGCTTCGGGGGCTGTTCATTCTGCGCGATCACGCTCCATCAGGGACGAATCGTGCAGTCACGTTCGGAAGAAAGTCTTTTGAAGGAAGTGGAAGGCCTGAACCAGGTTCCGGGCTTCAAAGGGATTGTTTCGGATATCGGCGGCCCGACGGCCAACATGTACCAGCTGCGATGCAAGTCGAAGGAGATCCAGAGCAAGTGCCGGAAGCTCTCGTGCGTGCATCCGAAGGTCTGCCCGCAGCTGCATACCGATCACACGCCCAGCGTGAACCTTCTGAAGAAGGCGCGCCAGATTCCTGGAATCCGCAAGATCCACGTGGCCTCAGGCCTCCGCTATGACCTGTCGATTGCCGACAAGAAGGCGGGCCAGGAGTACATGAAGGAGCTCATCACCCATCATGTGGGCGGACACCTGAAGGTGGCTCCCGAGCACCTGGATGAAGAAGTGCTGCACCTCATGAAGAAGCCGGGTCTCCGGAACTTCGACGAGTTCGTCAGCTACTTTGACCAGGTCTCGAAGGAAGCCGGCAAGGAACAGTACGTGGTGCCGTATTTCATCAGCGGCTTTCCGGGCACGACGCATGAAAAGATGGAAAAGATCTACGGCTACCTGCAGGAGAAGGGCTGGAACCTACAGCAGGTTCAGGCTTTCATTCCGACGCCGATGACGCTCGCCACCGCGATGTACTGGACCGGAATCGACCCGATGACCAAAACGCCGCTCTTCGTGGCCAAGGAATGGAAGGATCGAAAGATTCAGCAGGCGCTTCTGCAGCCGCACAAGCCCGAGCACCGCGCGATCCTGCACCAGTACCGTGACGAGCAGAGCAAGCGTGGCGGCAAGCCGCAGCAGCAGAAAATTCCGATGCACCCGGCGCTGCCGCGTGAGGCCGGATGGTCGCCGAAGAATCAGGCCTCTGCCGCCGGCGGAATCAAGCCCGTGTACGGCCAGGGCAGGAACCCTGGGCTGACGCAGAAGGGGAAGGCACCGGGCACGCAGCAGGCCGCCGGCCCGCGCCAGCGTGACCCGGGCTCGCGCCCGAGAAGTATCGTCGAGCCTCCGCGCCACAAGCTGGGTCGCAAGCTTCATCTCGATTCGAGATGATTCGGTCCACCCGCGAAAGGCATCATGATCAGCACCGCAGGCGTCTCTCTCAGTTACGGCAGCAACAAGCTTTTCACGGACGTGAACATCAAGTTCGTTCCTGGAAACTGCTATGGGCTGATCGGCGCCAATGGCGCTGGAAAATCCACCTTCCTGAAAATCCTTTCGGGAGAGAACACATCCTACACCGGAACGGTGACCGTGACTCCCGGGCAGCGGATTTCATTCCTCCGCCAGGATCACTTCACGTTCGATGACTCCGAGGTCCTGCAGACCGTGATTCTCGGCCAGCCTCAGTTGACCGAGGTCATTCGTGAAAAGGATGCCTTGTACGCCAAGTCGGAGTTTTCGGATGCTGACGGCAACCGTGCCGGAGAGCTCGAATCGCTTTTCGCGGAGCTTGGCGGCTGGACGGCAGAAAGCGACGCCGCCACGCTTCTCGCCGGGCTCGGAATTCCGACGGAACTTCACCAGAAGAAGATGCGCGAGCTTCGCGACAACGAGAAGGTCAAGGTCCTCCTGGCGCAGGCGCTCTTCGGTAACCCCGATATCCTGCTCCTCGACGAGCCGACCAACCATTTGGACGTGGCTGCGATCCGGTGGCTCGAGGACTTCCTGGCGGAATACACCAAGACCGTCATCGTGGTTTCGCACGACCGCCATTTCTTGAACCAGGTCTGCACCCACATGGCGGACATCGATTTCGAGAAGATCCAGCTGTATACCGGCAACTTTGACTTCTGGTACGAGTCCAGCCAGCTCGCGCTGCGGCAGATGCAGGAAAAGAACAAAAAGGCGCAGGACAAGGCCGAAGAGCTCAAGGCCTTCATCGCCCGCTTCAGCGCCAACGCCTCGAAATCACGACAGGCCACGGCGCGAAAGCGGCAGCTCGAAAAGCTCTCGATCGACGAGATCAAGCCGTCGACGCGCAAGTATCCATTTGTTTCCTTCAAGCCCGCGCGCGAGGCGGGCGACCAGCTCCTTCGGGTGGAGAACCTCTCCAAGACCGTGGACGGCACCAAGGTCCTCGACCGCGTGAGCTTCACCCTGAAAAAGGGCGCCAAAGCCGCCTTCATGGGCGATACCGAGCTCGCGGTCAGCGCCCTGTTTGAGATCCTGGCAGGAGAGCTGGAGCCCGATTCCGGCAAGGTGCATTGGGGAGTCACGACGACCCGCTCCTTTTTTCCGAAGGACAATGCCAAGTTTTTCGACCACAGCGACCACACGCTGATTGATTGGTTGAGACAGTACTCGCCTGATCAGAACGAGAACTTTGTCCGCGGATATCTCGGAAGGATGCTGTTTTCGGGCGATGAGGCCACGAAGCAGACCCGGGTCCTTTCCGGTGGTGAGCGGGTCCGGTGCATGCTGGCGCGGATGATGCTCAGTGAGTCGAATGTCCTGATTCTCGATGGACCGACGAACCATCTCGATCTGGAGTCCATTACGGCCGTCAATAACAGCCTGATGAGGTTTCCCGGCACGGTGCTCTTCGCCTCGCATGACCAGCAATTCATCCAGACGGTCGCCAACCAGGTCATCGATGTGGGCAGCGCCGGCGCGCTCCATCACGACTGCGATTACGACACTTATCTTTCAAGGGCTCTCTCATGAACACTTTTCCAGAATTCCAGCTCCTGCCGACTCTCCTCGAAACTCTTGCCGAAAAGACTCTCACCAAGCCGACGCCGATTCAGGCACGCGCCATTCCTGCGCTGATGTCGGGTCGCTCGATCGTGGGCGTGGCGCAGACCGGCAGCGGCAAGACGCTGGCCTATGCGCTTCCGATTCTCCATGTGCTCAAGACTTTGGAAACCGGTGGCAAGGGCGTGACCCAGGAGCGGCATCCCCGTGCCGCCATCCTCGTTCCGACCCGAGAACTCGGCGAGCAGGTGGCCAAGGTCTTCAAGAGCTTCACGCATGACACTCGCCTGCGGGTGCGATCGGTCCTGGGCGGAACGACCACCGAGGTCGCGAAGAAGAATCTCGACGGCTACTTCGAAATCCTGATCGCGACTCCGGGGCGCCTGATCCAGATGCTCGACCGCAAGCTCGTGAACCTCAACGAGGTCAAGTTCCTCGTGTTCGACGAGGCGGACCAGATGCTGGATGATGGATTCCTGAAGGATGCGCAGCGGATCTCCGATGCTTGTCCGGTCAAGTGTCAGCTCGCGATGTTTACTGCCACGTTCACCAGTGCGGTTGAGAAGCTCGTCGGCCATCTGTTCAATGATGCCGACATCATCCGAGTCGAGGGCGGCTATCAGCTGCCGGCAACGCTGACGACGAGAAACCAGGTCGTCGCCGATGGAGACCGGCGTGCCGTTCTCGAGAAGCTCCTGCGAGAGAAGACTGCGGGGGGCACGATGATCTTTTCGAATACCCGTCAGCAGTGCGACAAGCTCGCTGAAGTGCTCGATGAATGCGGGTATTCGTACGTCATGTACCGAGGCGAAATGGACAAGGTCGAGCGCCGGAAGAACCTGCAGGCCTTCCGTGACGGCAAGATTCCGTTCCTGCTCTCCACTGATCTTGCGTCGCGAGGCCTCGACCTCGAGAACGTCGACCGGGTCATTAATTATCATTTGCCGCAGGAGCTCGAGAACTATGTCCATCGCGTGGGACGAACGGCGCGCGCGGGCCGCAAGGGCCTCGTGGTGAACCTGGTCACCGAGAGGGACCAGTCCCTCATGGATCGAGTCCGCCGTCTCTAAGCTACTGCTCCGCTAGGGGCATCTTCCGCCTTACGGAAGCTCGACGCTCGGACACGACAGGGCGATGCTCCATCCGGCGGGAGTAAAGCTGCACAGTGCCGAGCGACCGGACAGCTCCTCCGGTTTTCCGGGAAGCGAGATCGTGACCAGCTCCTCGTTTCCGGCGCGCAGTTCCACGCTCAAGGGCTTGGACTCCACGCGCGAGGCGTCCTGTTTTTCGATGCGATGGATCAGCTCGAGGGGGCTTGGGCGCTGGTGGGCCGGAAGTCCTGCATCGAAGCTGCGGGCCTCGAGAGTGCCACTCTTCGGCAGTGCTGCGGCCGTGCCGGAGCCACTGGCAGGGCTCGAGAGCTGCCACCAGCCGTCGACCACGGAGAACGCCGTTTTATCGAGCGTTTTGTCACCGGAGTCGAGGAGAAGACCCAGATACGAGTATCCCATCAGCAAGGCCTGCCGCGCTTCGAATTCGTCGCTCAGCCTGAATCGGTGGGTGTTCTCGCCGATGTCGATCGTCTCGGCACCCCTCCAGGAGTGCGACGATGATCCCGGGGCAAGGAGAATACGACGTTCGAGGCCCGGTCGATGCAGACGAAGCGTTCCGCGGAGCAACGGCGCCTTGGAGTGAAGCGCCAATCGGATTCTGGTGTTGGCTGAATCCTTCTCGGTGTCGACGGACTCGGCATCGAGGAGCGAGGTCTCCAGGCCCACCCACTGCATTCGAACGCGCAGGTTCTGCGAGAAGGGGCAGCTCGAATGGCTTCGTCCTGCATCCATGATCCACTCGTAAACGCCCGGAAAGCGAATCGAAAACGCCTGTTCTCTTCGGTAGGGAGTGTTCTGGCTTGCAGTGCCGGACTGGCGGACTCCCACCGGATCATACAGGTTCGACTGCCCGCAGATCGGATTTGCGGGATCCTCACTCTCGACGAGCACCAG
>JBIIXZ010000286.1:0-2891 GCA_044347055.1 Bdellovibrionia bacterium | reverse complement strand
TGATTGAAGGTTTGCACCGACTCCTCGAACGACACCACATTCAAGCGGTGAAGCCAGGTGTAGACCGAAGCGCGTTCGCTGAGGTTTGGAAGCTCGATCCGGTAGGAGACGTGCTCTCCCATTCGCGGCACATTCAAAAAACCAGAGCCCGTGATGTGCGCAGCCGCCAGCACCTTCGGCAGAACTGGAAGGACCACACGAGGGTAAAGCATCGTCGGTCGGAGGAGCTCGGCGATGAGCGACTTCTTCGTACGTGCAAACGCAGGAAGGCCTTTGCCGACGGCATCAGGGCTCTCGAGGATCTTGCGAATCAGGCTGAATCCATTGGAATGGAAACCGGAGCTCGCGAGCCCAATCAGCCGGTCTCCAGAACGAAGTTTTCGACGCGGCAGCAGGTTCTTCGGAGAGAGCGATCCGACGCAGAACCCTGCAAGATCATACTCGCCCGGGGCATACATTCCCGGCATTTCGGCAGTTTCTCCGCCAACGAGCAGGCATCCCGAATCAGCGCAGGCCTGGGAAATTCCGCGAATGACCGAGGTGGCCACCTTCAGCTCGAGGCCCGAGGTGGCGAAGTAATCCAGGAACAGTAGGGGTCTGGCCCCCACGCAGATCAGGTCATTCACCGACATCGCGACCAGGTCCTGGCCGATCGTCTCGTGATGGCCGGACTCGAACGCGAGCTTGAGTTTTGTTCCCACTCCGTCGGTCGTTGCGGCAATCCACTGATCCTTCGTCAGTGCAAAAACCGAAGCGTATCCGCCGATCGTGGAACGCAGGCGCTTCTGTAGCTTCGCATCACGCGGGGCGATGCCGAGCCTGCGGATTCCATCCACAAGCTGGTCCGCCTTGTCGCGGTCGACTCCGGCATCCTGGTATCTGAGCTGTTCACGAAGACTCACGATTTCTCCTTGGGTCAGTGCAGGAAGTGACGGACACCTGAAAGCGCCATGCTGACGCCCTGTCGCTGGGCAGATTCGATGACCTGCGCATCACGCAGGCTTCCCCCCGGCTGAACCACGCGCCTGACGCCGCTCTCGAAGCAGGCATCGATCGAATCCGCGAACGGAAAAAACGCATCGCTGATGAGGATCGAGTCTTCGAACGAGGCTCCTACGCGCTCACAGGTTTCGAGCGCGCGGGGAACCGCCAGCAGGCGAAGCGAATCAATGCGATTCGGCTGCCCCTGTCCGGCTCCTAGCAGCAGCCACTCGCCATTCGCCGAACCCACCAGTGCGATGGCATTGGACTTCAACGAACGATTCACGCTGATTCCAAATTGGGCGAGTTCAAGATGATTCGATGACCACGCCGAACCGGAGACCACGCGAATCTCCTCGGGCGTGCTGATTCGATCCACCACTTGCGACAGGCGGCCCCCGACCACATCGACGGACCTCCATTCCGGCTTTTCCGTCAGAGCGTCAAACCGACACGAAAGCGCCTTCAGTCCTTTTCGCTTGCGAAGAAGCGATTGCAGATCGGACCGCGATAGACCAGGCGCGACCAGAAGCTCGACGAAGCGCTCTTCAAAATACGATAGCAGAGCGGGTGTGAGCGGTTCGCTGAAAGCCAGCACTCCGCCAAATGCCGACACCGGATCGCCCTGCCACGCAAGCTCCAGTGCCTGCTTCAGCGCCTCCGGAGACCTGCCACGGACCGAAGCGACACCACAAGGATTGTTGTGCTTCACGATGACCACGTGACTGCGATCCGGAAAACGCTGCTTGAGTTCAGCGACGAGCTGATAAGCCGCCGATGCGTCGAGGATATTGTTGTACGAGACGGAGTTTTCCGTCAGCGGCTCGTCGTAGGCAATCGGTGAATCGGGCGACATGTCGAATCGCGCCGCCTGGTGCGGATTCTCGCCATAACGAAGCGCCACTTGCTGCGACTCTCCGAAAACCTGCTCGATGGACCGGTCATACTCCGCAACACGACTCCAGGCCCGAGCGGCACCGGCACGCGCAAGCCCTTCGCTGAATCCGCCATCGTCACGCAGTTCCGAGATCAAAGCGGGATACTGCCGGGGATCGGTCAGCACCAGGACATCAGGGGCATTCTTGGCGGCGGCTCGCACGAGCGAGGGCCCACCGATGTCGATCAGCTCGACATGCTCCTCGCGCGAGATTTCTGAAGCAGCCTGTTCAAAGGGATAGAAATTCACGGCGACGAGATCGATCGGCGGAATGGACAGGGTTTCGAGATCGCGGTCGTCCGAAGCATCGCCGCGCCTGGCGAGAATTGCACCGAAGATCCGAAACGACAGGGTCTTCATTCGTCCTTGGAACGCTTCCGGAGATCCGGAAAAACTTTCCACCGTCCGTACCGCCACGCCTACCGCACTCAGGGCCTGCGCCGTACCGCCGGAGGCGAGGATCTCGACTCCTCGACTTTCGAGCGCCCTGCCGAGCTCGACCAGCCCGGTCTTGTCGGATACCGAAATCAATGCTCGTCGAATGCGCTTCACGCCGCTCATGACAGTCCTTTCGCCAGATTTTCAAAGAGTGCCGAGCCAGGCCCCCGCTCGAAGGCGCGTGCGCGATCCTGCGTCCACTCCGGATGATGAAACCGATAAAAAGCCGCTTCAGGGTGCGGCATCATGCCGAGGATCCGACCGTGCACGCTGGTCAGGCCCGCCGCCTGCTCCATGCTGCCGTTCACGTCTTCGGTGTAGCGGAGTGCCACTCGGCCCTCCAGACCTGAGGCACTCTCGACCAGACGACCTTCGCCATGCCGGATCGGAAGCTCGAGTTCGCGAATTCCTGCAAGCCAGCCCTCGCCCTGATGTACTTCCAGCTTGACCCAGCGGTTCAGGAATCTTCCGCTCGAGTTGTGGGTGATCGACACATTTTGCCCGAAGACGCCGAGCCGAATCAGGCACTGAAATC
>JBIIXZ010000285.1:0-2911 GCA_044347055.1 Bdellovibrionia bacterium | reverse complement strand
CTGGCGATCCGGGTCATGATTTCGTTTCGACGCTGCTCCAGCTCGTTGATCTGCCGCTGTCCCAGCTGAAGGCGTTCTTCGATCTCAGAAACCTGGCCGCGGCTCTGATCATATCGAAGCTCGATCGTGTCCAGCTCTTCCTGGAGCGCTGCCGATTGTGACTGGAGCTCTCGAACCCTCGACTCGTACTGTCGAAAGAGGTCGGACTTTTGCTGCTCCAGCGACCAGTTTCTCGACTCACCTGCTGCGAGCTCGCTTATCCTCAGATCCGCACGAAGCTCGTCGACTCTCGCCGCAAGTTGATCGCGCTCGGCAGAAATCACCCGCGATCTTTCACGAGCGGAGACGAGCTCATCGCTCTCGAAGTTCTGTGATTCGAGAGACCTGACCCTGTCGACAGACACTCGGTGCTCCAGATTTTTGTCGGCCAATTCGGCTTGCAGAGTCGCCAGAAGGCCCTGGCTGCGGATCCTTCCGGCTTCTTCCACGGCATCCTCCCGCTCCTGTTTGCCGAGGATTTCTCGAGATGCCGAATCTCGATCCTCGCGGGCCGCAAGCAGGTCTTGAGAAATCCGGCTGATCTGAAGCCGGAGCTCCGCAGCGCGATCCAGGTCCTGTCGACGAGAGTCCTCGAGGCGCGCGAGTTCATTTTCGTCACTGAACTGCTTGAGGCTGGCGTCTGCGATTCGATCCTGGATCTCGCGCAGCTCCGCGATTTCCTGGGCCGGCTGGGGTGGAGATCTCGCAGGCTGCTCAGCCGGGCGCGGGATTTGTCGTTGCGCAGTCCTTCGCCATGCCTGCCACGCAGATGCCGATGTCAACTCAGGTGCAAGAGCGGCTGCGAGCAGAAGGCCCGCAAGGAGCTCAAGCCACGGCAGGATGCTTGTGCTCCGATTCATAGCAGGCCTGTGCAAAGGACCAGTTCACGAAGCTCCAAAACGTCCGGAGGTACCGGGCGCGTTCATTCCGATAGTCGATGTAATAGGCATGTTCCCAGAGGTCGCAAACCAGCAAGGGTCGAGCCCCACCGTCGCGCACCGGACTTCCGGCATCGTGGGTCGTTCTGACCGAAAGCTTTCCGCTCACATCCTCGCGAACAAGCCAGACCCACCCCGAGCCGAAGTGGCTGACTCCCTGGCGCTCGAACTCCTTTTGGAATTCCTCAACGGATCCGAAATCTCGATCCATCGCCTGGAGCAGCCCGCCCCGGGGAATCACCGCAGCCCGAGGCGTCAGGCTATTCCAAAAAAAGCTGTGGTTCCAATGCTGGCCTGCATTGTTGAACAGCGGACCCTCGGAGGCCGTGCGCACCAGTTCAGTCAGGCCCAGTTCTCCCTGCGGCGTTCCACGAATCAGCTCATTCAATTTATCGACATAACCCTGATGGTGGCGGCCATAGTGAAACTCCATCGCCTCGCGCGACAGGAAAGGCTCGAGCGCGGAAAACGAATACTTCAGCTCGGGCAGCTGGTGCAGCTTCATGGCCTATCGTGCTGCAAGTCTCCATCCATTGCTTCGGCAAGCGGCAGCGTGAAACTAAAACGTGCGCCACGACCTGGTGCGCTCCTCACGCTCACTTCGCCACCGTGGGCCTCGACCAGACCCTTCACGATTGCCAGCCCGAGGCCAGTCCCTCGCTTCTGGTCGCCGGCCGACTGCCAGAATTTCTTGAAAAGATGCGGAAGATCCTCCGGGGCGATACCCCTTCCTTCATCCTGCACGAAGATCTCCACCATCGTGCCCGCCTTGGCGCCGAGAAAATCGGAGCCCACCGTGACGGTGCCTCCGGGGTGCGAGAATTTGATCGCGTTGCTGATCAGATTCGTCAGCACCTGAAGGATACGATCCCGGTCACCGACAACCCGAATCCCCAGGGATTTCAACCGAACCTTGAACTGAAGCCGGCGTTCCGTTGCCGACGGCTCGACCAGCCGAATGGCTTCGTCGACCACTGTTTCGATCTCCATTGCTTCGCGCCGGATCTGAATTCTTCCTGAGTCCATTCGAGCAAGATCCAGGAAATCCTCGATGAGCTTTCGCATCCACTCCGCCGCGCTACGAACATTCCGTGACACTTCCCGGATCTTGTCCGGATCTCCGCCACTGGAGGCGATTCGCTCCAGGAGTCCGGCATTGAGGAGGATGGAACTCAGCGGGCTCTTCAAATCGTGCGAGACGATCCCGAGGACTTCTTCCTTCTGCGCAGAGGCACGGCGCTCCTGCTCGAAGAGGGCTCTCTCCACTTCTCGGCCCTCTCGAATCAGCCGGGTGATTCTCCAAAGAAGAAGGGTCACCGAGAATCCCATGAGCAGCACCAGCACGGAGGCGAACAAGGCTCGGTAACCCGCGAAGATCGCACCGGCGGAAACCTGAACGAGCCAAGGCGTGCCTGGTACGACTTCGACGACCATGTCGGACTGGAACCCGGGATAGTCCCCGTTCGGGACGCCTCCGTTGCCGGATCGAAAGATCTCCGAGTCGGAGCCCTTGCCCTCGCCGTCGTGGATCACCAGCGAGACCCCCCTCTCGACCAACTCCTGCGGTGCAATGGCATAGCTGATGAAGTCGCGCGATCGGTACGGGGCATAGACAAAACCCAGAAGGCTCCGATCACGAGCGTAAACCGGAACATAGACCAGGAATCCGGTCTGCTGGTCTGTCTCCGTTTCCTGCACGAGGATGACTTTTTTAGTGATCGCAGGAGCGCCCGTCGCCTCGGCCCGATCCATGGCCCGCGCTCGCCTGATCTCGGTATGCATATCGAATCCGACCGCCCGTTGATTCCTCCAGTCCAGCGGCTCGAGATACAGGATGGAAAAATAGACCTCGCGGTCGCCCCGAGGCCAGACGCGATATTCCGGAAATCCTTCGCTCCGGACCCTCTGCTCATGCCGCCGCAACTCGGCAGCAG
>JBIIXZ010000092.1:0-9994 GCA_044347055.1 Bdellovibrionia bacterium | reverse complement strand
CCGAACGGCGTGATGTTCGATGCTCCAGAGAAGGTGCAGGCCATGGCCGATAAGATTCGCTTCCGCGTGGTGGAGACCAAGACCATGCCGATGGCGAACAAGACCGGAATTACTGAAGAAGAGCGCGCTCTTCTGGGGCGCTGGATCGCTCAGGGCGCAAAAATCGAGTAGGAGCAGCCATGAATCCGAATCGCAGTCCGATCACGACCCATGTCCTCGACATCAGCCTCGGCAAGGCCGCTGCCGGAGTGCCGGTGACTCTCGAGCACCAGAAAAAAGGCGGCGAGTGGGAAACCTTGAAGAAGGCCGCCACCAATGCGGATGGACGCGTGGAAGATCTGATGGAAAAGGGCTCTCGCGCCGAGGCTGGTTTTTACCGGCTGACTTTCCACCTTCACGCGTATTTCCAGCCACGCAATATCGAGACGTTTTATCCGTACGCCACGGTCGTCTTCGAGATCACTCAGCCTTCGGAGCATCATCATGTGCCGCTCCTGCTGAGTCCGTTTGGCTTCTCGACCTACCGGGGCACCTGACGTGCGAAAGATCGAGACCGAGATTCTCGGGCGCGAGGCTGCGGCGCTCTCACTCGTGGAGATCGGCCTCGGCAGCATCCTCCATGGCCTCAAGGTACCGTTCACCGGATACTTTCTCTCGCTGAATCAGGGATTCTTCTTGTCGCGAGCCGTGTCGCAGGCGCGCAGTCTCTCGGGCGCGCGCGTGCTGCCGTTCCAGATCAGCTCGGTTGCGGCCTGCCTGAAGTCGCTTTCTCCTGCCGGAAAAAAACTCACGCCCATGCTCGCCATCTCGATGCAGGGAGTGTTTTTCTCGATCGGTACCGGAGCGTTCGGCGCCAATCTGCTCGGCGCTATCGTGGGTTCGGTCGTGTGTTCGCTCTGGGCATTTGTTCAGCCGCTGATTCTCTACACGCTGCTTTACGGCAAGACGCTTGCGGACGTGGGGGTGTACTACCTCGACAAGTTCGGCCTCTGGGGCTGGGTCGTGGCGCTCGTGGTTCTGAAGTGCTCGATTGCGGCGGCGCTCGCCATCGCAGGATTTCGCATTTCTCAGGAGCGCTTTGAGCGCTACCAGGCCGCTCTTCTCGAAGCGGCTCGAGCGCGGGGTGCTGCTCCACTTGCACCAGGACAGCACGGCTCCAGCTGGGCCCGGGCGGCCACGGGCGCACTTCGCGATCTCACGCGTCCCTTGTTTCTGGCTTCGATCGTTTTGACCGCAGCGTTTTTTTGGTTCAACGATCACGCGTGGACGGAGATTTTTTGGAAGCTTCTCCGGCCAGTGGCTTTGGGATTTCTGATCTTCTTTGCGGTTCGGACACCACTTTTGCTGCATCTGGTGCGCAAGCTTCGGCAGTCGCGGCTCAAGTCGTTTGGGGCAGGGCTCGAATCGGCTCTCGAGCGGGTCCTCAGGGTCGACTGATCGGCCTGTGCTCCGGCGGCCAGACGTGCCGCAAGCGCGCACCCCATTGGGCCTATGTGTTTGAAATCCATGGAATAAAGGCTGTGGCGCGCCGCAGCCCGACAAAAAGGCTCGGACGGCGCCTTGACAGGGGTAACGCGGAGGGTTAGCCACTCGCGTCATCATCACTCAGTCGGGGGGCTGCAGATGTCCAAGAATTTACTTTTGAAGGTGGCGGAGAGGGGCCGGAAGGCGCGCGCACCAGAGTCTTCTCGCGGATCCACAGGCGTTCAGTTCGCTGACCTCCGGTCTCAGGGGGTTTTTGAGCGTATCGAAGACAAGTTTTTCGTTTCGCGTGAGCGGCTGGAGGAGCTGAACGCGCTCCTCGAAAAACAAATGGCTCCGTCCTACCTGGACCCCAACACCCGCTTCTGCGGCGTGGAGTCCATCTACCTCGACTCTTCGAATCTCAACTCCTACACCAGCCATTTTCGGCCAGCCACTTCGTCAGCTCGTGGCGGCCGCTTCAAGATCCGCGTGCGTCGCTATTATCCGGACGGACGGGCGGATCACGGTCAGTCGGCGCTTCTCGAACTGAAGCAAAAGGTTTTCGACGGCGAACAGGCGAAGACGAAAAAGGTGCGCTTCAGCCTCGGCCTTCGCGACCTCGCGAGGCTGATGCGAGGCAAGACGGTGCAGTTCGTTCCGAGACTGCTGCGCCTGAATCCCTCGATTTCTCCGGTGCAGCTCTTCCAGCGCCTGCGGATGATCAACAAGCTCATCCGGAAGCATGGGCTCAAGCCGATCTGCCGTGTCAGCTATGTCCGTCGCGCATTCGAAGCCTCGGGCCTTCGAGTGACCTATGATGACGGCATTCGCTATGAATCGCTCCTGCGGGCGCCGGTGATGGCTTCGCCCACCGTGCTGATGGAGTCCGAGCAGCAGAAACGAGCAGCCGAGATGGCCGAGCAGTTCAGGTCGTTCGACGGCGTGGTGCTCGAAGTGAAGCACGGCGGGGATGTTCCAGGATGGCTGACCTCATTCCTCGACCGGACCGGAAGCGGCAAAATCAGCTTTTCAAAGTACTGCTTTAGCATCACGGACCAGGTGCTTCTTTCGAAGGGAGCGCAGGCATGAATTTGCTCGGAATCCATCAGGCCTCCGCCTCGGTGTCTGCGGCTGCGCAGGCGACGCTCGATCACGCTTACCTCCTCATCCTGAGCTCCGTCGGGCTCGGGCTCCTGCTCACCGTGGTGAACGTCCTGATCGCGAGGCTCATGCCCAAGTCGGCGCTGGCTCCGGATCCGGAAGCTCGGAGTTCGCCTGCAGCACTCCTGCTGAGCTCATCGAACATCGTGTTCCTCTGTGTGGGGGTCACCGGCGTCATGTTGCTCGTGGCCAGCGATCTTGCTCGCGCCTTTGCGGTGGCTGCAGCCATCGCCCTGGTTCGCTTCCGGATCAAGATGTCGGAGAGTTCAGGATCGAGCCTTTTTTTCGCCCTGATTGTCGGCATGGCTTGCGGCGTGGATCATGTCGGGATTGCCGGTCAGCTGGCGCTGATCTTCATCGTGCTTCAATTTGGTCTCCTGTTCACGGTCAAGCGTTTGGCGGCCTGGACGGGTGCCGAACCACCGACGGCCCAGATGCCTCGGGCGCAGCTTGCTTCGAGTCGTTCCTGACCCTACGCTGAGAAGGGATGACTCTCTTCTCGCGTGCAGCTCTGCTTTCACTCGGCCTCCTTTCAGCGTCTGTGGCAGATGCCTCGAACTGCACGCCCGTCCTCAAGGCCCGCAACCTTCCGGTTTACGACCAGGGCGAGACGAACACCTGTTACGCATTCGCCGCCACCCAGGCTTTTGATTCGTGGAGGCAGGGGCATGGGGCGAAGGTGCCTCCTTTAAGTTCTGCTCCCGAGGCCGCTTTTCGGTTTACGGCCATGAAGGGCGAACAGGGTTGGAAGGACGTGCAGAATGGCAGCCCGTTTCGAACCCTTCGATTGCTCGTCAGCGAGGGTTCATGTCCCTACGTTTCAGCACATGACTTCAGTCACGACCAGCTCGGATCGCGTTGGGACCAGTACGAACGACTTGCCAAGGCCCGGCGCGAGTACTTCTATCAGAAGGAGCGAATCGAAGAAGGGAAGTCGAGTTCGGGGTGGCTGTCGTCCAAGACGCCGCGACAACGACAGCAGGAGGTGGTCTCGGAGGTTGCCTGCGACGTCGTTCATCCGAAGCTCTCTGCGGACCAGCTGTCAAATTGGACCTCATTTGTGGAAGAGGCGATCGACACTCGCGACACCCTCACGTTCATGAAGACGGTTTTCACTGCAGGCTGCAAAGAGCCGGGAAGGCTCAAGGCTCCCGGAGGGCCAAGTGCCAAGTTTTATGAATTGGACGCGAACGCCAACGTCAAGAGCTCGGCCCCGGTGATGCGCTCGCATATTGACTCGGTCCTTGCTGGTGGAGGCGGGAGTATTCCGACGATCTCGTACTGTCCGAATGTCCTGTCCGCGCCGGGCGCACGAGAAGTTCAGTGGAGCCGGAAACAGGGCCAATTCACATGCTTCTCTGGTGGAAGCCATGCCTCCGTCGTGGTCGGTAGGAGGCCCGGGGCGCGTGGGGGCTGTGAGTACCTTGTCCGCAATACCTGGGGCACATCGTGCAACCAGTATGCGTACCCCTGCCAGCGCGGTGAGATCTGGGTTCCGGCCAATGAGCTATTTGAAAATACTTATGGTGTGTCATGGCTGGAATGATTCGCGCGAGCCTCGCCGTGGTCTTGTTTCTGGCGTCGGGCCCGCGTGTGCAGGCGCTGGAAAAGTCTGAGGTCGTTCTCAACGGAAGAACCGTTCAGCTGAACTCCGTTCCGGAAAAGCACGTGACGGTCAGTGAGCCCTGCGAGATCGGCAAGCCGAAATCCTGCGAGGCACTTCGTGCGCTGGAACGTGCATCGATGAAGGCTCTGGATGGTGATCAGCGGAAGTCCTCGGCCAACCCCGGAGCAATGATCTGCAGAAAGCTCGGCGGCAAGGTCGTGATCGCTCGCGACTCCGAGCAAAACCAAAATGCGTTCTGCGGCTTTGCCGATGGCTCCTGGATCGACTGCGGCACGCTCTTCTGGTTCGGGCGAAACAAGTAGGTCATTGCCCGCAAAGAAAAGGCCCCGCTCCATTTCGGAGCGAGGCCAAAAGGTACCGGATACCGATTAAGCCACCCTGCCGCCCTTTTCTTTCTTCTCGCCCTTGGCTGGAGTCTCGACTCCGGGACGCTGGCCCTGCTGTTGTTGCGACGTGCCCTGAGCGCTGCCGCCATGCCCGAGCAGGCGCTGGAAGAACCCGGGCTCGCCGCCGCCGATCTGGATCTGGTGGCTCTTCTCTTCAATCTGCTCCATTTTCGGAATCGCGACGTGCAAAACACCATCGCGATAATCGCTCTGGATCTGCTCGGGTTTGATGCCTTCAGGCAGCGTGAAGGTGCGAGAGAACTCGCCATACGAGCGCTCCATGCGGTAGCGCGATTTGCCGCGCTCTTCGTGCTCGTGCTTCCGTTCGCCCCACACGCAGAGCTCGTTGCCGCTCAGTTCGATGTGAAGGTCCTCTTTCTTCACGCCGGGCACATCGAGGCTCAGGATGTAGTGGTTGTCTGCTTCCTGAACATCGACGGGCGGCATGAACATCTGCTGCTCGCTGCCTGAGATTTCTTCTCCGCCGATCATGTCACTGAAAAGACGGTCCATCTGACGCTGCATCCGGTTGATATCGCGAAAGGGATTGCTGCCACGAAAGAGACTGGGAAAGTTGGCCATAAGTCGCTCCTTGGAATGTTTCCAGAGAAGAAGGTGCAAGAAGTGGGGGTCGTGGCCGGGCGACGAAATCCAGAGGTGACGCGGCGAGCTGCCAAAAGGTACCGATTTTAAGGAGTCATGCAGCCAAGCGTGCTGCCATCGTAGATCTGGCCGCTCGGGCAGTTGGCGGTGCTCGGCAGAAGGGCGGGAGTCGCGAGATAGCTGCCGCCATGCTGGATGAACCAGTAAGTTCCGAGTCCGAGCTGGGTGCCCTCATTATAGACTCCATTACCCCAGCAGTAGGTCTTTCCGGAACTATCCAACGCACACGCGTGGGTGGCTCCTGCGCTAATTTGGGTAAACGTATGACTGGCAATCGCAGCAGGGGTGGAGCGCACTGCCGGGCGGCTTCCAGTGCCGAGCTGCCCCCAGGCTCCGGCTCCCCAGCAGTAGCTGGTGCCACTGAGCGTGATTCCACACGAGAAATTCAGGCCCAGCGAAAGCGAGGCGAAGGTCAGGTTGCCGCTAATCTCGGTCGGGGTGTAACTCGAAGTATTCGAGTGTGAGTCTCCGAGCTCACCGTAGAGGTTCGCACCCCAGCAAAACACTCGATCATCAAGCGTGATTCCGCAGGTGTGGTTGATGCCCGAGGATAGTTTTTTAAACTTCTGTTCGGTCTGAACGGCGGTCGGAATGCCTGTCGAGGATGCGCCTGGGCCTCGGCCACCGTATGCACCAAGCCCCCAGCAATAAGCGGTGCCCTCTTCGTCCAAGCCACAGGAGAAGCCGGACCCGACTGAAAGCTGCGTGAAGGTGAAGTTCGGTACCTCGACCGGAGCCGTCGCCTGTTGAGAAAGCGTGGCCCCGGATCCGACCTCACCCCACCAGTTTGATCCCCAGCACCAGGCATGACCCGCAGTGTCCAGACCACAAACGTGATACATGCCCGGGTCAATGCTTGAAAAGGTGATGCCACCACTGACCGCGACGGGGGCGCTGCTCGAAGAGGTCACACCGTGGCCCGGATGGCTGCCCCAGCACCACGCCGCTCCTGCGGTGGTGATCGCACAGCTGGTGGAACCTCCTACAACCACGGAACTGAAGTTCAGCTCTCCATCCACCTCAATCAGGCGCGGCACGCCGGTGACGCTGTCTCCGGGTGATCCGTCGCTTGAGCCCCAGCAGTACACCTTCCCGCCGGCAAGTCCGCAAGACCTGTACGAGCCAGCAGAAATCTGCGTGAAGGAAAGGGTGGCGGTGCTTCGGTCCTCGCACGAGTCGCCATCCCAGAGCTTGGTGGTATCGGCAAGGCATGAGGCCTGGGCTTCGCTCGCAACGCATTGTCCGGAGGCAGTATCCCAGAGGGCGCCGCGATTGAGGCAGGCGTCTTCAGCAGTTGTGAAACAGGTTCCGATATAATCGGCCGTATCTGTGATGACCCAGTAGCCATTTGTCTCCCGGCACTCGGCTTCGTTGAAGCCGGTGTCGCCCTTGCCGAGACATTCGCCATTCGCGGCCTCAATACCGTTGAATTCGTCGCAAGCGTAGGCGCTGTACGTGCTGAAGCACTGCGAGTCGTTACTCCAAAGAGCGTTGATCGAGGTGCAGTAGTCGCCGTAGTCGTTGAAGCATCCGGCCTCACTCGCGTAGCCGTAATTCGGATCTACGCTCTGACAGTAAGCCAGAGGCTCGAGATCCGTGCAGGCATTACCGACCTGATTCGTCCCCATGCCTGACGAGGTCAGGGTGAGCGTGCTCGCACCCCCGCCATCATCCGTGAGCTGAACCACGGCGATGGCTCCGACGCCTGTCCCGCAATTAAACTGAAATTCGGCGTCGTATCCGGTCACCGTCAGCGTTGCCACGGACGGATCGGTGAGTACGAAGCTGTAGCCGGATCCAGACCCGCCGGAAGCGCTGAGAGAAACCGAAGTGAAGTTGGGCACAGCAGAGGGGTCGATTCCTTCGTTCGTGATGACGATTTCGGGGATAGGGCTTGTGGTGCAGGTCGTACTCGAGGTTGGCGAGCCTCCGGCATTCGAACAAGCGGCTTCAAAGGCCGCCTCATCCGCATAGCAGGTCGGGCTGTCATCGATGCTGGCCCAGTGGCCCGGGCCGGCTGAGGCATTCAAACACGCATCCTCCTCGGAGGCGTAGCACCCATTATCCTGAGGGTTGTAGTACCCGTTATCTGCGGCACATGCGCCTTGCATGTCCGCGTGGCACGACTGATCTACGGAGGCCCATGCACCACCAGCGCCATCGCAGTCTTCCAGCGTCGTGCAGTAGCCCACACTTTCAGGAGCGCAGGTCGGGGGAGGCGGCGGGGGCTCACAGTCTCCGGTAGTGGTCTCCGTTCCGGAGCAGAAGGCATCGAGGTCGTCGTAACAGTAGCCGTCGCCGAAATACCGGGACTGGTCCGTACAATAAGCTCCGTAGGAGCTCTGAGCACCAGGCTCCACGCCACTCAGCTGGGTGGGCGAGCTGACCGCGATGAGGTGATCGGGGCTGACTCCCAGCGCGCTCATGGAGCGCTTGCCGATTCCGAGCTTGCCATCGCTGTCGTTACCCCAGCAGAAGGCAGTGCCGTACGGGCCGATGCCGCAGGTGGAGTAGCCGCGCGCACTGAGAGCGCTGAAGCCATCCATGCTCTGATTCTGAACGACGGTCGGCGTGCCAGCGATCGCAGAGTCGGTTCCGAGCTCGCCCCAGTTGTTGTTGCCCCAGCAGTAGGTGAGGTTGTCTTGTGCCGAGATTCCGCAGTTGTGCGAGTAGCCGGCCGCCAGCTGCGAGAAGGTTTGCGTGCCCGTGACGGGGGCAGCAGCATGAGTACCGCCCAAGGCCGAGCCCCGCCCCAGCTGGCCGTTGTCATCCGAGCCCCAGCAGTAAGCGACGCCGTCGTCGCGCAAAGCGCAGGCGTGAGTGCCACCCAGGACGACCTGTTTGAACGGGCCACCGCTGAGAGTGACGGTAGTCGGCGTCGACTGAGTGTTCCCACCCCATGAACCCGTGCCGAGGATCCCCCCGAAATTCGAGCCCCAGCAGTATACCGCTCCGGTCGTGCTGACCGCGCAGGTGGAGTACCCTCCCACGCTGATCTGCTGGAAGCTAACGCCCCCGGAAGAAACCGCGGTCGGAGCGGAGCGGCTGGTTGTGGTTCCGTCTCCGAGCTGTCCTGAGTCATTCGCACCCCAGCAGTACGCCGCACCATTGTGGGTAATGCCGCACACGTGCAGGTCACCGACTGAAATGTCCTGGAATCTCAGGCTTCCGGAGATCGGAGAGGGTGCGCCGCTACCAGAGGCGCCGCCCAGTTGACCGTAAGAATTACTGCCCCAGCAGTAGGCCGCCCCGGTCGGGTCGAGTCCGCAGACGGTGTGGTTGCCTGCAGAGAGCTTGCTGAAGCTGACAGTTTCGGCGCCGGCAACCTTCACTGGGGCGGAGGCGTAGCCCGGGTAGGATTGAAAAATGCCCGGCCATCCCCAGCAGTAGGTATCGCCCTGCCACGTGGAGCCGCAGCCCACGCTTCCACCGACGGCGAGCTTGGCAAACTGAAGTCCGGAGTCGTTGCAGGTGTCGTTGTACCAGTATTTTCCGTCCTGTAGGCACGTGTATTCGGCTGCGCTCGAGTAGCAGGTGTCAGGAGTGGACTCTGTCGCCGGAGCCCAGTGGAGATTGCCACTCCGGCACTGGCTTTCATACTCACTGGCAACGCAACCGTCGTAAGCGTCGCTCCGGACATAACCATAAGCTCCACCATCCACGCAGCTCTGCGAGCTTTGGCTGTTCTGGCAAGCCTGTTCGTTGCTGGCACAAAAGCCATACGCGTCGCCGGCCACCGGAGTGACCGTGCACCAGTACTGCCCCTGGTTCGAGCATGCGGTGGGGCCGTCTGCCGTCGACACAAGCACTGGACTGGAGGA
Source organism: Bdellovibrionia bacterium (assembly GCA_044347055.1). Classification (GTDB taxonomy): domain Bacteria; phylum Bdellovibrionota; class UBA1018; order UBA1018; family UBA1018; genus CAIOHW01. The sequence goes on along the minus strand of JBIIXZ010000092.1, from coordinate 872 downwards.
GACGCAGCCATTGGAGTTGCAGGACTCCACCTGGAAGCAATAGGCCGTCTCCGGCGTGAGTGCTTCGGCCACACCCCAAGTGGCGGATCCTGCGGTGTCGTCAAGGACGGTGGTCCAGGATGAAATGCCCGTGCATGCGCCATCGTTGGGGCTGGCTTGTTGAAGCTTCTGGCTCTGTGTTCCGCTCGATGGAGTCCACGAAAGGCTCACGCTGGTATCCAAGATGCTCGAGGTGGTCAGGTCGGCGACAGGCCCAAGGCCACAGTCTAGTGCGCAACTGTCAGAATCCTCATAACCCGAGTCGCACGAGCCATCGCCGCAGAAGCCGCTGCAGGAACCATCATCCACGTTGGCGGCAGAGTTGTAGTTGTAATAGGTCGAATCCGTGCAACCGTAGAACGTGCATTGGCCGTCGATCCAGCTGCCGCCTGCTGCGGAGCACTCGCATTCGCCCTGCACATCAAAGGCGACAGTGTTACGCCAATACTTTCCGCCGCTCTCGGAGCAGTCTGTAATCGTGTCGCGGCATTCCTGCGCGGTCGAGTAGGCTTCTCCATTTCTCCAAGAGATGCCGCCGCTCTCGGAGCAGTCCATTCGGAGCGCGCAGGCTTCGTTTCCAGCGTCGTAATACTCCTGGTTCTGGCAGATGCGGCAGCTTCCTGAGGACATCCCCCAATTTCCACCGACACTCCAGCACTCGACATCCGAGGTGCACTGACCCGGATAAGACTGTGAGCAGACCTCCACGCAGGCCTGGGCCCCCTCGTCCCACGTCTGGTCGGTCGGACATTCGCAGCTACCGTCCACCCACCCACGTCCGCCGGTGCAGATACTGGTGCAGCCTCCCGCGCCATCACCCACCGAGCCTTCCA
>JBIIXZ010000091.1:0-10030 GCA_044347055.1 Bdellovibrionia bacterium | reverse complement strand
AGCGTCGACAGCCTCACCGGGCAGAACAACGGCACGAACGTCGGACCGGGAACCCCGACGCTGCACATGGAGCCGTGGAAGAAGGACCATGTTGAAGTGAAGCTGATGCTGAAGGGGGGCGGCTGCGAGAATGTCGGCGCGCAGTACAGCCTTCCAGACTCCCGCATCGGGGCAGGACGTGACCTGAATGGCGTCAAGAAATGCATCCTCGACACCGTCCAGCAGGCCCAGGGCAAGGGCTGCGGTCCCGGAGTGCTGGGTGTCACCATTGGTGGCGACCGCGCCACGGGTTACCTGGCAACGAAGGAGCAGTTCCTTCGCAAAATGAAGGATCAGAACCCGGTGCCGGTCCTCGCCAAGCTCGAGGAAGAGTGCCTGAATGAAGCCAACCAGCTCGGCATCGGACCCATGGGATTCGGCGGCAAGACCACTCTCATGGGAGTCAAGATCGGCGCACTGAACCGCCTGCCTGCGTCGTTCTTTGTCAGTGTTTCGTACATGTGCTGGGCCTATCGCCGCCAGGGCGCAAAGGTGAGTGCGCGCGGCGACATCCAGAAGTGGCTCTACTGAGCGAAAAGGAAATCGACCATGATCCAGCTTTCCGCACCATTTACCGAAGAAAAGATTCGCAGCCTCAAGGTGGGAGACATGGTGGAAATCACCGGTCTTGTGCTCACCGGTCGTGATGCTGTTCACAAGTGGCTTCACGACGGCAACGAGCCGCCCGTCAGCCTGAAGGACAGCATCATCTATCATTGCGGTCCCGTGGTGATGAAGAAGAAGGGGCAGTGGGTGGTCACGGCTGCAGGTCCGACGACCTCGATCCGAGAGGAGCCCTACCAGGCCGGAATCATCGAAAAGCATGGGGTGCGGGCCGTGATCGGCAAGGGGGGCATGGGCGAAAAGACCCGTCAGGCCTGCCAGAAGTTCGGCTGCGTGTACCTGCACGCCGTCGGTGGTGCCGCACAGGTTCTTGCCGAAGCCATCAAGAAGGTTCGCGACGTTCACCTGATGGAAAAATTCGGATCGCCCGAAGCCATTTGGGAGCTCGAAGTCGAGGCCTTTCCGGTCGTCGTGACGATCGATGCCCACGGCAACTCGCTCCACAAGGACATCGAAGCAGAATCATCGCAGAATCTTGCGCAACTGATGGCCCAGATCGGCAAGAAATGAAAATCGGTGTTTTCGACTCGGGAGTAGGCGGAATGACGGTCTTGTCGGAGCTGCGCAGGCAGTTCGGCAACGCCCATTTCGTCTACCTCGGCGACACCGCAAACGTTCCCTACGGCACCAAAAGCTCTGCGCAGGTCAAACGGCTCTCTGCAGCGTGCGGCGCAACGCTTCGCGATCGGGGCGTCGAGTGTGTCGTGGTGGCATGCAATACTGCATCGAGCCTCGCGCTCGAGGAAATCCGTTAAGCCTGCGGCCCGGGCATTCCCGTTATTGGAGTGGTGGAGCCGGGGGTTACGGCCGCGCTCGCAGCAATCGCGAGCCACGAAGCGGGCTCTCCCGTGCTGGTGCTCGCCACCAAGGCCACGGTCAAAAGCGGCCTCTATGGACGGCTCCTTCGAGAGCGGCATTCGGTCGTTTTTGAGCAGGCCTGCCCCCTGCTGGTGCCGATGATCGAAGAGGGATGGACCGACCATGGCGTCCTTCATCAGACGATCGAGGAATACGTCGGCCCCTACCGGCGCAAGCACTCCGGCGGAGTCGCTCTGCTGGGCTGCACGCATTATCCCTGGATCCAGGCCGCGGTTCAGCGCGCCCTTCCGGGGTGGACGGTAGTGAACTCGGCACAGGCCATCGCCCATGTCCTGCAGTCCTCGATTCGCCTTCAGCCTTCAGCCGGTCCAGCGCCTGTTGACTGGATCTTCACCGATCCCGATGCCATTCCCGGATTTGTCCTGCCTCTCGCATAAACAAGGAAGAGAACCATGAGTGAACCTCGAGTCTACGGCTCCACGGAAATGACCTACAACGACTACCTCAAGGTGCCGGAGCTCTTGAACCTCCAGCATCGTCAGAGCGAGCCGCCTCACCATGATGAAATGCTGTTCATCATCATCCATCAGGCGTACGAGCTCTGGTTCAAGCTCATCATCCATGAGCTCGGCTCTGCCATGGATCACATGAAGCGGCTCGAAGTCCTTCGCGCGCGCCATTTCGTTCATCGCTGCGTCGAAATTCTCAAGGTTCTGGTCCAGCAGATTCACATCCTCGAGACCATGCAGCCCGTGGAGTTCCTCCAGTTCCGTGATCGCCTGACTCCAGCCAGCGGCTTTCAGTCCATGCAGTTTCGTGAGCTCGAGTTCCTGGCCGGACTCAAGGAGCCCCGCTACCTGCAGTTTTTCAAAAATCGTCCAGACCTGACCGCAATTCTTCAGGCGCGCCTGGACGGGCCTGATCTCCGTTCGGCCTACTACGACATGCTCCGGGCGCTCGGCCATTCGGTCCCCGAAAATGCTTCCGACAAGGAGCGAGCCGGCGACGCAGGGACGATGGAGCAGATCATTCAGTCCCTGATTCCGCTCTACCGAAGTCCTGATGCCCAGCTTCCGCTGTATCTGCTCACGGAGTCGCTAGTTGAACTCGATCAATTCCTGGGGCTCTGGCGCGAGCATCACATGCGAGTGGTGGAGCGCGTGATCGGCTTCAAGAAGGGAACCGGCGGATCAAGTGGTGTGGATTACCTGCGCTCCACGACTTCGAAAAAGGCTTTCCCGCTGATCTGGGAAGTTCGCACGCGGCTGTCGCTTTAACGCCGAATCGGACTCGAGGCGAGAAGCCTGAGGCTCCCCGTGGAGCGGTCGCGCTCGATCGGATAGACGATTCCGTTCGGAATTGGAATGACCGTCGAATGGTTTTCCAGAAGCGACCGCACGACTCGTCGAATGACGCCGCCATGGGTGGCGATTCCGATGTGCTGATGCGGGGTGGAGCCAACGAACCTCTCGATCGACTGAAGGACGCGCTCCAGGACTGCACGGCCGGATTCGCCGCCGGGATAGGACACGTCAGCATCGCTGAGGTAGGGAGACCGCCATTTTTCAACGAGCTCCCTGCCGAACTTCGACTCGATTTCCTCGACCGTCAGGCCTTGAGCGTTTCCGAGATGCGCCTCACGAAGTCCAGACGTCTCGAAGACCGGAATGCCCAGTCCGCGCGCGACGATTTCCGCCGTCTCGCGGGCGCGACTGAGATCGGAACTCAGGATGCAGTCGATTCCAATCCGCCCCAGCGGTCGGACGAGTGTCGAAGCCTGGCGACGGCCCTCGTCGTTCAGCGGAACGTCGAGGTGGCCTTGGAAGCGCTGTTCGCGATTGAAGTCGGTCTCGCCGTGGCGAAACAGGTAGAGCCAGTGCATGGAGAGCTGCCTCAGCGTTCGCCGAGTTCCTTCTTCAGTTCCTCGGCGAGCTTCACCCGCGATTCGCGCCGGAGACGAGCCTGTTCGAAACGACGCTTTTCCTCGGGATTTTCCGCGAGCACTGGAGCGACTGGAGTCGGTCTTCCGTGCTCGTTCAGGGCCACAAACGTCAGATAAGCCTTTGCAGTATGGTGTACCTCTCCAGTCACTGGATTTTCCGAGTCTACGCGAACTCCGACCTCCATCGAGGTCCTCGACGAGTAGTTCACCATCGCACGGATGTGCACGACATGTCCCACCTTGATCGGAGCCACGAAGTGAAGAGCATCGATAGAAGCAGTAACGACTACCTTTCGCGCGTGTCGACCGGCTGCAATCGCGGCGGCGATGTCGATCCATGACATGACCTGCCCGCCGAAGATCGTTCCCAGGGCGTTCGTGTGCCCTGGAAGAACAAGTTCAGTCATCGTCACGGCTGAATCGCGTGCAGGCTTTGCTTGAAGCGGCTTGGTGCTCATGCCACACATCTTATCATGCCTTTTCAGGTGCTGGTGGGTCTCATCTTCTGCAATATCGTCTGGGCTGCAAATCCCATCATGTCCAAGCTGCTGCTTGCGACATTCACGCCCGCGCAGGTCGCTTGGATTCGATATTCCTCTGCCACCGGTTTTTTCCTGGCGTTCCTGGCAGCCCTGAAGCTTGCTGAGCTGGGCCGTGTGCCGCTTCTTCCGAAACGGCACGGCAGGCCCGGAGCTCCACGGTTCTTCGCTAAATTTCGATCCTGGCGCGAATTCCTTCTCGTTCTTGGGGTCGGCTTTTCGGCATTTTGTTTCGCGCCTCTCGTGGGCCTTTCGGGTCTCAATCGGACTGGAGCAATCGATAATGCCTTGTTGATTGCCATGGAGCCGCTAGTCACCGTTTCGCTTGCCGTCGCATTCCTGCGAGAGCGACTATCCCGAGTCCAGCTGCTCTCGTTTGTTTTTGCCATACTCGGCTTCGGCCTGCTTTCCGGGCTGCTGCTGACGCCTGCTTCTGAATGGATGAGTGAGCCCAGCATCGTCGGCAACCTGATCCTGGTGCTCTCGCTTGTCGGCGAGGCGGGTTACTCGATTTTTGCGCGTCAGCTTGCCGGTCGATTCGCCATGACCGAAGTATTCGGGTCCTCGCTATTGCTCGGTTTCGCGGTCTTGTGGTTCGGCATCGCTCCGTTCTCCGGACTGCCGTCCTGGGATGCCTTGATGCAGCTCGACTCCAGAGGATGGTTGGCCATTCTCTGGCTCGGGCCTCTGGGTTCAACTCTGACGTATCTCTACTGGCTGGTTGCGCTGGAGCGCACGGCCGTGTCCAGTGCGGCATTGACGCTGTTCATTCAGCCCATTGTTGGAGCTCTGCTCGGTGCGTTGGCGCTCGGCGAACAGATGACGGCCATGAAGTGGGCGGGCGGAGCATTGATTTTATTCGCCGTCGGATTGTTGACGCTTCGCCGGCAGAATTCTTGAACTGTCCCAATGAATATTGTTGCCGTCTGGAAAAACCGATTCTTATACTCTGGTCAGGTGGTGGAGGGGAAATGGACGTCTCCCGCGAAAAAGAAGTGCCTGCAACCGAGCCAGTGCCTGCCGAAGGCAACGAGCTCGTTCGTTCGATTGTGGCGCTGACCGGGCTCCCGGACGGATCCATCCGCTCGGAGCTGGTCGAGATCCTCGCCATGGGCAAGGAAGGCCCCAGCCAGCCCGACCTTTCGTCGATGTCGCTCGACGATCTTCGTTCCGCAATGCTCGTTTACCTCGAGTCGATTCATGCCGATATGATGGCATCCGGGGAAGCAGGCGACTCATCGGGCGAAGTGACGGAATCCTGACCGGCCGCCGAATTTCCTCGAAAATAGCCCAGCGCATTACAAACTCGAGATGTGTATACTCTGCGTGAGGTGCAGAGAGCTCATGATCATTTCTTCCACTAAGAAAGTTCCTTCCAGCCTGATTCAACCCGAAGCTGTTGGATTCTCACTCGAGCATCCGCTGGCGGAAGGGTACATCCCGAACCCCATCGTCATCGAGCAAACCGCGAGGGGTGAGCGTCAGTATGATATTTATTCGCGTCTGTTGCTGGACCGCATCGTATTCCTCGGAACCGAGGTGAATGACACCGTCGCGAATCTTTTGATGGCCCAAATGATGTTCCTGGAGTCCTCCGATCCGGACAAGGACATCCACATGTACATCAATTCTCCGGGCGGTTCCGTCACGGCGGGCCTGGGCATTTACGATATCATGCAGTTCATCAAGTGCGATGTGGCGACCTACTGCGTAGGCCTTGCTGCGAGCATGGGTGCCCTGCTTCTCACTGCCGGCACGAAGGGCAAACGCCACAGCCTGCCCCACAGCCGCATCATGATCCATCAGCCTTTGGGTGGAGCGCGCGGCCAGGCCTCGGACATTGAGATCCAGGCCCGTGAAATCCTGTACCTGAAGGAGCGCCTCAACCAGATTCTGGTCCATCACACGGGCCAGAACATGGAGCGCATCATCAAGGATACGGATCGAGACAATTACCTGAGCGCGAAGGAGGCCTGTGATTACGGCCTGATCGACCAGGTAATCCAGAAGAGGGGGGGCTGACGATGGACACCAAGAAGTACGGCGACGGTTTCGGCAACCTGTGCTGCTCTTTCTGCGGAAAGAACCAGCGCGAAGTGAAAAAGCTCATCGCAGGGCCTACGGTTTACATCTGTGACGAGTGCATCGAGCTGTGCAACGACATCATCGCGGAAGAGGGACAGAAGGAAGGAACCGCGCGTTCCTCCGAGAAGATTCCGAAGCCTTCCGAGATCAAGACCATCCTGGATGATTACGTCATCGGACAGGAGCGCGCAAAGCGAGTGCTGTCGGTTGCAGTGTATAACCACTACAAGCGCATCCAGCACCAGGGCGAGAACAAGAAGGGCCGCGAAGGCGCAGTGGAGCTCCAGAAGAGCAACATCATGCTGATCGGGCCTACCGGTTCAGGAAAGACGCTTTTGGCGCAGACGCTGGCTCGTCTCCTCAACGTTCCGTTCGCGATGGCCGACGCCACGACGCTGACCGAGGCAGGTTACGTGGGCGAGGATGTGGAAAACATCATCCTCAACCTGCTCCAGGCCTGCGACAACAACGTCGAGCGTGCCCAACGCGGCATCGTCTACATCGACGAAGTCGACAAGATTTCGCGCAAGAGCGAGAATCCGTCGATCACCCGTGATGTCAGCGGCGAGGGCGTGCAGCAGGCGCTGCTCAAGATCATTGAAGGCACCATTGCCAACGTGCCTCCCAAGGGGGGACGCAAGCACCCGCAGCAGGAGTTCGTCCAGGTGGACACCTCGAACATCCTGTTCATCTGCGGCGGAGCCTTCGTCGGACTCGACAAGATCGTGGCCATGAGGCGCGGCAAGCGAAGCATGGGGCTCGCGGCAAATATCACCTCGAAGCAGGAAGAAACCGGCTCGAAGATGCTCGCTCATGTCGAACCCGAGGATCTCGTCAGGTTCGGCCTGATTCCGGAATTCATCGGGCGTCTCCCGATCATCGCGACGCTCGAGGAGCTCGATGAAAAGGCGCTCGTGGATATTCTCACGCGGCCTAAGAACGCCCTGACGAAGCAATACGTCAAGTTGTTCGAGTACGACGGCGTGCAGCTGGAGTTCGAGCCGGAGGCCATCGAGGCGATTGCCCGAGAAGCGATCAAGCGGAACACGGGGGCCCGCGGTCTTCGCGCCATCCTGGAGCAGTCCATGCTCGAGGTCATGTATGAGCTGCCTGCGATGAGCGAAGTCAAGAAATGCGTGGTCACTGTGGGCAGTATCACCCGGGGTGAACGTCCTCGGATGGTCCTGGCCGACGGAACCCAGGCACAACCCGCCGCCGGCCGCGTGGCGGAGAAGGCCGAGAGCGCCTAAAACGCATTTCATTGAATCCAAACCAGGGACGGGCTGCGTTAAATCGCAGCCCGTCTTTTTTATGCAGCCCTGAATTTTTTACCTCTGGCAGCGTGCTCAGGGACTGTGCTGTAGTTATTGGAAGGAGGCTTGAAAACAACATGGCCACCAATTCCAAGGACAGGAAAAGCTCGCAGACTTCCTCCACGAAGCAGGGGACGACAGCGTCCACCAGAGCGGTCACCGTACCGCTGCTTCCGCTTCGCGATGTAATCATCTTCCCGCATATGGTCGTCCCGTTGTTTGTCGGCCGCGAGAAGTCCATCAACGCGCTTGAAGAGTGCGTGAACAAGAAGATGGACCTTTTCCTGGTGGCGCAGCGTGAGGCGACGACCGTCACTCCAGGGGCAAAGGACGTGTTCCAGGTCGGGACGCTCGGTACCATCCTGCAGATCCTGCGGCTCCCGGACAACACCGTGAAGGTGCTGATCGAAGGTCGCAAGCGTGCCAAGCTGCTGAACTTCGTTGAAGGCGAGCGCATGATCGAGGCCGAGGTCGAGGAGCTTGCCGAGGAGTCGTCCGGTTCGGTTGAAACCGAGGCCCTGGTTCGGTCGCTCAAGGCCACCTTCGAAAACTACGTCAAACTCAACAAGCGGATCCCGCCCGAGATGTTGATGAGCGTGAACACGATCGACGAGCCGTCCCGGCTCGCCGACCTGATCGTCGCCCACCTGAACATGAAGCTTGAGGACAAGCAGGAAGTGCTCGAGATCGCCGACCCGCTCAAGCGTCTCGAGAAGCTCCTCCAGATGATGCAGGGTGAAATCGAGATCCTGCAGGTGGAGCGGCGCATTCGCTCGCGCGTGAAGAAGCAGATGGAGCGCTCGCAGAAAGAGTACTACCTCAACGAGCAGATGCAGGCGATCCAGAAGGAACTCGGCGAGAAGGATGAGTTCAAGGCCGAAATCCAAGCACTGGAAAAGCAGATCCGTTCCAAGCCGATGAGCAAGGAGGCGAAGGAGCGTGCGACCAAGGAGCTGAAGAAGCTCAAGATGATGTCGCCCATGTCGGCCGAGGCCACCGTGGTGCGCAACTACATCGACTGGCTGATCACGCTTCCCTGGGGCGAGAACACCCAGGATCGCAACGACCTCGGCGTCGCGGAACAGGTCCTTGAGGAGGATCACTTCGGACTCGAAGAGGTGAAGGAGCGCATCCTGGAGTACCTGGCCGTTCGCGTCCTGACCGACAACTCGAAGGGCCAGATCCTGTGCTTCGCCGGACCTCCCGGCGTCGGCAAGACCTCGCTCGCCAAGTCGATCGCCAAGTCGCTGAACAAGAAGTTTGTCCGCTGCTCACTCGGCGGAGTTCGTGATGAGGCCGAGATTCGCGGCCATCGTCGGACTTATGTCGGAGCACTCCCGGGCAAGATCATCCAGTCCCTCAAAAAGGCTGGATCCTCGAATCCGGTGTTCCTGCTCGATGAAGTCGACAAGATGAGCATGGACTTCCGCGGCGATCCTTCGTCGGCGCTGCTCGAGGTCCTGGACCCGGAGCAGAATCACAACTTCGGAGACCATTACCTTGAAGTCGATTACGACCTTTCGAAGGTGATGTTCGTGCTCACGGCAAACTCGCTGCACAACATTCCGCGTCCGCTTCTGGACCGAATGGAGGTTATCAACATCAGCGGCTACACGGAGGTCGAGAAGTTCAACATCGTCCGCCGTTACCTCGTCAGCAAGCAGGCTGAGGCACACGGTCTCAAGGAAGGCGATCTCGTTCTTCCAGATGACACGGTCTACGCGCTGATCCGGAACTACACGCGCGAAGCCGGTGTTCGTAACCTCGAGCGAGTGGTCGCCACGGTCTGCCGTAAGGTCGCCAAGAAGATCGTCGAGAGGAGCCGTGCTGCCGAAGCCGCAGCAGGCGCGGACGGCAAGAAGGCCAAGAAGGTCGTCGCAGTTTCGGCCGATCCGATTACTGTCTCAGTGGCCGATCTCGAGGAAATGCTCGGGCCTCCCAAATACACGGTGCAGATGATCGAAGACCAGAACGAGATCGGACTCTGCAACGGTCTGGCGTACACCGACTCGGGTGGCGACATGCTGCAGATCGAAGTCACGGTCGTGCCCGGAAAGGGTGCGGTCAAGGTCACCGGCAAGCTGGGTGAAGTGATGCAGGAGTCCGCCGCAACGGCCATGACTTATGTCCGCTCTCGCGCGGCGGAACTCGGCATCGACAAGGACTTCTACCAGAACGTCGACATCCATCTTCACGTTCCTGAAGGCGCTGTGCCGAAGGACGGACCTTCCGCGGGCATTACGATGGCCACTGCCATCACGAGCGCCCTGACGAAGATCCCGGTGAAGCGAGATGTCGCCATGACCGGCGAGATCACGCTCCGTGGGCGTGTGCTACCGATCGGCGGCCTCAAGGAAAAGCTCCTTGCAGCGAAGATCGGCAACATCACCACCGTGCTGATTCCGAAGGCGAACGTGCCCGACATGAAGAAGGTTCCAGCCGAGATCACCAAGGGGATGAAGATCTATCCCGTCGATCATGCGGATCAGGTCCTTCGTCTGGCCCTGCAGCTGGAGAAGCCCGAGGAGTTCCTGAGTAAGGCCGATCTTGGGGGTATTCCGGTCACCAAGCCGGAGGAAGTTCCGACTGCGGGACGGACTTCAGGCGGCGTGCGCCACTAAATCCCCTCCTTGAAATGACGAGGGGCACGGTCTGTGGACCGTGCCCCT
>JBIIXZ010000284.1:0-2950 GCA_044347055.1 Bdellovibrionia bacterium | reverse complement strand
CGGTGGTGAGCTTGAGGCTCGCAGAGTTGTCGTGCACGGCCTTGACCTTCTGGAAGATCACCGGATCGAGCTGGAGGTCATTGGCGAAGGCCGAGACGAGCGGCGACAGCTCCTTCGAGAGCGCGCGCATCTCGTCGTTCGATTCGGCTTCGACCAGGTTGAAGAAGATGCCGGAGGCACGATCGAGCGGCTCGGAAAGCGTTTCGAGAGCAATGATCGTATTTTCAAAAGTCGGAGCGGCCGGTTCCTCGCGAAGGGCCTTCAGCTTCTCGCGGGCGATGTCGAGCGTCTGTCGAAGGGCCGGACCGTAATGCTCGGTCTGGATGAGGTGAAAGGGAGCTTCGCCAAAGGGGCCGGTCCAGGCGGCCAGCAACGGGTTCTGAGAGGTCGTCATGCCTCCAGTCGTATCACGACTCCGCCCCTGATTCGAACCCCAGCTGATGAAAAAACTCGATATATCTGACACTTAGCTCGCTAATAAGCTCTATTGCGACAATTAACGCACTGCACTAAAAAGCCTGCATGACCACTCAAAAGACGGATTGCCTGATTGTGGGCGGCGGACTTGCCGGCCTGACCTGCGCCGTGGCTCTCGCCGAAAAGGGCCTGAGCCCCTGGGTACTCGAATCGAGCGAACGCCTCGGCGGACGCGCGCAGAGCTGGAAGGACGAAAAGACCGGCGATGCCGTCGACCTCGGTCCGCACATCCTGCTCTCGGTCTACTCGAACATGCTCGCGTTTCTGAAGCGCCTCGGCACGGATCACCTCATTCATTGGCAGACCGATGGCGTCATTCATCAGGTCTCGGGCACCGAAACCTACACGTTTGCCGAGACTGCCCTGCCCTCGCCGATGCACCTGCTGCCGAGCATCTGGAATCATCCGAAGATCGGTGCGGCCGATCTCGTGTCGATCCGCCACATCGTCTCGCTTTCGCTCGGACTCTCCGAGCGCGAGATCCACGACTACGATTCGATGACCGCCGCCGAGCTGATCCAGCGCGCCGGCTCGTCGACGGCAATGAAGGAGCTGCTCTGGGATTTCATCTCGATGTCGCTCCTGAACCTTCCTTCCGAGGAAGCCTCAGCCACAGCATTCCTTCGCGTCGTCCGCTATTTTTCGGGCACGAAGAACCTGCTTCCGGGTCTCGCCAAAGTGGGGCTCGGCGAGCTCTTTGCCGATCAGTCGGTGAAGAAGATCGAAGCAGCAAAAGGAAAAGTCCTGCTCCGCACGCGTGCGGCCTCGGTCGACATGAACGCCGATGGCTCGGGCGTGGTGACGCTCGACGATGGGTCGAAGATCGAAGCACGCACGGTCGTGCTCGCACTCGCCCCGCAGGATCTGGCCAAGATCCTCAGGCCCGAGCAGCAGCCCCCCGGCCTCGACAAGTTCGAAACCTGTCCGTACTTGAGCGTGTATCTCTGGTTCGAAGGCATGGTCTCGGATCGTGCCTTCTGGGCGCGCACGTATCATCCGGAGGATCTCAACTGCGACTTCTACGACCTCTCGCGTTTCCGCAAGGGATACGAAGGTCGCGGCTCGGTCATCACGAGCAACATCATCTACTCGAATCGCGTCAGCTCGATGAGCAATGAGGACGTGATGAAGGCCACGCGTCGCGAGCTCGAGGAGCACCTGCCGCGCACGCGCGAGGCAAAGCTCCTGCACTGGCGCGTGAACCGCGTGCCGATGGCGATCCACTGCCCGCGCCCGGGCACGGAGAGCCTGAGGCCCGCAGTGCGTCCCGAGGGGCAATCGTACCTTCTTGCGGGAGACTGGGTGAAAACCGGCCTTCCGTCCTCGATGGAAAGCGCCTGCCACGCCGGATTTCTTGCGGCCGAAGAAGTGCTGCGCGCCGTGCGTCCGGCACCATCGCAGGAGAAGCTCGCGCTACCCGTCCGAGGACCGGGCACGCTGCCGCACCTCCTGGCGCGAGGGTTTGCGACGGTGATGAACTCCGGTTCACTCCGGCCGGATCAGCGGCTGCTTTCCGGCAGCTGAAGCCGATAAAACCCGCCGAACTCGTGCGCGTACTTCTGGGTGATCATGCCGTAGCCGGGAGCTTGTACTCCCTGGGCTGAAAACTCCGACCCAAACCCGTCGGTGCCCCACGAATTCTTGATGAAGTAGACGCCGCGATACCGGAACGTCTGGAAGCTTCCATCTTCCTGAAGCGATTCGACCTCGACCTCGATGAAGTCGTCATAACCCACGGCAAGCACCGAGTGCCCCGCTTCCTGGGTTGCCGATTTCCTGCGATCCACCGAACCGGGAGGGGGATACGAAATCACCCCTTCCTTCCACTTCATCGTGTCGCGAGGGATGCCGTGCTCTTCGGCTTCTCGATGGTTCCACGCGCCCAGAAAGAAATCGGTCTCGAGCACGAGCGGCACGCCGGCTCGCAGGAGCGCCTTGATCTCGGAAACTTTTCGAACCGCCGTTGCACGAGGCCAGCTTCCGGCGTGCTGCTGGAGCTTTTGAAGGAAGGTTTCAGCTTCGCGGCGGGCTTTCAGCAGCGGTTCCTGCGAAGACCCCCGAAGCTCCTCGTCCGTCCACTCGAGAGCGTCCGGATCGAAATGGCCCAGGAGGCAGGCCTTCAGCTTTCTTCCTTTCTGAAGGTGTCCGCAGCGCTCTCGCGCCAGGCGCGGCCGCTTTTTCATCTCGGCCCAATCTTCGCCTCCATACGGAAGCACAGCTTCGCGGGCCAGCCCCCACTGCGAAATCAAACCGAGATTCTGGGGTGCATCCGATCCATCCTCGGCGGTTTTCCGGGCAACCAGGTACTGAAGCCACTGTTCGGAGAGATCCACGCTGTCGGGCTTCGACACGAGGCCGCTCCGGATCAGGTAGCTCTCGATCGAAGCGATCGATGAAAAAATGGAACAGGTGCCGCGGTCCGCCTGTGACTTGACGGGCGTCTGATGCTGCAGTGCCCGGGCCAGATCCGACC
>JBIIXZ010000089.1:0-10160 GCA_044347055.1 Bdellovibrionia bacterium | reverse complement strand
GGAGAATTCTCAGTCCGGAACCTCCGCGGCGATCATGTGGGCTGTGAATTCTCCGGACTGGCGGATGAAACCCGGAGCGAGCTCGCACGATGGCTCGATCCATCGGAGCTCGGCGGAGCATTGCGCCTGATGCCGACGCCCCAGGGCTTCGGCGGTGGAATGGAGTGGATCTGGTTTCATGGCCGCAGCGGCACTGAGATCCTCCTCAAGCTGAAGGGCGGCGAGGGAAGCGTGGAGGAGCGTGCGCTCGAGAAGCTCGTCGTCGTGCTCTGGGGGGAGCACTATGTCGAATGGTCGGCTGAAACGGCGATGACGGGACGTGTCCGCTTTGCCGATGACCGTGACTCCGTGCACGGGGTGTTTCGACTCGCGCCGGAATGGTTTCATCCGGATGCCGGGCTTGACCCCGCAAAGTTGGATCTGGCAAAAACCTTGGTGAAGCATTCAAAGCTGCCCGAGAGCTGGAAGGCCTGGGTGAACGTTTCGCGAAAGGTGCCCGTCGATGGATCGTAACTTTGCCATGGAATTTGTTCGCGTCACCGAAATGGCCGCGCTGGCCAGCGCCCGTCTGATGGGCAGAGGCGACGAAAAGGCGGCCGACCACGAAGCGGTGGAGGCCATGAGAAAGATGCTCGGATCGATCCAGTTCGATGGCACGGTCGTCATCGGTGAAGGCGAGCGGGACGAGGCTCCGATGCTCTACATCGGAGAGAAGGTCGGAAAGGGCGAAGGTCCGAGGCTGGATCTTGCGCTTGACCCGCTCGAGGGCACCACCATCTGCGCGAAGGGTGGCAACAACAGCCTCTCGGTCATCGCGATCGCTGAAGAGGGTAATTTTCTTCACGCCCCTGACGTTTACATGCAGTAGATTGCGGTGGGACCCTCCGCGAAGGGTGCCATCAACCTGAAGGAATCCGCCACGAGGAACCTGCATCGAATCGCCGAGGCCAAGCGCTGCCGAGTCGACGACCTCACGGTTGCGATCCTCGATCGCTCGCGGCACGAGGCATTGATCTCTGAAGTGCGTTCGGCGGGGGCGCGAATCTGGTTGATCGGCGACGGAGATGTTTCTGCCGCAATCGCCACCTGCAAGCCCGACAGTGGCGTCGATGTGCTGCTGGGCTCCGGCGGAGCGCCTGAAGGCGTCATCGCCGCAGCGGCTCTCCGCTGCATGGGTGGAGACTTCCAGGGACAGCTGATCTTTCGCAAGGACGACGAGCGAGCGCGCGCAGCGAAGATGGGTATTTCGGATTTCGACCGAATTTACGGAATCGAAGAGCTTGCGCGGGGCAAGGTCATGTTCTGCGCCACCGGGGTCACGCAGGGGCCGCTCCTGAACGGAGTACGCTTCTTCAGCGGAGGAGCCCGCACCCATTCTGTGGTGATGCGCTCGGAGTCGAAGACCGTGCGCTGGATCGAGGCGGAGCATCATTTCGAGAGCAAGCCGAAGTACTGAACCGACACACATTACCAGGAGGAATCCATGGCTCAGGCAGAGCACAAGCAGGTTGTCGCAGTCGATCGCGAGAAGTTCTTCAAGGCAATCACGAAATACGAGGACTATCCGAGCTTCGTTGATGGCTGCAATGGCGTTGAAGTGGAGCGCAAGGGACCCGGCGAGGCGCGCACGCACTACAAGATGAACATCATGCGCGACGTGAACTACACGCTCGACCACAAGGAATTTCCGGAGCAGGGAAAAATGGAGTGGTCGCTGGTGAAGAGCGACATGCTCAAGAAGAACATCGGCCGCTGGGAGCTCACGTCAGTGGGCGAAGGCAAGACCGAGGTCAAGTACTCGATCGAAATCGAGTTCAACATTCCGGTGCCCGGCTTCATCCTCAATCAGCTCGTCAAGAGCAGCATTCCATCGATGATCAAGAGCTTCGAGAAGCGGGCCAAGACGCTCGCCTGATCGGGAGGTTGCCATGGCAGGTGATGACAATATCCAGAGCAAGGCCACGGACTTCGTCAAAAAGGTCCTGACCGTCGGAATGGGCACGCTCTTCCTGACGGAAGAGAGCCTGAAGAACATGGTCAGCGAGTTCAAGCTTCCGAAGGAGCTGCTCGGAGGAATCCTCGAATCCGCGAACAAGACCCGCAAGGAATTCCTCGGAAACCTCTCGCAGGATCTCATGAACCGGGTGAACGAAAAGATTGATGTTCGCGCGCTCGTGGACGAAATCCTTGCGAAGAACGAAATCGAGATCCAGATGAAGGTCTCTTTCAAGCCAAAGTCCCGGGACGACTCCTGAGCCGACTCGATCAGCGCGCGATTCCTTCGCCGAGACGTATCAATGTCTCGATGCCCGAGCGGGTGCTTTCGAGGAGGTCCGAATCCGGCTTCCATCTTCCGCGCTCGCCGATCACGATGACCGTGGAGCCGCCGAACAGGAAGTAGCCCTTTTCTTCGCCACGATCGAAACGCCCGCGGACATCGCGCGACTGGATGATTTTTCCGACACCGAGAGCGCCGACTTCGATGAACGCCAGGAGGCCGAGCGAGTCGCATTCGAGGATGCTGACCTGCCGTTCATTGTCGAGGAATGTGCGAGGGCGTGCCTCGAGCGCCACCGGGTTGACCGAGTGCAATCGGCCAGCAACCCTGCGACAGGAGAGCCACGTTCCGGAGTCCGGAAAATGAAAGCGGTGGTAGTCCGTCGGGCAGAGGCGCGCGAGGAGCAGTGGTCCTCCTGAGAGCCGCCGGGACTGCTCATAGCTTAGGGCGTTTCCGAGAAGCTGTCGCGGACAGAGCAGGGCGCCCTTGACGGGAAGGCAGGTCGAGTCGTCGGTGGACTCCCAGGCGTAGTAGCGGGCCTCGGCAAACGCCGCCAGGGCTGGAGCTGGCGCAAATTCGCGCGCTCCAGGCTTGAACTTGCGGATGAAGAAGTCATTGAACGAGGAGAAGGGTCCCGATTCGAACTCCTCCATTCGGATGCCGTACTGCTCGATGAACGAGGGAATCCTTCCGGTGCTGGAGGCAGAATCCTGAAATGCCCCCATCAGCGTGCTGATGAGACGCCGCGACAGCAGCGCTTTTTCCAGTGCGCGACCAAGCCTCGTGCCGTAGGTCCAGCGCAGGGCCCCCTCGCCGAAGACCTGCTCTTCGAAAAGGCGATCGTGGAGGCGATCACGAACTTGAATGGCGGAACTCTGGGGCATTCTCGGAGAAGATCAGGCTTTGAGCAGGTCTTCAAGCTCGAGCAGCATGAACTGCAGGCGCTTCTCGAGATCCTGCAGCTGCTCAAGGTTCTTGCCGAGGCTGGAAAGCGCCTCTCGCTGCTGGGCCAGGCGGAAATCAGTCGTGGCCAACAGGCCCCCCAAGGATGCCGGAATCGCCTCGGGAACCGCGGGAGCGGGAACCTGTCGAATGTCGCGGGCGCGGTACTCGCGCACGAGTCCTGGACGCTGGGCGGCTTCGCGCGCGTCGCCGGTCTTCAGTACGCGTGTGCGCTGCGTGGTGGAGGAGGCGCGGGCCGCCGGGGCCTCGGGCAGCGGGGTTTCCTTGATTCTCTGGATCAGTTTTCCGACCGGGGTGAACAGGAATGTGATTTTTTCGGACGGGTCACGGGTGGCGCTCATCGGTTTCCTCTCTGCGGCTGCATCAGCTCAACTGAGGTACTGTTCAGCAATCGCAGTGCCAGAGGCGCACGAGCCTACGGTCGATTTAAGCGCAGATGAGGCCTGTTTCAGCGATCCGACTGTCCAATGTTTGGACAGCTGGCATCAGCTGATCGGAGAGCCCTTGTAGGGAGGGGCGGGGGCAACCAGATCTTCCGGAAAGTCCGGCCGTGGCGCCCGATGGCGTGAGAAAGGCTGGGCATCCAGCGGCTTCTTTCCACCGGTTTCGGGGTCCACCATTCCGGTGCGTTTGGAAAAGGTAAAGATCAGCTCGTCGCCGTTCGATTCGCGGAGCACGGTTGCCGCATCCACAGGCCAATCGATCGGAAAGGTCTCGCGAAAAGTCTGGTAGCTGGAGCTGCTCCTGGAGCGTCCTTCGCCCAGCTGGACCTGGTCCTGGGCCCGCCTGGCTCCCGTGACCACGATCTGCTGCCCTTGGACCTGTGCCTTGACGTTGTCCTGCTCGTGGCGAGGAATCCGCGCGCGCAGGATGAAGGCATCGCCGGCGTCGCTCAGCTCGGCGTCGAGGTTCACCATCCGGTAAAACGGGTCCTCCTGGCGTGACTCATAGGTGGCCAGCTTCCGGGCGCCGTCGCTCCGCAATTCCTCGAGCTGCTTTCCGGCACGCAGGTTCAGCTGGTTCAGCGACTCCTCGTGCTGCCCGACAGTCCGGCTGAACTGGTCATTGAACTTCTTCTCGGCCGTCACGCGGGCGTCTTCAATCTTCCTGCGAAGCTCCTCGTTTTCGTTGCGGGCCTTTTCTGTCTGGCTGGTGCGTGCGTCCTCGTGCATCTTCTGGAGGGTGCGCATCTCCGCGCCGTGGATTTCCTGGTAGGCCTCGCGCTGGGCCTTCACGAGCGCGTCCTGCTTTTCGAGATCACGAAGGTTTCTCTGGTAGGCCTCTCGAGCCGCCTTGGCGCTTTTCTTGGTCGTTTCCTCGATTTCGTGACGATAGTGCTCTTCGATTTCTTCCTGTGCCCGCTCGCCGTCACGGCTGGCGACGGCAACCTCGGCGTCAGTCCTGCGCTTCAGCTCGCGAAGCTGCTGGTAGCCCTCGGCCTTGGTCCTCTCCATCTGGTCACGGATGTATCCGCGCTCGGTGGCGAGGCGCGCGTTTCCTTCCGCGCGCTGGGCGTTGCTTCGCCGTTCGATATCCTGGACGGCTTCATCCGCCCGGTGCTTCGCCTCGTGGATCCGTCGCTGGGCGTCTTCTTCCGCCTGTCGGGCTCGCCGCTCCTGCTCCTGTTGGGCGCGGGCATCCGACTCGGCGCGCTTGCGGGCCTCGTAAACGCTGGCGGCTTCTGATGGCGATGATTTTGAACGAATGTCCATCCTTGGAGCCCCGTTCCTCTCTCACCTTGAGGATAGGGCTTCCGTCAGCACCTGTCAAAAGAGGGACCCCGTCCGGTCGGACACAATCCCTGTTTGACCTCGTTCGAAACTGGCCGGTACACTGAAGGGGGAAGGGAATGGGAGCACATGAAGCGGTCGACCTCTCGTAAATCAGCCGCCAGCCCCTCCAGTGCCGGGCAGGCTGCGCCGGAAAGGCGCCGGAATCCTCGGAAGTCCCGGAAGGAGTCTCCGATCCGTAGTCCCGCAGCCGAAGCGGCCGCCGTGGACCAGGAGTCCTGCGCCCATTGCGGCAAAGCGTTGACGTCCGGCGACCGCGCCCTTTTCGTGGAAGAAGAGCTCGGCCGGACCTTCTGCACGGAAGACTGCATCGGTGAGTACTTTTCGCCCGAAGTGGAGCGCCTCGAGGCGGAGTACCTCGCCCAGCTTTCTTCGAGCGATCTCCAGGCCCAAGAGCGCGAGGAGCTGGCCCATCTCCGGTGGTCCACCCTGCGCGAGCCTGACGAAGTCTGGCGCGAAAAGACCCTTTCGGGAGATTATCGCTACACGCTCATTGCGGAGTTTCAGCCGGCGGACAAGCCTGTATGGTGCGTGTGCCTGTCGCTCTTCCTGCGAGGCGAGCCCAGCTTCATGTTCCTGAGCATCATCACCCGTAATGCGGCGCTGGTGGACCGGTACCGGCGCGGCGAGCGGATGAGCTGGATCAAGAGATCGACGGAAGACAAGGTGTCGGCGGCCCATCCGAAGCCCAGTGCCGAGCAGCTGGCGCTCGATGGCACGGTCATCCCGGCCGACCAGCTCGAGGTGCTGTCCGCGGAGCCGCCGACGGATGGATTGGCTGATGGCTGGACCACCGACGAGGCGGTCCGGGCCGCGCTCGGTGCAGGTCGCCGTGCGGATGATATTCCGAACGAGGAGTTTGGGTCCTACCAGTCCTGCATGGAAGAGACTCTGGAGGCGCCTGATGAAGTATGGTCTCTCGTTGCCGAGCAGTCGGTGGCGCCATCAAGCGGCGAGGACACCTCGGTTCGAATGTTCCATTTCATTCGACATTACGAATCCGGCGAGACGCCGTTCTGGTACCTGATCGTCGCCAAGGAGCTTCCGGACGAGGATCATCTGGAGGTGCTCGAGGCGTTTCCGACTCGAGACATCGACCTCGTGGAGCGCTACCGCCAGGGTTCGCAGGAAATCGGTGGGGACGGTTCATCCGAACCGGTCACTCGCGTCCTGCATTGAACCGACATCAATCGCGAAACTGTCCGTAGGAAAACGACTTCGGGCACTGGTGGTAGTTGCCGGTGGCCAGGCACGCCTGCATCTGGATGCGATCGTGGTAGGGCACGATGAAGGCTGCATTGAAGGTCGTCTGGTCGAACTCAAACACTTGTCCGCCCTCGGCCTTGTTGCTGCACATCACCAGGGGGGCGCCCGCCCGGTCCATCCGAGGATAAATGGTTCCGCCGTCCACGACTTGGGCCGGAAAGACGCAGTACTGGCGTGCTTCCGGAGCTTCGCCAAAAATCGTGACGGAGGTCAGGTTCGATGAGGACGGACAGATGCTGTAGTAGCCTGAGCCGTCGAGCCAGGTGTCATGGTCGGGAACGATCACATCCTCGTAGCGGCAGGTTCCGCTGATGTCGGTCTCAGGGCTGTAGAGCGTCCGAAGCGACGAGACGTCGGCGACTCGAGGGCGGCTCTGGCCGTGCATCGAAATCTGGCCGCAGGCGGTGGTCAGCACCGGAAGCAGCATCAGGAAAAGTTTTGCGACCGTCGTAGATTTCCCCATACCCATCTCTCTCTTACCGGAGAAGAGAGCAAGGTACGTGCCGGCGAATAACAGCCTGTAATCTCTGGAAAAAGCTCGTTTTTATCCGTCCTGCGGGTGTCCAGTTTGTGGACAGGTGTCAAGCTCCACCTGTCCAGCCCTTTCTCCGGACACGAACGGAGAGGGCGCCTAAAATCGCCAGCGCGGATGCGAGCTTCGGAAAGTAATCGCCCCAGCGTTCCACAGGCGAAGCCGGAAGAGCGGTGAGCGGTACTCGAGCGGGAAGGATGACTGGAACGCCGATGTCCGTCCTTTGGAGGATCCTGCCTGCCGGATCGACCACAGCGGAGATGCCGGTGTTGGTGGCCCGGAGCATCGGAATGCCATTTTCGATGGACCGAAAGGTCGAGAGGGCCAGGTGCAGCTGGGGCTCCGCGTAGGGACCGAACCAGGAGTCATTGGTGATGTTCAGGATCATCTGAGAGCCATTGCGTTTGGCCTTGGCAATGTCGTCCGCGAAAAGGACCTCGTAGCAGATGGCAGGAGCGGCGCGGATCACGGGATGGGTGGGCAGCGAAAAAGGTTCCGGTCCTCGTCCTCGGCCGAAATTTCCAACCTGCGGAAACCATTGCCTCAACGTTGGAAACACATCCGAAAACGGGAGCTCCTCTCCGAAGAGCAGCAGCCTGGTCTTGTGGTACACCTGCAGGTCCTCGGGACCGGCATTCCTGCCGAGAAAGAAGAACGCATTGTAGTCCTTTCGAGGGAACCCGGAGTCCTCGTCATATCCCCCGAAAAGCATCGGAATTTGGCGGGTTTTTGCGAAGTTTTCGACGGCCTGGTCCAGCTCCAGCTCGTCAGCGATGCGCGGTTTGCGGAACGACGACGGAAAGGCCGTCTCAGGCCACACGATCGCCGCCGGGCGCGGCGACATCGTGCTCAGCGCTTCATCCGACATGCGGATGAAGGTCTCCATGACCTGCTGGCGAGCCTTCCTGACGCCCTTCCTGGCGGCAAATTTTTCGAGGTCGCCGATATTGGCCTGGATCACCGCCAGAGGCACGCTTTCCGCGACATCGACCTGCTTCTCCACCCAGTCACGGGTGGTGCTTCCGTAAATCCAGAATCCTGCGATCAGGGCTCCGGCTGTCGCCAGCACCGGCGCGGAGCGGGACACTGCAGGCCAGGCGCTGGGCTCTTTGCGCCCACGGAGCAGCAGCACGAAATAAGCGATCGCCAGGTTGCTGAATGCCGCCAGGAAGGTCAGCCCGTAGGCTCCCGCCCAGCGTGCATTCATTCGGAGATTTTCATGCCCCACCATGTGGTGGCCGAAGGTGTCGCGAAAGAGCTTGGGGACGATCCAGTCCAGTGCAGTATAAGCCAGGGCGATCCAGAGCAGGCTGAGCACGGCACGACCCCGCTCCTGAAGCATCGCGCCCCGGAGCGTTTTTCGAGCAACAGGGGCGAGAATCCACCATTGCGGCTGGCCAATGAGGCTGAAAAGCAGAAGCCCGAGGACAGCCGCCGACCAGGGCAGGCCGCCGAATTCCTTGATGACATAGGCCACCCAGAAGAAGCCGCCCAGGGTGACGAGGATGCCCAGCCAGAGGCCTTGGAGGGCTGCGCGGCGTCCCTGTCTGGGGCCGTCGTCGAGTGCAGCCAGATGGATCAGCCACGGGACGAGCGCAAACCAGCCCAGGAATGCCAAATCATGGGGTGGAAATGCCGCCACATAAAGCAGGGCACTGAGCAGGGTCAGAGGATGTGCCAGTCGCTTCGTCACAGGTCCTTAAAGTAAACAAGTCGAGGGCGATTGACGAGCGGGGATTTAGCGCGAACCGGCGGCGCGAAGGCCTGCGGCCGTGCCGGATTCGGCGACGGACACGGGCTTCCTGGCCAGGATCGGCTGGTCGCGGACTTCGGTGGAAGCCAGCAGCTTGCGCGACTCCAGCTGCACCAGTGCAGCATGGGCGTTCAGGCGCCCACCGGTCGACAGCTTGTCAGCCAGTTCAGGCAGCTTGTCCACGGAAGCGGTGATGATGGATTTCAGCTGCTGCGGAGTCAGCGAAGGATTCTTCGCCAGCAGGAGCGCAGCGACACCGCTCACGAAGGCGGTGGCCTGTGAGGTGCCGGTCATCGATCCGTAGCGGCCTGCCGGCAGCGTGCTGAAAATGCCTTCGCCCGGAGCTGCGATGTCGACCTTCTTCCTGCCCCAGTTGGACGAGGAAAGGAGGCGATTGTTCACGTCGGTGGCTGCGACGGAAATGATGTTCGAAAGACCATAGGCTGACGGATAGTAGTAATTTTCCACCTTGTCCGTGTTCTGGTGCTCGTTGCCTGCTGCGGACACGAACAGAACGCCCTTTTCTTCGGCGCGACGGATGGCCAGGTATTCCTCTTCCGAAAACTCCGGGCCGCCACCGCTGTAATTGATGATTCGTGCGCCGCGATCCACCGCATAGTTGATCGCCTTGACCGTATTGGCCAGATTGACCGCACCCGGGTTCTTGTCCGAGTAGTACTTCACGGCCATGATCGACACCTGTCGGGCGACGCCGGCAACGCCAGCCTGCGGCTGAGCGATTGCGCCGATGATTCCGGCGACATGCGTGCCGTGTCCGTGATCATCGGATGGATTCGGCTGATTCGTCACGAAGTTCCAGCCATAGACGGCTTTGTCCTTGATCGCGGGATCGCGCCACATGTTCGGGGCAAGTGCCACGTGCGATGCGTCGACTCCGGTATCAATGACGGCTACGATCACATCGCGGCTTCCATCTTCGATCTTCCAAGCGTCGATCGCGTGGATGTGTGATTTGAAGTTGTTGGCCAGCCCCCAGTTCCGGAGAGTGAATGGCATCGACTCCTGGAGCGACGACTTGCCTGCTGGAATCAGCGCGGCCGTATGTCGCGACAGGACTTCGAAGGGCCTGAGGCCGAGGGTGAAAGTGGCCACGCCCAGGGCCAATGCGAGAGCGCCTTGTCGGAAGGTGATTCGGTGAGACTTCTGCTTCTGCTGGTTCGACGCAAACGGCTTCATCGTTCCACCTAGCAGAGCAACCCATGTGCCGCAGAGATGCGCGGGCTTCGGATTCTCAAAAAACGATCGATTTCAAGGTGTTGCGGCCCTCCATTTGTGGCTATCCGGTCGCATTCCGGAGCAGGGCGTTGTCCAACTTTTTGACAGGCGCTGTACCGATTGTCGACGCCGGTAATCACTCATGAACCGGGAAAAGTCTGCCGATCCAAGAGAGGTATGAAGCGCAGCCTGGCCATCGGCCTGGTGATCCTGCAGACGCTTTTGAGCCGCCCTTTGTCGCACGCCGAGACCCTGCCTCGCGAGTCTCTCGAGCGATTGCGGGCGACCGTCCAGATCCTCATGCGATCGCCCACGGGACGGGGTCTCATCGAGTCCGCAATG
>JBIIXZ010000283.1:0-2976 GCA_044347055.1 Bdellovibrionia bacterium | reverse complement strand
CGAGGTGATTCCGGCATCCCAGGTCAATGAGGCTTACGAGCGGACGATTCGAGGCGACGTGAAGTACCGCTTCGTGATCGACGCATCGACCTTCTGAGCGACCTTTCGATTGGCGTTCAGGTCAGAGCCCGGCGTGCTCCGCGAGGTTTCGAACCGATTCTGGAATTCCGGCCGTGAGCTTCGAGGATTCGGCGCCGCCCTCGAGCCGATTGAATCGCGCCAGGCAGAGCGCCCGGATCGAATTCGCGAGGTTTTTTGAGGCGGCGCACTCGGAGTAAAATTCAAGGGCTCGAGGCTTCAGCGCAGGGTTCTTCGACACCGCTTCTGCGATTCGTCCGAGGAGCAGTCCCGAGGCGATCAGTGAGCGCGGCACGCCGTGCGGATCCTGCTTCACTTCTTCTCGGACCGAATCCTGGCGCGCCAGCTGATCCAGTCCGTCTCGTGCCATCTTCTCAAATTCAGCCGTCTGGATGGCCGCTGCCGTCGACGCAGGAGGAGCGGCAATCGAAGGCCCACCAGCGAGGGATGCCGGTGTCGGGTGTTGCTTTTCGGCACCCGGCGTGGAGGCCGGGCTTCCAGCGGTACGGGGAGACAATTGCCACCGAAGCACGCCCAGTGCCGCTGCGATCAGGATTGCCAGGATCAGGATGCTCGAACGAATTCGTGCCTTGCTCATGGAGTTCTCCTGCGGTGTCCGTCGTTATTGGCGAGGAGGAAACTGGCCTTCTGGAGCTGCATTCCAGAACCCGGGAGCAGAGCCATCCTTGGACGGGATGATTCGGCTTCGGCTTTCGAGGCCGAAGAGGCGAATGGTTTCGCGTTCGACTTCACTGCAGTCCGTGCATGCCTTGGCGATGTGCTCGTCCATGAGTGCTCCTACGGTATAGGGTCCGTTGACACTGCGGTCGCAGGCGTTGGTGTTCTCGTAGTCGTGGCCGCGAGGGCAGAGGGCATGCATGAAGCCCAGAGACTTTCCGTTTCCGTCGCTGTGACGAGCCTCGTGGAAGAAGGTGCTCATGCGGAAGGTCCTGCGGATGGGCGAATCCTTCGCAATCTCTTCTCCGAAGAGCCCATCATCAAAAAGGCCTTCGCCGATCTGGATGATGCCTGCGCGCGGAGACGTGACCGGAACTCGTCCTATTCCGCGGAGTTTGACCCCGAGGAGCATGTCCGCCATTTTTCCGCCCAGGTACAGCGCGGACCCGAGGTTGGCCATGACGACCTTGCCCTGTTTCTGGGGTTCTTCTGCCGTCTCCGGGGTTCCCTCAGGAAGTTGGTTGGGGTCGATCAAAGGAATGTCCTGGGCATCCGGCGGAAACTCGAGGTCTGGCATTTCCGTCTTCGGAAAGGCGAATTTCTTGAAGATGTAGGGTCGAATATTGAGCAGGCTGGGTTTGAAGTTTTCAGCCACCACGTATCGGACTCGAGCCGAGAGCCAGGCGGAAAGATCCGCGGGCGAGGCGCTGTCGAGCTCGAGCACTTCGCGGAACTCCCCGGTCGGTGTCTGGGTCTGCAGGGTTCCGAGCCACTCAAAATCCTGCCGGAGCAGGGCCATCTGATCCTTCGGAACGGCGCTTTCGGCCTGGATCGGGCCGAGGGACTGTGCGCGACCGAAGGCATGCGCATTTTGTCCGACGGAGAGTGCAGCCAGAAGAAGCAGCGAGAGGCGAGAAGTGGTGTTCATGGCCGGCTTTCTAACGCAATGCGTCCAGTCGGTCAAAGTGGAGGCTAAGATCTTGTTTTATTGAGTTAAACCGCTGCCTGGCGAGGGGCGCAGTTGGGGCACTGCTTCTTCGGGATGTATCGCGGGTCCTGCTGCAGTTCGGCCGTCACCGGAAACTGGCAGGCGGGACAATGCGCCGTTTCGGTCTCGGCAAGGCCGGGGCTCAAGCCGATTCGGTAGTCAAAAACGAAGCACTCGCCCTCGTAATGGGCTCCGCCGACTTCCTCGAAGTACTTCAGGATGCCGCCGTCGAGTTGATAGACGTCGTTGAAGCCGACCTGCCGCATGTAGGGCGCCGCCTTCTCGCAGCGGATGCCGCCCGTGCAGTAGCTGACGATGGTCTTGTCCTTCCACTGGGGCAGGAGCTCCTGAACTTTCTCCGGAAAGCTGCGGAAGGTGCGGATGTTCAGCTCGTGGGCGCCCCGAAACTTTCCGGTGAGGCATTCATAATCGTTGCGGGTGTCGAGAAGAATGACCTCGCGGCCTTCGTCGAGCCACTTCTTGAGCTCTTTTGGAGTCACCGAGGGAGCGCGATTTGCCGCCGGATTCACCTCAATTCCAAAGGCCACGATCTCCTTCTTGATCTTGACCAGCATGCGCGTGAACGGCTGGTAATCCGAAACGCTTTCCTTGTAGGGAAGGTTCGAAAAGCGCGGATCGGCATCGAGCTTGGCACGAAAGGCGTCGATCGACTGCCGGCTGCCGGCAATGATCGTGTTGATGCCTTCGCGTCCGAAAATGATGGTGCCCTTGAGCTGGTGGGCCACGCAGAATTCCTTGTACTCGGCTCGGAGCTCGGCCAGGTGGTCGAGCTCGACGAACTTGTAGAAGGCGAGATTGATGATTTCCATTCGCCGGACGGAATCGCATAAAAGCACGCTCCCCGCAACTCGGCGGCCTTTCTAGGCGGCTCCGGGAAGTTTTGTTCCAGGTGCGCCTTGTTCGAGGCGGTCGGTGAGACGGTGGATGAGCCGAATGGCGTCGCGTGGGGCGTGGGCCTTCACGTCGTTGTTGAAGTATCCAAAGACATCCAGGCGTTCTCCACGACTCCAGGCGGCCATCCGGTCCGCCCAGAGATCGAGCGTCTGATCGGGATAGCGGCCTTGGTATTTTCCCAGCGTTCCGTGGAAGCGTACATAGGCGAAATCCGAGGTCAGCTCCTCGAAAACGGGCCAGTCCTGCACCCCGTCCACGATGACTGCGGACACGCGGTGGGCCCGCAGCAGGGCCATGAAGTCCTCGTCCAGAAAGCG
>JBIIXZ010000088.1:0-10201 GCA_044347055.1 Bdellovibrionia bacterium | reverse complement strand
CTACGATATTTCCGCGCCGAAACTTCAGGCGCTTCGCCGACGTGCCACACGAGCGGGAGTGAACAATATCCAGGCCGTGCAGGTTACCGAAGGAAGCGAGCTTCAATCCCTGGCGAAGTTCGAGAAGTCGGCCGACCGCGTGCTCGTGGATGCTCCTTGCAGCGGCTGGGGCGTCCTGCGTCGGAATCCTGACATCAAGTGGCGGCAGTCGCAGGAGTCGCTCCAGCGCTTTCCGGCGCTCCAATTTCGTCTGCTCGAGGCCTACTCCACCCTCGTGGCACCCGGAGGCATGCTCGTTTTCGGAACATGCACTTTCCGCAAGGCCGAGACCACTGAAGTGGTCGAAAAGTTCCTGGAGAAGCACGGCTCGAATTTCGAGAAGGGGCCTGGAGGATTCCTGGGTCCGGGGTCGTCCGACGGGTTTTACATGCAAAGCTTCAAGAGGAACCCCTGACCATGCTCTGGTCTCTGGTCAGGCCACTGCTCTTTCAGGGCGATGCCGAAACCACTCATGAGCGAACGGTATCGGCGCTGGAGCGCCTGGGACGAAGCGAGGCAGGGCGCGCCCTGTTGAGGACCGTGGCTCGACAGCACGTGATTCCAGGAGGATCGGCTCGAGAAGTCTGGAATCTTCGATTTCGATCTCCGGTCGGCCTGGCGGCGGGCTTCGACAAGAATGGAGTGCTGCTGCGGGCTCTGCCGCATCTCGGATTCGGATTCGCGGAAATCGGAAGCGTCACGCCTCGCCCGCAGCCGGGCAATCCTCGTCCACGATTGTCACGCGATGCCTCTCGCAAGG
The DNA here is from genome assembly GCA_044347055.1 of Bdellovibrionia bacterium. GTDB lineage: Bacteria > Bdellovibrionota > UBA1018 > UBA1018 > UBA1018 > CAIOHW01. Next base: position 9,402 of record JBIIXZ010000088.1, on the reverse strand, counting down.
CGATCTGGAATGCCATGGGATTCAATAACGACGGAATCGAGGTGGTCGCCGCCAGGCTCGAGCAAGCGCGCGGCAGCGGCTGGATTCCCTCCGACTTTCCGGTGGGAGTAAACCTCGGAAAAAACAAGGACACTCCGAACGAAGTGGCCCATCGCGACTATCTCGCGGGCGCTCGACGCTTCATGCTGCTTGCGGATTACCTCGTGGTCAATGTCAGCTCCCCGAATACGCCCGGCCTTCGCGCGCTCCAGGAGCCCGAAGGCGTGCGTCGCATTCTGGATCCTATCCTTGAAGTGAGGGCGGGTGGTGCTCGATCGGTGCCCGTCCTGCTGAAGCTTGCTCCCGAAATCAGCGGAACCTTGCTTGCGGAACTTCTGCGGCAGCTCGAGGACAGGGTCGATGGGTGGATCCTCACGAACACCCTTCAGTCCAATTCGGGGGGCCTGAGTGGAGAGCCACTTGCGGAGTTCTCCCGGGCAAGGTTGCTTGAAGCCGTCGGCCAGACGAGCAAACCCATCATCTCCGTCGGTGGAATCCTGGATGCCCACGAAGCGCGAGGACGGATCGAGGCGGGAGCCAGTCTGATCCAGGCTTACGCGGGTTACATCTACGGCGGACCTGCTTTTCCGGCACGGGTTGCTGCGGGTCTGTTCGAGGACTGCTAACCCGGTTCCTTCGCCGTTCCGAAGAAACTGAAATCAAAAAAAAAGCCCCGGGTTTCCCCGGGGCCTCAGCAAAAAACTCGCTGGAAGAAATTACTTCTTCTTCTTGGCGGTCTTCTTCTTAGCAGCAGTCTTCTTCTTAGCAGCTTTTTTCTTAGCCATTTTTTTTCTCCTCCGTTGGAAGTTGGTCGTTGACAACCAACTCTCACACTAAGTGTTACCTCGAACTTCATGGATAGCAAGCAGCAATCATGTTTTTTTTATTTTTTTTTCGACCAGAGCCCCCTCCGAAGCGAAGAGCGATGCGAGCTGATCTGGCACTTTCTGAATTTTCTAAAAAAACAGCCTAAAACAAGAGTTTTTTAGCGCGAGTTGTTTTTCCCAACGTCCTTGCGATCCTGCTGCCGCTGCGGCATGAACGGAGCATGGTGGACACGAAGACTGAAAAAAATGCGACCACGGAGCCCTCGTGGACCGCTCTTGAGCCTCGCGAAGCGCGCAAGAGGCGTCGTGAGCGGGCCCTGATCCTCCTTCTATCGCTCTTCTTCGTGGTTCTCACTGCGGTGGAGTTCAGGCTGACGAGGGTTTCGAACACCCTGCCGCTCGTGAACAGCATCTTTTTCTTCGGACTGCTGAACATCAACCTCATCATCCTCATGGCGCTGGTGTGGCTGGTCTTCAGGAATATCGGCAAATTGTTCCTGGAGCGGCGGCGCCGGGTTCTGGGGTCCCGACTCAAGACGAAGCTGGTCGTTGCCTTTCTTGCGTTCTCGCTCGTGCCGACGATCCTCCTGTTCATCATTTCGGCGCTCTATATCAACACGAGTTTCGACAAATGGTTTTCGCTCAAGGTCCAGAACACCCTTCAGTCGTCCCTGGAGATCAGCCGAGTGTTCTTCCGGAACGCCGAGGAGCAATCCTTCCGGTTCGGTGAACGCCTGGTTCAGGGTGTGCGACAGCGGGGAGACTCGGTCCGGTCCATCGCTCCCTTTTTGGACGAGCAAAGGTACCTGCTGGGGCTCGATGCGATCGAGTTTTATCCTGATCCGCTCGAAGAGCGGGTGCTCGTGCGGCATCCCTCGCGTGCAGGCCTTCCCGAGTTCCTTCCAAGGATTCCGGTCGAGGTCATGGCCAAGGCCTTCGGAGGCGAGAGGCTCTCGATGGTTCAGCACCTCGGACTCGGAGACCTCATCCGCTGCCTCGTTCCCGTCGGCCCTGGTGGCTCCAATCGGGGCGTCATCGTCGTCAATACGTTCGTCCCGGTGAGTGTCGTGAACAAGGTCGACGAGATCTCGAACGTCATCGACGATTATCGTGACGTTAATCCGCTCCGGTACCCGATCAAGTCCACTTACCTTGTCATCCTGGTCATGATCACTCTGGTCATCATCTTCGTCGCCATCTGGCTGGGCTTGTACCTCGCGCGCCAGCTGACCGTGCCCCTCGAGCAGCTGGTCCAGGGTGCGCAGGAGATCGGCGCGGGAAATCTCGACGTCTCAGTGAGCATGGTCGGGCATGACGAGATTGCCACGCTGATCCAGTCGTTCAACCGCATGACCCGCGATCTTCGGGAAAGCCGACAGCGCCTTCTGGAAACGGGCGCGGACTTGGAGCGCCGGCGTCGCCAGCTCGAAACCGTGCTGTCCAGCATCGGAACCGGCGTGCTGGTCGTTGATGAGTCCGGAAAGGTGCTTCAGTTGAACCGTGCGGCAGCCCAGCTGCTGGAGGTGGACCGGGACGAGATGATTGGAGCCGCTCCTGCGGATCTCCTTCGTGAGAAGCATGGAGTCCTGGTGAAGGTCATTGAGCGGGGCCTCGAGCACGATCCATCCGCTCCCGCTCCGAGAGGCGCCGAGTCCGATCAGAGCGCCGGTGCGGAATCCATCGAGGGTTCGGGCGAGCCTCTGCCGTGGATGGATCAGTGGAACTTCACGAGCGGCCGCGATGATTCTCAAAAGACGCTCGGGGCGATCTCGACCCAGCTTCCGGACCTCGAGGGGGCGGGAGGCCTGGTGGTCGTCATTGAAGACCTGACTCCTATCCTCAAGGTCCAGCGAGAGACTGCATGGCGCGAGGTTGCACGAAGGATTGCGCATGAGATCAAGAATCCTCTGACCCCCATCAAGCTTTCAGCGCAGCGCCTCCAGCGCAGGCTCGGAGGAATCCAGGGCCGGGAGGGCGAGTTGCTCCACGAGTGCACTGAGACCATCATCCGACACACGGACGAGCTCAAGGAGATGGTGAACGAATTTTCGAATTTCGCCCGGCTTCCGCAGGTCACGCCATCGCCGAATGACTTGAATGCCGCGATTCGCGAAGTGATTGCCCTTTATGAGCAGGCTCATCCAGGAGTCGACTTCAGGTTCCAGCCAGATGTGTCGCTTCCGGTCTTTGACTTCGATCGCGATCAGGTCAAGCGCGTGATCATCAACCTGTTCGACAATTCCGTCGCTGCGATAGCGGAGAGTGCACGCGATGGGACGCCGCGGGGCAGGATCGAGATCCGGACGGATTATGAATCCGAGCTTCGGATTGCACGTCTGAAGATACGCGATAACGGCCCGGGCATGGCAGAAGAGGTGCGGGAGCGCATCTTCGAACCCTATTTCTCCACCAAGAAGGACGGAACCGGTCTGGGTCTTGCGATCGTGAAGCGAATCGTCAATGACCACCACGGCGTGATTCGAGCGGAATCCGATACGGGACAAGGAACCCAGTTCCTGGTTGAGTTGCCCACATCGATCTGGCAAGGCTTGAGCCGGAGCTGAAATGGCCAGGACAGTGCTCATTATTGATGACGAAGCAGCCATCCGTCAGTCGCTTGCCGGCGCGCTGGTGGACGAAGGTTATCAGGTCGATTCCGCCGAGTCAGGCCGTCGAGGCCTCGAGCTCATTCGCAGTTCCCGGCCCGACCTCGTGATCCTGGACATCTGGATGCCCGAGCAGGACGGCATCGAGACACTGAAGTGCATCAAGGCGGAATTTTCCGACCTTCCTGTCGTCATGATGTCGGGGCATGGCACGATCGAGACCGCAGTGAAGGCCACTAAGCTGGGCGCGTTTGACTTCATCGAGAAGCCGCTCTCGCTCGACCGACTGCTCGTGGTTCTCCAGAACGCATTCGTGCTCCATGAGCTCGCCCGCGAGAACAAGGCCCTTCGCCGGCAAGTCCATCATCAAAAAACGATCATCGGAGTCTCGGCGCCGATTCAGCAGCTTCAGGAGCTCATTCGTCGAGTGGCTCCGACGACCGGCTCTGTGCTCATCACGGGCGAGAACGGCACCGGCAAGGAGCTCGTGGCACACGCGATCCACCAGCTCTCGCCCCGGTATCAAAAACCCTTCGTCGCCGTGAACTGCGCGGCGATTCCCGAAGAGCTCATCGAAAGCGAGCTCTTTGGACACGAAAGAGGAGCATTCACGGGCGCCACCCATCTCAAGCGCGGAAAGTTCGACCTCGCCAACGGCGGAACTCTGTTCATGGACGAAATCGCGGACATGTCGCTCAAGACGCAGGCGAAGGTGCTGCGAATCCTTCAGGAGCAGAAATTCGAGCGGGTCGGTGGTCAGCAGACCCATGAAGTCGATGTCCGTGTCGTCGCCGCGACGAACAAGGACCTGCGTGCGGAGATCCAGCGGGGCGCTTTCCGTGAGGACCTCTTTTACCGGCTGAATGTCATTCCGTTCCACCTTCCGCCGCTTCGTGAACGCTCCGGAGACATCCCACTCCTTGCCGAGCACTTCCTGAGGGAGTTCGCCCAGGCCCATTCGAAGCCGCTCCGAGGGCTTTCACCCGAAGCGCATCGAGTGCTCGAGGGCTATCCGTGGCCGGGCAATGTTCGCGAGCTTCGAAACTTCATCGAACGCGTCGTGATCCTTTCCTCTGAAGACGACAAAGACGGGTGGATCAGCGCGAACGAGCTCCTCATGCATTTCAAGAACGAGGTGGCCTCACCAGCAATGGCGGACCTCGCCGCTCCAGCGGAGCCTGATGATGAAGCTTTGGCAGTGGAGGGAGTTCGCAAGCTCCGTGATGCCCGGCAGGAGTTCGAGAAGGACTTCATTCTCAAGGTGCTGAAGGAGCAGGACTGGAACATCTCCCGCACGGCCTCGGTGCTCGGCATCGAGCGCAGCCACCTGCATCGAAAGATCAAGTCCTTCGGAATTCGCGTTCCCGACGGAAACTGACCCTCTCCGCTGATTGCAGCACCGGGGGCCTCTGTGCGATGACAGAGGCCATGGCTGAGAAGATTACTCCCCGTTCCCAGGATTTTTCCCAATGGTACCAGGACATTGTCCTGAATGCGCGACTGGCCGACTACTCACCGGTCAAGGGCTGCATGGTCATTCGCCCGAACGGCTATTCCATCTGGGAGCGGATCCAGCAGGATCTCGATCGCCGAATCAAGAAAAGCGGTGCCCGCAACGCCTATTTCCCCCTCTTCATTCCCGAGAGCTTCCTGAAGAAGGAGGCCGAACACGTCGAGGGATTCGCTCCCCAGTGCGCCGTCGTCACTTACGCCGGTGCCAAGGACCTCGAGGAAAAGCTCGTGGTTCGCCCGACTTCGGAAACGATCATCAACAGCATGTTCGCGAAGTGGATCCAGTCCTACCGCGACCTGCCCCTCATGATTAACCAATGGGCCAACGTGGTTCGCTGGGAAATGCGCACCCGACTGTTCCTGCGTACGACCGAATTCCTCTGGCAGGAAGGCCACACCTGCCATGCGACGCCTGAGGAGGCCGAGGCCGAAACACGCCAGATGCTCACGGTCTACAAGGAATTCGCCGAGGAAGTCCTCGCGATGCCGGTCCTCCCCGGCATGAAGTCCGAGAGCGAGAAGTTCGCGGGTGCGCTGCGTACCTACTCGATCGAGGCGATGATGCAGGACAAAAAGGCGCTTCAGGCCGGAACGTCCCACAACCTCGCCAGCAACTTCGCCCAGGCCTTCGAGACGAAGTTCCTCGACAGCGATGGCAAGCAGAAGCTCGTTCACCAGACCAGCTGGGGCGTGTCCACGCGCCTCATTGGCGGGATGATCATGACCCACTCCGACGACAAGGGTCTGGTTCTTCCGCCGCGCCTGGCCGCCACTCATGTGGTCATCGTTCCGATCATGGCCAATGCCGAAGCCAAGCCCCGCGTGCTCGAAGCTGCCGACAAGCTCGCAGCGGCCATTGCCGAAGCGCAGGATGCCCGCAAGCTCCCGTACGAAATCGGCGTCGTGGTCGACAAGGACGAGACGAAGCAGCCCGGCTGGAAGTTCTTCGAACACGAGATGACCGGCACTCCGATCCGCATCGAAATCGGTCCGCGCGACCTCGAAAAGTCGACGGCCGTGGTCGTTCGCCGAGATATCGGAAAGAAGGAATTCATCGCTCTCGACGCCATCCCGGCGTGGGTCGCCCAGAACCTCGCCTCGATGCAGAAGGAGCTCCTCGAGAAGGCCCGCGCCTTCCGCGAAGCGAACACTTTCGATCTTCCGGGCGGCACGGCAGGCTATGCCGAGTTCAAGTCCAAGATCGAAAACGGCGGCTTCTTCATGGCCGCCTGGTGCCAGAGCAAGGATTGCGAAGCCAAGGTGAAGGAAGACACCAAGGCCACGATCCGATGCCTGCCGCTCGATTCTGCCTACCAGCCCATTTCCGAGCATGGAAAGGGATGCATGGTTTGTGGATCGACCGAGAAGACGGTTCGCACTGTCTTTGCACGCGCGTACTGAATGCTCCGCATGACCACGAACGGCAATCATCAGAAGACGGATCTTGTTGTCGCCCTGGATTTCGCGCGTGAAGACGCGGCCTGGGCCGTCGTGGATGCCCTGAACGGGCTCGACGTCGTGTTCAAGGTCGGCCTGGAGCTGTTTTCGGCAGCGGGGCCCCAGTTCGTCCGAGAGCTCGTGCATCGCAAGAAGCGTGTCTTCCTCGACCTGAAGCTGCACGACATCCCCAACACCGTGGCCAAGGCGTCGCTGCAGGCGGCAATGATGCATGTCGAGATGTTCACCATCCACCTGGCGGGGGGATCGGCAATGATCCACGCCGTTCGCGACACGTTGGCCGAGATTGAGAGCCTGAAGCCCAGGATTCTCGGGGTCAGCGTACTGACCTCCTTCGATGACCTGCGCTGGGCGGAGGTGTCACGTGCGGTCTCGGGCCACAGCAGCGATGCGCACGATGCGGTCGTTCGCCTCGTCGATGCCTTCGCCGGCGAAGGTGTGGATGGCATTGTCTGCTCCGCCCATGAGCTGGAGCGCATCCGTGACCAGTATCCGACGCTCTACACGGTCGTGCCCGGAATTCGTCCCGATCAGGTGGTGGGTGATGACCAGGCCCGAACGATGACGCCTGCGGATGCCGCGCGGGCAGGCGCCTCGGCCATCGTCGTGGGTCGTCCGATCACCCAGTCGCCACAGCCCCGCGCAGTGGCCGAGCGGATTCTCCAGGATCTTGCTCAGGTTGCCGCGGAGCTGGCCGCAGCCCGAACCGCGAATGGCGGCAAGAGTATCGGCACCGCTCCATAATTCCTGTCACCCAGTAGCCGTGCGCTGGGTCGCACGTGCTATACTCTGATTCCATGTTGACCCTGAAGAATCCTCACAGTGTTCTCGCCGCCTTGAGGGCACGTCCACGCGACGTTTTGGAAATTCGCCTCTCGCAGGTTCGAGAAACCCGTGAGTCACGTGACGGGGGGGAGGGGCCGGCCGTCGATCCGTGGTCACAGGTCGTCACTCTGGCGAGGAAAGAAGGCGTTCGGATCGTCACCGCCCCCAAGGCGGCGCGTCCCGATCATCGCCCCGAACATGGTCGTGGCCAGCCAGGGCGTCCGGGAGACCGCCCCGCGCGCGCGGACTCCCGAGGCGACGACGGTCGTACCTCCAGCACCGAGGCGCTCGTTCGCGCAAAGGAACCGCTTCCACTTGAGCTTTTGATGCCAAAATCAGCCGAGAATGGCTCAAAATACGGACTCTGGCTTGCTTTTGACCAGCTTCAGGATCCGCATAACGTGGGTTCGATTTTCAGGACAGCCGCTTTCTTCGGTGTCCGTGGAATCATCATGACCCAGGACCGCTCGGCAGCGCTGACTTCGACGGTTTACGACGTCTCGTCAGGAGGGGTCGAGGATGTTCCATTCGCGGTCGTCCCGAACCTCCAGCGGGCCTTCGAGGTCTCCAAGGACCATGACCTCTGGATTCTAGGAACCTCGGAGCACGCCAAGCAGTCCTGGAATACCGTTCCGAAGGACCGGAACTGGCTACTCGTGATGGGAAATGAAGAAAAGGGAATGCGTCGTTTGACGGCCGAGACCTGCGACATGGTTTGCCAGATTCCGCCCTCGGGGAACGGCGTCAGCTCCCTCAACGTGTCGGTCGCGGCAGGAATCCTTATTTCGAAATTGGCGTGATTCGCCGAAGATCATCCAGTCGGATCGGCCAGACCAGCTGGTCCTCTCCGCGCAGAATCAGGAATTCGTTCTCGCCGAGCATGAAGGTCCGCTCGATCACGCCCCGAAGTCGAATCGGCGTCCCATCAGATCCGGTGACTTCCGTCTCCACGGGGATGCGGATCTCCTGCCAGCTCTTCACCGCATCATGCAGCAGGCGGTCCTGTTCCTCGTGTTCGTGATGACGAAACAGGGTGGAGAATGCCGTGATCAGCGGAATGCTGTTGAGTTCTGCTTCGGTCGCCAAAGACAGCTGCACATCCGAATTCTGAATGGTCTTTTTCCCAAAAGTGGACTGAATTTCGAGGATTTCTCCCTCAAAATCTCCCACTGACATCCACTCCGTCAGGAGCTGGTGGTCGGCTTCCGGGTGAAACTGAAGCCCGTAGGTTCGCTCGTTCAGCTTGTAAGCCTGTCTTTCGCAACCTTCCGAGCGCGCAAGACAGGTTGCACCGTCTGGAATTTCGAAAGTTTCGAAATGGTAGTGGTAGACAGTCGGACTAAGGCTTGCTGCCGGCAGGATCCGGTCAGCCCGGCCCGCCTCCGTCAATTCAAGCGGAAACCAGCCCACTTCAGCAACCGGGTTTTCGTACACACGCTTACCGAGTGCTCGGGCTAGCAGCTGTCCGCCCAAACAGATGCCGAGAATCGGAATGTTACCTTCAAAAGCCCTTTGAAGCAGTTCAAGCTCCGGGCGAATCCAAGGATGCCCCAACTCGTCGTTGGAGCTCATGGGCCCTCCGAGCGACACAATTCCTCCAACGTCGTGGACGTCGGGATAGCGATCCCCTCGGTAGGGATGGATCCAGTGCACAGGGATGCCTTGAGTCGCCAGGACACGGCGCAGGGCGGCCGGATGCTCATGAGGAGCGTGCTGAATCAGAAGTATCGGTCGAATCGGCGCATTCATGGGCATTCCGCGATTCTCTAACTCATTGACTTTTCCGAGAAAAGATGGAACTTTCCCTCAGCTGTCGGCGTCACCTTCTGTCGGTTTAGTGGCGGAATTCTCTCTAGAAAAGAGTGCTGGAGTAGCTCAGTTGGTAGAGCAGCGGTTTTGTAAACCGCAGGTCGTGGGTTCGAGTCCCTTCTCCAGCTCCATTTTCTCGGGAGGACTTTTGTCGTTTTCTTTCGTTGACAAGAGGTGCCGGCGTCAGGGAGAAGAGGGACCCTAAGTTAGGGCCAGCTTTGTGTTTTTGGTAATTTGGAGAGATACCCAAGTGGCCAACGGGACCAGACTGTAAATCTGGCGGCTTTTGCCTTCGAAGGTTCGAATCCTTCTCTCTCCACCATTCG
>JBIIXZ010000282.1:0-2990 GCA_044347055.1 Bdellovibrionia bacterium | reverse complement strand
TATTGCGCGCGATCGAGCGGTAGGCGTCGAAGGTGCCTTCGAGAACGACAGCCGAAATTCTTTCCTTGCTCGAGAGATCCTGAAGGGCGCGCGCAACGACGGCGCCGCCGAGGCTTTGGCCGTAGAGAATGATGTCGCGCTTGCGACCAGGCATCCTTCTCTCGACTTCACGAATTGCCGCCAGCGCATCCTGATGGAGGCCTCTTTGGTCGGGTGATCCGCCGGACTTTCCGTAGCCCCGATAATCGAACGTAAAGACCTGGTACCCCGCTTCGACCATCCAGAAGACCGAGGCAAAATGAGCGGTCATGTTCTGGGCGTTGCCATGGAACTGAATGACGGTGGGGGCGAGATCCTGTGGTGGTGGCGAGGCTGCAGGAAAAAACCAGCCTGACAGGGGCGTTCCATCAGTGCTGGAGAAGGCCACCTCCTCGACCGGTAGCCTTGCCCGCTTCGGACTGCTGAATGCCTCGCGCGAAGGATGATAAAACAGATGCGAGCATGCTCCCAGTGGAGCGGTCACGCTGAGAAGGGCGAGCACCAAAAGCGAGTCGGTTCTTTTCATGCGTGCTCCCGAAAAGGTTCATTCCATGGGATTCGTGCGCATCACGACAAGCCATCGACGCTCCGCTTGCGGAGCGGCCTGCGCGCTGATCCATTCCGCTCGCGTTCCGAGCTTCCAGCTGCTTTGCGGGATGTTCCAGGTCAGGTCGAAGGTCCTGAAAACGGCGCCCTCTCCTCCTTTTCCAAGGTTCAGGATTTCAAATCCCAAATCCGCCTGACTGCAGTTGAGATGCACCGCTGATCCTGACGCCTGGCGGAGGCGAGGACGAAGACCCATCGTTCCGAAGTTTCCGACACCGCCTCCTGCGCGCGCGAGTGCCAATGCGCGGCAGGGCCCACCCGCAAGCTGGGCGCCCAGGCTTGCGGTGGGCAACCACTGGTAGAAGCTCCGTCCGGTGTCGCTCGAACGCCACGACACTCGACCGTTGAAGGGCTCGACGCCGAGATGAAGCGAGGCGTGCTCCCGCTTCTCCAATCCGAGAACGGTGATGCCTGTTGACGCAGAGAGCGCCAACGCCGGAGAAGAGCCGAGCTCCGCACGTGACTCAGCGAAACCGTACTGCCGAATGCCGTAGAACCCGACGCGTTGGCGAAAATGGTTGCTGCCTTCGAGGACGACGGCCGGAACCTGTCGGGCTCCGGTTTTTGTGGCGATGGCTCCAAAGCCCAGCGGATTGGAGTTGAGAAACGGCTCGGCGCGCGAGTGCTGCCCCATGCAGCAGAGCAGGAAGCAGATCAGGAGCGCCAGCGCGTACCGTCGGGGAAAGGCAAAAGGAGAAGCCAGAAGAAAAGGTACCATGGCCAGGGCAGGAGCAAGCAGCGGTCCATCTTTAGAGTGCTGCCATGCCGACGCCGATGGCGGTACCGATCAGGACATCGAGCGGATAGTGCGCTCCGACGTGGATTCTTGAGTAGCTGATCGACGACGCGTAGAGGATCCAGATCGGCCAGCCCCACCCCAGCATCATCCCGAGGCTCGCGCAGACAACCCAGGCGCAGGCCGTGTGCGAGGAGGGAAACGAGTAGGGATCAGGATTCTTCAGCAGGGACTGGAAGTCCGTCATTGCCACGGAGGGGCGCTGACGACGCGAGAGAGTCTTGATCGTGAAGCACAATCCCAGAGTGGCCAGCAGCTTGGGAACGATCTGGACGGCAAGGGTCCGATACGGACCCCCGGCCACCAGTGCAGCGAGGCTCAGTGCCGTCCAGCTCTGCCAGTCTCCCGCCCTGGTGAAGCCCCGCATCAGGCGGTCGATCATCGGCCTGCGAAACGTGCTGAACCACCTGAGGATGGATCGATCGACTTCGATGATGTTGACCAGCGTGCGAGTGAACGCGCTCATGATGAGAGCGTATCGGCTCGGCCCGGGCGAAATACAGTCAGGCTTTGGTTAAGAATCCGTGAGGATTCACTCCGACTGGCAGGTGCCGATGAAGGTCGCGTCAATCGTGCTGGGGATGGACGAAGCCTGCGTGAAGACCAGGCCCGAGCATTCGCCGAACGGATTGCCGGCCGAGTAGCTGTAGACTTGGAGATCCTTGCCCATTGCTCCGAGGGCCTTCAGGATGTTTCGTGCCTGCTGGAGGTTCCGCGACTTGGCGGGAGCGATGAGGACATGATCCGGAATCTGGTAGCCGCCCTCGCGCGCCCCGTGGATGTACAGCGTTTGCTTGAGCGCCTGAGTGAGCTTTTCGCCCACCTTCAGCTGCAGCCGGGCCGACACCACCTGAAGTTCGTCTGGCTGCGACTCCAGCGCTTCGGCCACGGACTCGAGCTCGTTCGAGAGCTGCGAGAATCCCGGCAGCAGGCTCTGTGAATGAATCTGCACCTTCGCAGCGTGGGCCGGTGCGGTGGGAAGTCCGGTTCCCAGACAAAATACTGCAAAAAGGTACCGGATACCGTTTGTCGTCCTCATGGTCATTTCACTCCGAGGAATGCCCTGAGGTGGTCCTTGAGGGACATCTTCAACGACGTGATCTTTCCCGAAGTGTCGTAGCGATAGCGATGCGTGACGGTTCGTGACGCGGCATCGTAGCTGAGCTGGAGCTTTCCGAAGAAGCCCAGCTCCTTCTCGTCCAGGCGGATCGGGTTTTCGCGACCACTGGAATCGAGGACCATGGCTTCGAGGAGCTTCCGGTCCGTGGCCAGGATGATGTGGCCATTCGAGAGCCAATTGTCAGCCGGAACCAGGCGATAACCCGCTACCAGGGCGAGCGAGGCATTCGAATTGAGGTTGCTCGAGTCAGCGACGGGTCGGGCCGTCGGCTTCAAGCGCGGAAAGTTCTCGCTCGGGGTCGTCGCGAAATTCCAGTACCGGCGAATCAGGTCCTGGGCCTGGTTGTAGGCGTGAAGCAGCTCATCGCGAACCTTGCGGCGTTCGGAGATGGGCAGCTTCGCAGACTCTTCATACTGCTCGCCGATTTCA
>JBIIXZ010000281.1:0-2999 GCA_044347055.1 Bdellovibrionia bacterium | reverse complement strand
GGAGTTTCCGGGTTCTCGTCGACGTTCATCTTATAGACGTTCACCTGACCGGCGAACTGATCGGCGAGGGCATCGATCGTGGGGCCCAGCATGCGGCAGGGGCCGCACCACTCCGCCCAGAAATCCACGACGGTCAGCTTCGGTGAGGGCATCACTTCGCTGCTGAAGTTGCCATCGGTAGCGGTCTTGACGTTCATCGAATTTGCCATAAATTTCCCTTCAAATTTTGCTCGCAACTAGCTGCAATTCAAGGATAAGTCTACCCATATGAACAAGCCGCTGGACTATCTCACTCAAACTTCCGCTGAGTCAACGGCCATTCGGGAGCAGTTCCTTCGCGAGTACGCGGAACGCCTCGTCGAAGCGTCTCGACTGATGTCCGAGACCCTGTCGCGTTCGGGCAAGATCCTCATCTGCGGAAACGGCGGCTCAGCAGCCGACGCGCAGCACATGGCTGCCGAAATGGTGGGACGGATGCTCCTGGAACGTCGTGCCCTTCCAGCGATTGCCCTGACGACCGATACTTCGAATCTGACCGCGCTTGCCAATGACTACGGCTATGAGTGGGTCTTCTCGAGGCAGGTCGAGGCGCTGGCTCGACCTGATGACCTGCTGATTGCCATCTCCACTTCGGGCAACTCTCCGAGCATCCTCCATGCCGCCGAGGCGGCAAAAAAGCTGGGATGCAAGGTCGTAAGCCTGACGGGCGGAACCGGAGGCAAGCTGGCTCCGCTCTCCGACCTGAACCTGAATGCAGCCGGAGGCAAGAACTCCAGCCGTATCCAGGAAACGCATATCTTCATCGTACACAGCCTGGTGGATCTGCTCGATCGATTCTTTCTTCCGGCTGGTGCCTCGGAATGAATCGCGAGGTCGAAAGGATCCTCGGCTTCGTTCGGGCTCTTTTCATTTTCCTGAACCGGACGATCGAGACCATTCTTCGTCGTCTCAAGGAGGCGCAGGATCAACTGACGGATACGGTTCGAGGCACTTTGCCCGAGCATGCCCAGGTCAAGCTGGCGGTGATGCAGCGTGCGGTTGCCAAGGGAATCGACATGCTGCTGGTGGTGCTGATTGCAGCGCTCGTCTGGTACCCGATCGGGCCCTTCCTCGCCATCGCCTACAGCCTCTTTTCGGATGGCCTGAACCGCTGGGGATTTCGCGGCCAAAGCATCGGCAAGCGCATTGTCGGGCTTCGGGTGATTCGTCCGGACGGCTCTCCTGCTCGGTGGAAGGATTCCGTGCTTCGTAATCTCCCCGCCGGAATTGCCACTTTTTTTGCCATCATTCCGCTCTGGGGCTGGGTGATCTTCGTGCTCGTCGGAATTCCGCTGGCCATCGTGGAGATCTTCCTGATGCTTCGCCTCGAGAATGAGACTCGCCTGGGGGATGTGATGGGCGATACGAGAGTGATTGAAACCCGATGAGCTCCTCGAAAAAACCTGATCCGAAGCAGACCCTCTACCTCATCGACATCAGCTCTTTCATCTTTCGCGCGTTCTACGCCATTCGCCCTCTTACCAGCCGAACGGGTGAACCGACCAACGCGATCTACGGCGTGGCCTCGATGCTTCAGAAGCTCATCGACGATGCCAAGCCCGAATACCTGGTGGTGGCGTACGACTCGAAGGAACCGTCCTTCCGTAAGGAGCGCTTTGCCGAGTACAAGGCCAATCGTGCGGCGCCTCCGGATGATCTGATTCCGCAGTTCGCGCGAATCGATGAGCTCATTCGCCTCATGGACATCCACTCGTTCCGTGTTTCGGGAGTCGAAGCCGATGACCTGATCGGCACGCTCGCCAACCGCTGGTTCGAGCTCTCCGACCAGCACGAGGTCGTCATTGTTTCGGGCGACAAGGACCTCATGCAGCTCGTGAACGGCCGCGTGAAGATGCTCGATACGCTCAAGAACGTGCTCTACGACGGAGCGCAGGTCGAAGAGAAGATGGGCGTCGGTCCAAAGCAGATTCGCGATTACCTCGCGCTGGTTGGTGATAGCTCCGACAACATTCCGGGAGTTGCCGGAATCGGTCCGAAGGGTGCAGTCGATCTCCTGAAGAAATACGGATCGCTCGAGGACATCCTGGCTGCAGCCGCCGGAAACGAGATTCCCGGCAAGAAGGGCGAAACCCTCGTTCAGCAGGCCGACGTGGCGCGCCTCTCGCAGGAGCTCGCGACCGTCAAGACGGACGTCGATCTCCAGGTTTCTGAAAAGGATTTCGAGTACCGTTTTCATCCGAGTGCCGAGTGTCTCGACTTCCTGAAGAATCTCGACTTCCATTCGCTCGTGGAGAAGTGGCGAGCTCGCGGAACTGGCAGCGCGGATGCGGCTGCCCCTAAAGCTTCCGATTCGCCCAGCACTGCAGCAGTTCACCTCGAGACTTCAGTCCAGCCCTCATTAGCGCCCCAAATGCCTTCCGGCGACTTCCGTACCGTGCTCACCGAAGCTCAGCTCAGCGAAGTCATTCGCGAAATCGAGGCCTCGCGCGAGTTCGGCTTCGATCTCGAGACGACTTCTCTGAACCCGCGCGAAGCCGAAATCGTTGGGGTCGCCATCTGCGCCGTCGATGCGCATGCCTGGTACATTCCGGTCGGCCACCGTGGAACAACGCAAGAGCAGCTCGCCTGCGACCACGTCATGATGCGGCTCAAGCCTTACCTCGAAGACGCGCGCTACAAGAAGATCGGCCAGAACCTCAAGTACGACATGTCGATCTGCTTCCAGCAGGGCATTGCTTTTGACGGCATCGGTGCTGACACGATGATCGCGGCGTACGTGCTCGATCCGGAAGGTCGCCACGACCTCAAGACGCTCGCCGCACGCTACCTGAACTACGACGTGCTGTCGTACGAAGACGTGTGCGGGAAAGGAAAGGATCAGATCGGCTTTGACCTCGTCGCGATCGACGTGGCCACCCGCTACTCGGCTGAAGACGCGTGGATTGCCGTCAAGCTGTGGCGTGAGCTGCATCGTCGCCTCGAGCACGAGCGCCTGATGG
>JBIIXZ010000280.1:0-3005 GCA_044347055.1 Bdellovibrionia bacterium | reverse complement strand
GCTTCCAGGACAGGGGCTTTTTAAGTCCTATGTTCTCCGCGACTCACTTCGTGCTCTGTCTGCTCTCCTGGCTTGCTCAGGACTCGAGCTCACGGGATGGAGGGTGATACATCTACTTCGAGAGAGAGCTCTGCCCGATCCTCTCTAGCGCCCTTAAACCCGCGAGATGTTTGACTAAAATAATCTGGATAAAATTCTTGCTGGCGCAATGCGACACATTACTTTATAACGCGCCGCATTAAAGAAGATGCCCCACCGTTCAAAGGAGGATCATCTCCTACGGATTTGGGACAATACCGAATTAACACCAACGGGAATTCGGGGCGGAGACAGCAGATCAGGAGAAAGTCTATGAATGCAAAAGTAGTAAAATTGAGTAGCGGTGTTTTTTTGGCTTCGGCGTTTCTTGCCGTTTTCGCAATCCCTTCTCATGCAGGCACTTTTGACTGCAAGACACTCATCAGCGGAAATGCAAACGGGAAAGCTTACGCAACGGCTGAATCCGTCGATCTCTCCATCACGGTCGATGCAAGGGATGCGCAGGTTCGTGGAACAATGACAGTGAAGGAAGGACCGTTTTATCGCGAGGGTGAAGTAGTAACTGTGGCTGCCTATTTCACGGACGGCAAAACGGTAAAACGAAGTGGAGACAGTTTCACCATCACTAGCTTCGATCGTAATCTTCTCCAGTGTAACTTGACTAACTCTCCCTGCAGACATTGGGAGGAGATGACATTCAACCTGAAGACTAAAGAAGTTACTTTCGAGAAGTCCTACTCCTACTCGGCATATGTCGGCGAGAGAAAGTACAGTCACTCATTGAAGTTGAGCTGCCAGTAGGTGCGCCGGAGATCCGGTAGGCCGCCCCAGTTACCTGAGGCGAGAAATCGCAAAAAGTTGGGGATTTGAAGATTGGAGCATAGCGGCGTAGCCGCGGGGTGACTTCAACCCAAAACTCTGCCCTTGCACGGGCAGAGAGGAGACGCCGCTATGCTGAAACTCGCGATCAGCGCCTGAAGACCGGCAAAAATCAGGTTCCCAGACCCTGCCAGCCCCCGCCCAAGAGCAGTCCCGGGCCCCGCCGGCCCGAGGAGAGATATTCTGAAGGTAACCTTAATACCCCGACTTCTTCAGTCGCACTTTTACCAGCGCCGAGAACTCGCTCGCAAACTTCAGCAACTCGTCGGCCTCAGTGTCACTGACCTCATTTGCCGCATCGTACTCGGCGGCATTGCGCTTCACGCGACAGGTCTCGAGGTACTCAGAGTCCGACTTGGCGGAGTTGCCCAGGAGTAGCGGGAGAGCCGCAATGGTACGGTAGTGGTGCGATTGTCCTCGCGCCGGCATGTATCCAGCCGAGTAGAGGAACCTAGGGCTTTCAAAGCCCCTCTCCTGGAGCCGGCGGGGCCCCGGACTGCTATCAGGCCGGGGCTGGCAGGATGAAGAGCGCTACCAGCGCGACAAGAGGGTCTTCGAGGAGACCGTCAAGAAGATGGGTGGAGAAGTGGTCTTCGCCTCCTGCAACAACAGTGAGCAGACCCAGGCCGCCGAGGTCGATAATCTGCTGTCCAAGGGAGTCGATGCGCTCGTCATCCAGCCCGTCAATGGAGACACCGCCACGGCTTTCGTCAAGCAGGCCAAGCGAGACAAGGTAAAGGTCATTGCCTATGACCGCCTGATCAAGAATGCCGATCTCGACGCCTACATCACCGAAGACAGCTTGAAGGTGGGAGCCCTGCAGGCGGAAGCCGCCCTGAAGTTCACCAAGGGAAAAGGCAATTACGTCATCCTGATGGGGCAGGCCGGCCATTCGGTGGCCGAGGCCCGCACCGCAGGAATCCTGAGCGTCCTGAAGAAGTATCCGGACGTGAAGATCGTCCTCAAGCAGTACCATCCCGGATGGTCGCCGAAGCTCGCGATGGAAACGACGGAAAACGTCCTGACCACCCAGAAGAACAATATCCAGGCGATCCTCGCCAATAACAGCGGCATGGCTCATGGCGCCGTCCAGGCGCTTGAAGAGCAGAAGCTCACCGGCAAGGTCTTCGTCGCCGGAGCCGATGCCGATCTCGCCTCGATCCAGAACATCGTCGCCGGAAAGCAGCAGTATGAGGTGATGATCTCCATCAACGACATGGCTCGCCGGGCAGGCGAAGTCGCGATGGACCTTGCCACGGGCAAGGACGTGAAGCCGGACTCGAAGGTGTCGAACGGACTCAAGGAAGTGGCCACGATCAACACCCCGGTCTTTGGAATCGATCGTGACCAGGTCGAAGCTCGTATCATCAAGACGGGTTTCCATCCGGCTTCGGCGGTTTACGCCAAGGCGAAACGCTGAGCCTCCGATGGTTGTCGTGGAGCGCCCCGCAGTCGAGCTGCTGCGGCTTCAGTCCATCACGAAGGATTTTCCGGGTGCTCGTGCGCTGGATTCGGTCAGCCTCAAGCTGAATCGGGGCGAAGTCGTCGCCCTGATGGGCGAGAACGGCGCCGGCAAGTCCACGCTGATGAAAATCCTGAGTGGCGTCTGGCCGCACGGTTCCTTCGAAGGTCGGATCGTCATCGACGGCACGGATCGTTCGTTCCTGGATACGCGGGATGCGCACGCGGCGGGCATCGCGATGATCCACCAGGAGCTGGCACTCTTTCCGGAGCTGACCGTCGCCGAGCATCTGGTTCTCGACCAGCTTCCTTCCATCATTTCCTGGAAGCCGATCCTCGAGGACGCACAGAAGTTTCTCGACGAGCTCGGTTTCGGCCTCAGGGCCGATACCCAGGTCAAGGCGCTGTCGATCGGCAATCGGCAGCTCGTCGAGATCGGAACCTAGGGCTTTCAAAGCCCCTCTCCTGGAGCCGGCGGGGCCCCGGACTGCTATCAGGCCGGGGCTGGCAGGATCTGCGAACGTGATTTTTGACCGTCTTCAGGCGCCGCTCGCGGCGCGCGAAAAGCCCATCTCGGTCTCGCGTTCGGTGGATATTCCTCGAAGCGCACAGAATTTCGAGTTCTT
>JBIIXZ010000279.1:0-3019 GCA_044347055.1 Bdellovibrionia bacterium | reverse complement strand
CGGGCCGCGCCCCCACGCAGTGGTGTTCGGTCCGATGCCGACACGTCAATGAAGGAGCCTGAAACATGAGGCACTCACTCATCATTCTCGCGCTCTTGAGCGGCTCCATCGCAGTGAGGGGGGCAGCAGCGGCCGGACCCGGTGCGACCGAAGTGGAAGAGAGGCTGGCGAAAGACATCCCAGCGGACTTCGATTCGTTCGTCAAACGATTCGAAAATCCAGTCCGCAGGCCTACCCTGATCCTGATTCCCGATGGGCGATCGCTCGCAAAGAAGAAGGCGGGATTTTCCGACCCTCGGATCCTCCCTTTGCTCTCAAACGGCTTCGGCGGACCAGCCGACACTTTCATGGCCTTTACACCCAGAAATCACCAGATGGAGATGATTTCATGGCGCGACCCAAGCCGTTTTACCGCAAAAAAATCCCCCGGCGGCCGCAGGGGCCGTCCTCGCCCGCTCGGTCCTCCACGGCGCGGTGAGGGGAAGCTGGCCGTTCGTCAACCCCTGGTGATTCAGGATTCTGTCTAAACAAACTCTCCCTCAGAAAGAGCGATGAGAAATTCCTCCACCGGCCAGCATTCGAAGTGCTCGTCCCAGCGTCGGGTGGTGGCATCGAATGAGACCATCACGAACCGCTTGAAGATCTTTTCTTCTCGAAGGGCCTTGAGTCCATGAAAGTGTCGTTCGGTGAGTCGTCTGGTGCTCTTGACTTCGATGGCCACGCGATCTCCGAGGCAGAAATCCACTTCATGTCCTGCAGTAGAGCGCCAGTAGGTGAGCGACGCATGGGTACGATGAATACTTCGGTAGGCGCGAAGTTCATGAAGGACCCAGTGTTCTAGCGCAGTACCGAACTCGACGCTTTCTCGATGAAGCGTCTGCCGATCGATCAGTGCAGCCTGAACGCCGGGGTCGAAGAAAAAGAATTTTGCGGTCTGTATGGCCTTCCTCTTCTTGGACTCTCTCCACGGTTCCAGAAGAGTGCCGATCAGCGTGTCCTTGAGGATCTCGAAGTACGCCCGCACCGTCGTCTCTGAAACTCCGGAGTCGCTCGAGACTGCGGCGTAGTTGAGGAGTTGCCCGGACTGTAGTGCAGCCACTTTCAGGAAACGAACAAACTGTCCCAGGTTTCGAACGGCGGCCTCTTCTTCGATTTCTTCCTTGAGGTAGGTGTCGGCGTAAGCCTTGAGGTCATCCCAGGGGTCATCGCTCGAGAGCACCGCAGGAAGTGAACCATATTGAAGTTTCCATTCCAGAGGAATCGTCGGAGATTCCGCATGGGTGACACCGAACATCTCCAGGACGCGTGCGCGGCCACCCAGGAGATTGGCTGAATGTCTCTTGAGCTTTCGTGCGCTGCTGCCGGTAAGTAGAAAGCGAATCTTCTGCTCTTCGATGAGGTCTTGAACCTCGTCCAAAAGTTCTGGAACCTTCTGAATCTCGTCAATAACCACGCCCTGTTTTTTGGGCAGAAGCATTCTTCTCAGGTGAGAGGGGTCTTCTATCAGGCGAATCCGATCGTGCGAACGTAGGAGCGAGATCACCTGATAGTCGTCTGCCAGGGTCTCGCGGATCAGAGTGGTTTTTCCCACGCCTCTGGGGCCGAACAAGAAGTGCGACTTTTTAGTGAGAGCTGTGCGCAGGTCGAGGTGCCGTACAAAGGACATGCGGTAGAGGTTATTCGGAAGACCCACGCTAGTCTAGCGGATTATCATGATAATCCACGGAACCGTCGAGCTTGAATTGATCCGAGCGGCCGAGACCTTTCGCTGTCCGCTCGGACACACACGACCCTCAAGCTTCGCCAGAACTCTGACGATAAGCCTGAGGATGAGGTTCGTCCTGAAGTGCATTCGAAGCTTGCGCCCAGTGGCTGCCGCGATCGTGATCGCGGCGGTGTCGGGTGCGCTCATGCCCTGGGCTCAGGCCTCGGAAGTGAGCGACGGCCTCGAGCAGCTCGATGCCATCGTTCGCGAAGCTGGAACGACGGAAGCACTTCTTGCGGAGAGCCCGAAAGGCCAGGCGCTTCGCGACCGCTACTACCAGCAGTGGGTATCAATGTACCCGCAGGGCGAGAGCCAGTTTCCTCGTCCGAACTTTGATGCGGTGATCGCGCAGGCGCGAAAGGCCGTGAAGGAGCACCCCGAGCTGGGTTCACGCCTGTTTGAAACCACAGGCCTTGGCCGAACCTTTCAAGTGCAGCTCGACGCCGAGAGCTCAGGGCTTGAGCTCAAGCAGGCCGAGTGGAAGGAGTTTTATCAGGACTGGAAGTCGAAGCTGGAAAGTGGCTCACAGCGCGTTCGAGCACTGGATGAAAAAAGCCGCGAAAGCGAAGTCAAACGGCTGAGCGATGCACTCGAAGCTGAAATCCGGCAAGAGCGCGCTAGGATCGAATCGCTGCCGAAGTCGGCAAAGGTCGAACGCGGCCAGGCCGAGGCCGAACTTCAGAAGCGCCTGATCAACGACCCACGAACCCAGGAGCTGGCATCCTTTGCCATCCACGAAAAAGTGTTCGGAAAAGAAGGCGAAGCCCTTCGAGATATCCTGAATTCCGGAGATGCCGACCAAGTGCTGATCGGGATGAAGCAGGTGCAGCAGAAAGGGACTCTGCCGATTCCTGAATCGCTGCATTCGCTCGTGGTGAGAAGTGCCGTGCCTCAACTCGAACAGCCCAAGCTCGAGCTCGATGCTTCCGGCAAGGCTTCGGAATCCGAACTCTTCAAAGTCAAACTCCGCAAAACCAATCGCGGCAAGTTCATTCCGGAAGGCCGAGTGGCGAAGACCATGCTGGAGTTCCAGACGATTCCGAGACGCATCCATGGCCTCTTTAAAGGCATCGCAATCCAGGAATGCGTGGGCGGAGGGTCATGCAAACACCTGAGTCCGGAGCGCTGGGGCACGATCGCGCTCCAGGACAGCCAGCTTCATTTGGTGGTGGAGAACGGAAGCCTGACGCCAGGCTTCACGCACGGAGTGCCGGTGAAGGTGGGCAAGGAAACCTTCCTATCGATGGACATCCA
>JBIIXZ010000278.1:0-3026 GCA_044347055.1 Bdellovibrionia bacterium | reverse complement strand
AACCCGGAAACCGATGTCGAAGTGCTTGAGACGGTGAAGGGCGAGTCGCTCATCGGACTCAAGTATGAGCCGCTTTTCTCGTATTTTGCGGACAAGGCTGCCCAGGGTGCGTTCCGCGTGATCGCTTCCGATCACGTCACGACCGAAAGCGGCACGGGCATCGTGCATATGGCGCCTGCCTTCGGTGAAGAAGACTACTACGCCTGCCAGAAGGAAGGCGTGCCGATGGTCAACCCCGTCGATAACGACGGCATGTTCACTGCCGCCGTGCCGGATTACGCCGGCCGTCGCGTGAAGGATGCCGACAAGGACATCATCGCCGAGCTCAAGAAGCGTGGGCGCCTGTTCAAACAGGATACGATCATGCACTCGTATCCGTTCTGCTGGCGCTCGGACACGCCGCTCATCTACAAGGCCGTGTCGTCGTGGTTCGTTGCCGTCGAAAAGATCAAGGATCGCATCGTCGCCAACAACCAGACCACCAACTGGGTGCCCGAGCACCTGCGGGATGGCCGTTTCGGAAACTGGCTCGAAAACGCTCGCGACTGGGCGATTTCGCGAAACCGCTTCTGGGGAACGCCGATTCCGATCTGGCGCAATCCGGAAGGCGAGATGATCTGCATTGGTTCGCGCGAGGAGCTCGAGAAGCTCTCGGGCAAGAAGGTCGAAGACCTGCACATCGACATCGTCGACCACATCACGATTCCGTCGCCGACGGGCAAGTCGCCTTTGAAGCGCGTGGAAGGCGTTCTCGACTGCTGGTTCGAAAGCGGCTCGATGCCGTACGCGCAGTGGGGCTATCCGCGCCACAACGTCGAGGAGTTCAAGAAGGGATTTCCGGCCGACTTCATCGCCGAAGGCCTCGATCAGACTCGCGGCTGGTTCTACACGCTCATGGTCATCGGCACGGCGCTCTTCGATCAGGCGCCCTTCAAGAACGTCATCGTCAACGGACTCATTCTTGCCGAAGACGGTAAGAAGATGTCCAAGAGCCTGCGGAATTACCCGGATCCGATGGAAGTGCTCGACAAGCACGGCGCGGACGCGCTCCGCCTGTACCTGATCGACTCTCCGGTCGTGAAGGCGCAGGAGCTGCGCTTCTCCGAGACGGGTGTGAAGGATATCGTCCGCCGCATCCTGCTTCGCTGGTGGAATGCGTATTCGTTCTTCACCAGTTACGCGAACATCGACGAGTTCAAGCCGCGCGGCGATGCCCGCAACTCTCCGAACATCCTCGACCAGTGGGTGCTCTCGCGCCTGCATGGCCTGATCGCGAACACCGAAGCCGAGATGGCGGCCTATCGCCTGTACAATGTCGTGCCGGCGCTCCTGTCGTTCATCGAGGACCTGACGAATACGTACATTCGCTTCAATCGCTCGCACTTCTGGGCCGAAGGCCTGGCAGCCGAGAGCGAAGAAAAGCGCCTAGCGTATGAAACGCTTTACGAAGTGCTGATGACGCTCTCGAAGGTCATGGCACCGTTCGCGCCGTTCCTGGCCGAAGTCGTCTACCAGAACCTTTCGGGTGTATCTCCTTCTGGCCGCAAGGACAGCGTGCATCTGGAAGGCTTCCCAACGGCGGATCGTTCGCTGATTCGTCCGGAGCTCGAAGAGGCCGTGAAGGTCATGGACGCGCTCGTGATGCTCGGACGCAACCAGCGCGAGAAGATCGGCGTGAAGGCCAAGATTCCGCTCAAGCACCTTCGCATCATTCAGCGCGACAAGCGCATCCTCGAGACGCTCGCGAAGTTCGAGCCGTACTTCGTCGATGAGCTCAACGTCATGAAGGTCGAGTACGCGTCGAACGAAGACGGGTTTGTTCAGGTCACGACGAAGGCCAACTTTCCGGTCCTCGGCAAGCGCGTGGGCCCGAAGATGAAGCAGGTCGCAGCTGCCATTCAGGCGCTGCCGTTGTCGGAGATCCTGAAGCTCGAAGCCGGACAGTCAGTGACGGTCGAAGGCGAGGCGATCACGCTGGCGGACGTCGAGATTCGTCGTGCCGCCAAGGGCACGCACCCGAACCTGGCCGTGCACCAGACGGTGTCGATCGAGCTCGATCCGACGGTCGAGCCCGAGCAGATGCGAGAAGGTCTTGCCCGCGAAGTGCTGCGCAAGATCCAGCAGGCCCGCAAGAATGCCGGCTTCAAGCTCAATGACCGCATTCGGCTGGAGCTGGCTGTCGACGGCGTGCTGAAGGAAAGCGTGCTCGCGCACCAGAAGATGATCGCCGGCGAAGCCCTGATCACTCAGTTCGAGCTGACGGCCGAGCCGAAGGGCTCGCACGTCGAGACGGCCGAACTCGAAGAGGGGGTCGTGATGATTGGCGTGACGGTCCAATAGTCGGGCCTAAAAGGTCGGGCCCACCTTTTGGTTTCGCAGCTGCGTTATTTCGCGGGACGGGGGTACCAGTGTAGGTTGCGGATTGTTAGCCGTGCAGTCCACTGCAAAAAAGTCACGACTTTTTTGCAGTAGGATGCTAGCATGGGGGGATGATTTTACGCCGGCTCTCCGAAGCTCTAGCTTCCGATTTAGACACGAAGATTGTGCTTTTGAGTGGCCCCAGGCAGGCGGGCAAGACTTTTCTCTCTCGGCAGCTTTTCTCCAAAAGCCAAGTCTATCTGAATTTCGATTCGCCGGCCGACAGGGCCATCCTCCGCGAACGGAGCTGGGATCGTCAGGCCGAGCTGGTCATTTTCGATGAATTGCACAAGTGGAAGAATTGGAAACGTTGGATCAAGGGCGTCTATGACACCGAGGGCGTACGGCCCCGACTTCTCGTGACGGGTTCTGCTCGCATGGATGTCTTTCGAAAGGGGGGCGAGTCGCTTGCCGGACGCCACTTCAATCTGCGGCTGCATCCGTTCAGCCTGCGCGAGGTGACGGACTCGGGGCGGGATCCGGACGAGGCTCTTTCGACGATGCTCGAGGTAGGGGCTTTTCCAGAGCCTTTTCTCAAGGGCGCCGCTCCGTGGGCCAATCGCTGGCGGCGGTCGCATCTGGATCGAATTCTGCGTGAGGATCTCCTG
>JBIIXZ010000277.1:0-3030 GCA_044347055.1 Bdellovibrionia bacterium | reverse complement strand
ACTTCTTCTCGAGACTCGAGATCGCCTTTCCGGTTCAGGATCCGCTCCTCCGCAAGTACCTGATTGAATTCGTCATCCCGACTTATCTGAACGACAACGTGAAGGCCAGAGAGTTGACACCTCAGGGCACCTGGAAAAAACGCCCCACCCGCGGCGGTAAAGCCATTCGATCGCAGTTCGTCTTTGAGGAGGCGGCCGCAACACAGTATCGCGGAACGCCCCTCGAATAAGAGCTGAAAGACAGATGTTCTCGGCGTAGACTGATCGAAGCGATGAAGAAGACCACGCTCGCCCAATTTCTTGCTCAAAAGCGCCAGGAGTCCGGGCTCTCGTATGCCCAGGTTGCCGAGCGCCTGGGCATCACCCCTGACCGGGTCGAGGCGTGGGAAACAACGGACGAGACACCCCCTGCGAACCTTCTCATGGATCTGATCCAAGCACTGAACATCGACGAGCTGGATATGTTCGAAGTCCTGACCCAGGACAGCATGGAACGCTGGCGCTCGGTTCTGCTTGCCCTCTCCGGGAACCGCCGGAAGAATTCCGGCTGATTTTCATCTCGAACCCACATCATCGGATTCACGCCATGGCACTCGCAACTCAGACTGACGACCTCACCCAACATCAGCAGAGGTTCCAACAGCTCTCGCTGGCGTATCAGAATCTGGCCGCGGAAGCCGGCGTTCAAATCGTGGCGTTCAAGGATCCCTCGCTCCCTCGCTTCAGCGCCAAGAAAACCCAGGAGCGGCAGGAAATCCTCCATGCTCTTTCGGTCTGTGTGAAGGTCTGCGAGATGACCCGAGCCCAGAAGAAATCGCTCGCCGACTCGCAAGTGCTCGTGTGGAATGCGATCAAGGAGTTCGGGCTTCGTCCTCCATCCGACTTTTTCTCCTACGTCACACCGGACTGCGTGATCGAGCTCCATTCGCCGGAAGACATCCAGCTCTTCCGGAACTTCAACTTTTACCGGTATTGCAGCTATACTCTCGAAGAGCTGTACAGTGACAGCTGGGATCGTCTCTACGATCGTCCGAGCTCCATCCTGCAGCACATGATGGCTTTCGTGGGAAAAGTGTACGGCGGCAAGGTTTCCTCCACGGTGAATCCGGAGATTCCAACCTACCACGCGCGCGAGCTTCATTCAGAGCAGCGCTACACCGTTGAAGTACAGTGGCTCTGGGCTGCTCCACTCTTTCAGGAAGGCACCTCGACTCCTGTAGCCACCATTGCCATCGAACAGGCGAAGATCGTCGGCTGAGTCGCCCGACCGCACGCGCTTGTCTCACCGCCCCCGAGTGACCTCGAGCTTTCGGCGAAATACTTCCTCGAAAAGCTCCTTCTTCTGCTCGACACGAAGCACTTCAAGATCAGACGACTTCCGAGGATCGAGCTTCAGCTGAACCACTCCCCGCTTGAGCTTGACGTCTCGAAGGCAGGGCTCGGCCTGATGGCTTCGATCGAGTGCATCGGCAACCCGCAGGATAGCGAGAATTTTCAGGAAGGCCTGCTGGCGCGACTTCTCGCGAAGCTCCGGAACTTTTCGAATATCCGGCTTGCCTCCGGCATGCCAGAGGCAGAGCTGCGCG
Organism: Bdellovibrionia bacterium; assembly: GCA_044347055.1. GTDB lineage: Bacteria > Bdellovibrionota > UBA1018 > UBA1018 > UBA1018 > CAIOHW01. The sequence goes on along the minus strand of JBIIXZ010000277.1, from coordinate 1,444 downwards.
AGGAACTCGAGCTCCCAAGCGTCCAGCGCCGCCAGATCAATGTTCTTGGCGATGTAGTACGAGTGCTGTCCATGATGAGCCGGGTTCACCACCTCTCCTACATCATGAAGAATAGCAGCCGCTTCGAGGAAGGGGCGCCACTCCGACTTGAGCTGATGCACGGCCTTCAACCGATCAAAGAGCCGCAGCGATACCTCGCGAACGGACTGGAGATGCCCCTCGTGCGCTCCGCAGCGGCGCGCCTTGGCAACGAGATCATCCAGGTGCAGGCCCAGATGCGACTTCTGATGCGAGGCCACGAGCTCCGTCTCTTCCTGCAGGATGCCATCTCGAAGCGCGTACGGAGTGAAGCTGAACTTCTTGGCTCCCAGAGCGACGAGGCACTCCTCGAAAAGCACGGCACCGGCCAGGATCATGTCGACGCGCTTGGCTTCCATGCCAGGAATCGCGATCAGCTCGATCGTGCCCATCGTCTCCATGTCGGAGACCAATTTGGAAACGCCCTTTTTGAGCGGTTGCCTGGTCGAGCCGGTCTTGCGCAGGATGCGGTAAAGGACCTTGATCGTGCCGCTCGAGCCCAGCACGCGCTCGACCTTCGGCCATTTTTCATCGCGCATCTTGCCACTCAGCACGGGCAAGAGCACCGATCGGATGTACTTGCGAAGCTCCTCGACCGGATCGCGTCCGTTCTTCCGCTCCGGAGGACTCGATCTCAGGAACACCTGCTGGAGCCGGGCCGTTCCGAGCGGAAAGCTTTCCGAATGCAGCACCCTCCTACCCTGGCAGATGGAGATTTCTGTACTTCCACCGCCGATGTCGATCAGAGCGAAGCGCCCCTTGATGCGCTCTTCGTGCGAGAGGATGCCGAGCGCGATCAGGCGCGCCTCTTCGGCTCCGGAGATGACCTTCACTTCGATGCCGCTTGCCGCACGGATCTCGTCGATCAGCACCGATTTATCGTTGGCCTCGCGAAGCGCGCTCGTTCCAAACGCCAGCACCCGCTTGACCGACAGGTCTTCGCAGGTGCGCGCAAAACTCTTGAAGGCCTGCACCGTTCGCCGCCGGGCTTCGACATTGAGCCTTCCCTTGAGGAAGACGCCCTGCCCGAGGCGCACCATCAGCTTTTCTCGGTGAAGCAGCCGTGCGCGCCCGTCCGACCCCACCTGGTGGACGTCAAAGCGCACGGAGTTGGTGCCGAGATCGATGATGCCGAAACGCATCCTCCCAGCGTAAGGCTGAACGCCTGCCTCGTCCAGAGATGAGGGCCGACACCCTGGGGCAGGCTCCTTACAGAAGAATTACACGCGCCTCGGACAGAGCACGCTAGGCTCATGGGATGAAAAAGACCCTTTCCATCCTGACCTCGCTTGCCCCCTTTGTCGCCGCCTACTTCGGCTTTGCCTGGCTGATCAGCGCAACGGTGGGTTCGAGCGGCATTTTTGCC
>JBIIXZ010000276.1:0-3033 GCA_044347055.1 Bdellovibrionia bacterium | reverse complement strand
AGACTCTCGTCTCCATCACGCATTCCGGATACGTCAAGCGTGCAGACCCGGCTCAATTTCGTCGCCAAGGTCGCGGCGGCAAAGGGATCCGCGGTGTGACGACCGGTGAAGAGGACTTCGTCACTGCCATCTATCACACCAATACGCTGTCCTATCTGCTTTGCTTCACGGACAAGGGTCGTCTCTATTGGCTCAAGGTCTATAAAGTTCCGGAGGCAAGCCGAGTAGCCAAGGGTCGGGCGATCATCAATCTCGTGGCTCTGCAGCCCGGAGAGAAGATCAAGGCGATCCTGCCGGTTCGGGAGTTCAGCGAACAGGAATACGTGATCATGGTGACTCGTGCGGGAATCATCAAAAAGACCCCGCTCAGTGACTTCAGCAATGTCCGTAATGCGGGTATTGCGGCGATCACCACGGACGAGGGCGATGAGCTGATCAGTGCAAAGATCACGAGCGGCACCAACGACATCTTCCTCTGTTCGCAACAGGGAATGAGCATCCGGTTCTCTGAATCGGATGTCCGTCCGATGGGCCGAGCCGCCCGCGGCGTGATTGGAATGAGCCTCGATGAGGGGGATCGCGTCGTCGCGATGGAGGTGCTGGCGCCACAGAGCAGCGGCACTGCCTACGAGATCCTGACGGTCACTGAAAATGGCTACGGAAAGCGGACGCCAGTTGCCGAGTATCGGGTTCAGAGCCGTGGCGGAAAAGGCATCATCACCATGAAGTCGACCGAGAAAAACGGCGATGTCATGGGGACCCGCCAGGTCCTTCCTCAGGCCGATGTGATGCTCGTTTCCGACAAGGGACAGATGATCCGCATCCATGTAGGAAGCATCAGCGAGCAGAGCCGCAACACGCAGGGAGTACGGCTCATGTCGGTTTCAGCCGGCGAAAAGGTGGTGTCGTTCGAGACAATGGCTGAATCCGAGGAGCAGGCCGCAGGCGCCGTCCCAGGCGAATCCAACGGTTGATGAAATGAAAAGGGTCCGCCTGATGATTCTGGCAGCGGCCCTTCTCGTGCTTCCGTCGTGCGGAGGCTCCACCGTCAAGACGGATTATATCCTGGCTGAGAAGCTCTGGGAGGAAGGAAGTTACCAGCCGGCGGCCCGGCAATTCGAGCGGATTTTTCTCAAGGATCAAAAGGGAAAACTGGGCCAGCAGGCGCTCTATCGAGCCGCGATGACCCAGTACCTTTTCCTCAAGGAGTACTCGGAAGCTCTTCGACTTTTCACGAAGTACCTGGAGGTGGCACCGACAGGTCCTGCGGCACGCGATGCGCAGTTGCAGATTGGCGAGATTTATTTCAACAAGATCACTCAATACGAGAATGCGATCTCGCATTACCGGAAGTGGCTGAAAGACAATCCCGCTGCTCCTGAGAATCCGGAGTTCCTGTATCGCATTGGAAGGGCGCAATTTTTCCTGTGGCAGTTCGAAGACTCGATCAGGACCTTCGAGTCCATTCTAGCTCAATCTTCCGCGCATCCGGTGGCTTCCGAGGCCGCGTACCAGATTGGGATGGCACACCTTTCTTTGGCTGCACAATCTTCCCTCTCCGCCCGCCCGGGAGATGATGAAGAAACGGATACCGAGTCCATCGACTCCTCCGAACGCCACCGCCTGGCGGTGAAAACGTTTGAGAGCGTCGAAAAGCAGTACCCCGGTTCCAAAGCCGCACAGCAGGCGGCTCTCGGAATCGTGACCTCGCTGGAAGAGCGAGGATTGTGGGAGGACGCCCTCAAGAAGCTCGGAGAGATGGGAGGAAAATATCCCATTCCTCAGATCCTCAAGATCAGGACCCATCGTATTCAGGAGCGCTTGTCCAAAAGGGCGACCAGTTCCCGCCGTTGACCAGGCGAAATTTATCGTGATAGCGACGCGTCTCCATGAAACCTGAAGGTCGAGGCTCGTCGGATCTGGTTCGGGGGCTCGCACTCCTGGCCTGGGTTGCCTGGGAGATCGTGGCAATGACAGGAGCCGGAGTGGCCTTGGGCTGGGTATTACATCGCTGGATGGGAGTACCGCTCATCCTGACCGTCGTATTTGGAATGCTGGGGCTGGTGGCGGCCTTCCGAAGGATCTATCTGGCCTCAAAGAAGTTGGAGAATCGGGAATGAAGAGATCCGAAGGGAAGCAACTCAAGCCCTTTTTTTGGGCCGGCGTGGCCTGGTTGGGTTTGGGACTGGGTGGAATCTGGGCGGCTTCAGCACCGGAATCGAGGGTGTCTTCCTTAGGGTGGTTCAGCGTGTTCTGGATTCTGGGAATGGCCGATTTGGCGACCATCGCCGCCCTCGTCTTCTCCATGGTGACTTGGCAGGATAGCGACGATCGAGCCCGAATGGGCATCCGAGTCGCCATTCTAGGGATCGCCAAGATCACCCTACTGTTGATTTTTGGGGCGATTTTGTTTCTAAGGCATGGAATTCCCCAATCTTCTCTGTTAGTGGGGTTAGCAACTTTGATCGTTGTTCCGCTTGTCGGAGGCCTTGCTTGGAGTTTTCAAGGAAAGACCTCGTCGGAATGACTCGTATCTGAGAAGGCTATTGCGACTATGCACGGCGAACACGGCTTTAATTGGCTTCATCTGATTCCGGGACTGGAACACGCCCCCAGCCATGTCGTCATGGCAATCCTCGTGACTGCTGTCCTGATGCTCACCACGTTGGTGGCGTCGCTTCAGCTGAACCGGGTGATGTCCACCCCTGAAGGCGCCCTGGTGCCTCCCTCGAAATGGACATTTCGCAACTTCTTCGAGATCGTGGCGGAAAATCTCTACAAGATTACCGAGAGCGTGCTGGGACACCACGATGCGCCCCACTATTTCCCAGTGGTCGGCAGCCTGTTTCTCTTCATCTTTGTTTCGAATCTGGTGGGCCTCATCCCCGGCTTCCTGCCCCCCACCGACAATATGAACACCACGCTGGCTCTGGGAGCCTTCGTGTTTCTTTACTACAACTACGTGGGTTTGAAGGTGAACGGCCTGGCTTATCTGAAGCACTTCCTCGGCCCCGTTCTCTGGCTGGGCCCGCT
>JBIIXZ010000275.1:0-3040 GCA_044347055.1 Bdellovibrionia bacterium | reverse complement strand
AGGCATCACGCCAGCCGGAGAAGCAGGCGCGAAGCCGGCTTTTCCTGGGCTGAAAAAGAGGTTTGATCGTCCCTATGCGAAGCAGCATAGTGGCAAGCCGCGATGGAAAACCTGATCCAGCTTCAACAAGGCTCAAAAGCTTACGGTTCCAAGGTCCTCTTTGATGAGGCCTCGTTTTCGATCAACGAAGGCGAGCATGTCGGAGTCATCGGTCCGAACGGGGCGGGCAAGACCACGCTCTTCAAGGCGCTGATCGGCGAGGAGCAGCTCGATTCGGGCGACATCATCCGCTCGCGCGGGCTCAGGCTCGGCTACCTCTCTCAGCACGACACGTGGAAGGCCGACGAGACCATCGAAGAGTTCATCTCCTCGGGGGCAACGCTTCCGATCTGGGAGCTGAAGACGCTGGGCCGGGGGCTCGGCCTTCTCGACGAGCACTATACGCGACCGATCCAGTCCTTCAGTGGCGGCTACCGCATGCGGGCCAAGCTCCTGAAGATGCTCGGGCAGCAGCCGAACCTGATGCTGCTCGACGAGCCGACGAACTACCTCGACCTCGAGACTTTGCTGGTGCTGGAAAAGTTTCTCCAGGGGTTCGATGGGGCGTTCCTGCTCATCTCGCATGACCGTGAATTTCTGCGCCGCACGACCGACCACATCGTTGAAGTGGAAGGCGGCTCGATCACGAAGTTCAATGGCAACATTGACGATTATTTTGAGCAGAAGGAAATGCTTCGCCAGCAGCTCGAAGCCCGTGCCATGTCGGTCGAGCAGCGTCGCAAGGAAGTGCTCGATTTCGTCGCGCGCTTCGGCGCCAAGGCCACGAAGGCGAAGCAGGCCCAGTCGCGCCTGAAATCGCTCGATCGGATGGAAACGATCGAAGTGAAGGCGCTTCCGACGCGGGCGCGTTTCCGGATTCCTGCTCCGGCACGCACCGGCAAGCTCGTGCTCGAAGTGAAGGGTGCAGAGCTGGGATATCCGGAGCGGACGATTCTCAAGAGCCTCGATCTTCGCCTCATGGGGGGCGACCATCTTGCCGTGGTGGGACTCAACGGCGCAGGCAAGAGCACGCTCTTGAAGACTCTCGCAGGAAGGCTGAAGCCGATCTGTGGAACGATCGAGCATGGCTACGAGTCGACCTTTGCGTTCTTTGCCCAGCATGTGGCCGAGGAGCTGAACCCCGACCACACGGTGCTTCGTGCGCTCCAGCAGAAGGCGCATCCCGCAGTGCTTCCTCAGGAAATCCTCGATCTTGCCGGCACCCTGCTTTTTGCCGGCGATGCCGTGCAAAAGCCGATTCGTGTCCTTTCGGGTGGCGAGAAGTCGCGCGTGGCCCTCGGCCAGGTGCTGCTCCAGAAGGCGTCGTGCCTGCTCCTCGACGAGCCGACCAACCATCTGGATTTCGATACGGTCGAGTCGCTCGCGCAGGCTCTCGAGCGTTACGAAGGCTCAATCGTGGCCGTGAGCCATGATCGCTCGTTCATCCGCCGCATCGGCACGAAGATCCTCGAAGTGCACCACGGACGTGCGAGCACCTATCCGGGAACTTACGACGAGTATGTCTGGAGCGTGGAGAACGGTAGCTACTCCACTTTGAATGCGGATGGGGCACCGGGCGTGTGCGTTTCAAAGTCCGGCTCGAGTCAGAGCTCGGGTTCTGCTGCTGATGCAGCTCCAAAGAAGCTCAATTACAAAGAAGAAAAGAAGGCCCTCGATCGTCGACTTCGCCAGCTCGAGCAGAAGATTGCCCAGAGCGAAACGACCGTGGCGAAGAATCATGTCCGGATCGCGGCGATCAATGAGGAGCTCACCGCTGGCGTGGGGAACTCTGCTGCGCTGATTGCTGAAATGGGCAAGCTTCAGCAGGAAGTCGATTCCTGCGAGGCGATCTGGATGGAAGCGGCGGACGAGCGCGAAAAAGTGCTCGCGGAGATCGGCGCCCTTTAAAAAAACGACCAGGCCCGCCATCCCGGGGGATGAGCGGGCCTGGATTCAGCCGAACTGGTGTGCGAATCAGTCGGCCAGATTCTGGAGCATGTCCTTGGCCATCATCGACCAGCCCTGGACCGTACCCTTGAGCTTGTCCATCGTGTCAGCGTCGCCGTCCTGGATCTTGACGAGCTCTTCGCGAATGTCATTCCGGACTTCGTCGACCTGGGCCTGCGGAAACTTTGCCGTGACGATGAACCCGCCAAGAATCGTGGAGTCATCGAGTTTCACGCCGATGTTCTTGAACTTCATTCCGAAGAAGTCGACCGTGTCGCGGTAGCGGATGGCAATCGAGCGGGTATTTCCGTCGACGACTTCCGAGGAGACTTCGATTTTGGTGATCACTTGCGCGTCAGAGGTGTCCTTGTTGCGCTCGAGAAGCGCCTGCTTCATTTGAACGAGCGAAGGGTAAACGTCATTCAGCGAGCCGGCCTTTTCGAGGTCGGCGAGAACAGCCACGAGCTTCTGGTAAGTCGGAAGTTCGGCCGGATCGGAGGGCTGCGCGAGGGTTGCTGCCGCCTTTTTCGCAAGAAACTGAACGAGCTTCAGGACCTGCGTCTGGAAGCCTGCCTGAGCCTGTGCGGCGACGGGTACCGTGCCGTTGGTGAGGGGGGCACCCGCCTTCGACTTCACGGAGAACTTCAGCGTCGTCTTTTCATTCTCCGCCCAAGGAGAGGTCTTCGCCGAGGCGGTGAGTAGAGCATCGAGCTTGAGCTTCTCGAGATCTGCAGTCTTCGGGTTGACCCGGAAAGAGATGCCTTCGAGGACGTCGTCGGCCTGGAAGGTCTGATCGATCACCGACTGGATCTGCGTATTGATCTTCGCGAAATCGATCGTCGGCGTGGCGGGCTTTTCAGCCAGTGCCGGGGTGGCGAGGGTCAGAGCGAGAGCTGCGGAAAAGGCGTTCGTGACTTTCATGGGGTTCTTCCTTTCAAAAATGGCTTGTTGAGCGGGAAGTACCCCAGGTCGGGCGGCGCTGCATGAAGTGGTGCTGACAGCGCTTCGGGAAAGCTGTCAGTTCGATCGTGCCCGAGTGGGTCAGGACTCCAGC
>JBIIXZ010000087.1:0-10446 GCA_044347055.1 Bdellovibrionia bacterium | reverse complement strand
TCCATCCGGCACAGATCCTCGAGCTGGTGGCCATGCTCGATGTGCACGCCATCAAACTGGTAGTGATGATCGAAGAAGGTCACTCGCGCGCCCACTGCGTGCTCAAACACGCGTCGCGGCCCCGGCCACAGCATCCCTGCATCATGATTGCCGACGATATACGAAACGGAGTGCCCCGGAGCCTGACAGAACCTGCGGAGCGCACCGAAGAAGCCGGGGTGTCCTGCGGCAATCCGTTCGACAGCCCGCATGGTGGCGCGCTCCGTGATCAGATGACTGTGCACTCCGAAATCGTCGACCTGCAGCAGGTTCAGGATATCGCCGTTCAAGACCAGTTCGACCCGAGCGTCCCAGTGCTTTCCGGTGGAGTAAAACTCCAGGAAGTCGGCGAACTCGTCATCGTAGAGGAAGTCCTCGAGGATATTCACCGAGCCATCGGCGAAATAGCGTCCCGTGCCGAGGTGAAAATCGCTCACCACGAGCCGAAGCTGGATCGGTTCAGGAGACTTTTCGGTCCGGACGCTCGGTGGAGCGACCGGATGATTCAGGTGTGCCTGCATCCGGATTCGCAGGGTCAAGCAAGCCGCCTGCCAGACGAACCGCCTGCGATGCACGCAGAAGCTTTTCACGAAGCTCTGCCGAGCCCTCCTTCTCGCGCCCGAGGCGGTCATGCATCAGGTCGAGGTTGAACTCGGCAGTATCCAGCTTGCGCTTGAGCTCCAGGATCGTGGCCTCACGGGCCATGAGCAGCGCCTCGGAATCCTTGCGAACGATTTCCAGCCGATTCTCGAGTTCCTTTTCACGGACGCGAATCTTCCGAATATCATTTCGTACTCGCTCGCGGAGGCGCTCCATCTCCTGCGCCGTCTCGCGAACCTGCGACTCGAGCGAGCGCGCCTTGTCCGAGCGCGTCTTCATCTGGAAGCGGAGCTCATCCATTTCAGACTGCAATCCCTGGATCAGGAGGGCCTTCTCGCGCTCGAACTCCTGCTCACGCTTTTCCTTGCCCTCGAGTCGGAAGCCCTGCTCCTCCATCAACGCATGGCTCTGCCTGAGGTCGGACTCCAGGTTTCGAATCTGCCGACGCGCCTCATGCAGCTGCGCTGAAAGGGCCGCCACATCCTGCTCTCGAAGCGCGAGGTACCGTTTGAGTGTCTCGACGTCCGGGGATTGTGCCGCACCGCCCGGCACCACTGCGTCTCCCACCGGCGGAGCAGGACGAGGCCTCGCCGCCTGGTTGAACAGGTACGGAAGCTCCGCGACCGGATCCCCAGCAGGCTCCGGCGTCCGGCTCGGATGCTGGGCTTCGACCACGGACATTTCCAATGCCGGCGAGGATTCGATGGGCGGCAACGCGACCACCGGTGACGATTCGACGGGTGGTGACGCGACCGCCGCCGACAACTCGACGGGCGACACCAGTTCAACCGGTAGCTCCGGCATCTGCGAAATGCTCACGCCGGAAGCGAATTGGATAGGATCCTGCGCGGAGATTTCCGGAGAGATGACCACGACCTCTGGAGCTCGAGCAGTCTCCACGGGAGCGGGCTCGAGTTCATCGCGCGAGACCACCCGAGTCGCTCCTTCGCTGGAAGCGGATGCATTTCGTGACGCTTCCGAGGAATCCACCTCAAGCGAGAAGTTCGGCGAAATCATCGAGGTCGGCTGGAAGACGCTGGTGGCATCTTCCATCTGGACGCTCACTCCCGACAGATTCTGAGGCTCGATCGGAGCGCTCTGGACCTGGGGCAACGAGAGCCCGGACATGACGGAGCCAGTAGCCACGGCAGGTGCGGCCAGGACCATCGACAATTCAGCGCCCAGGACCTGCTCGATGACAAATCGAAGATCCTGCGCGCATCGCTCCTCACGGAGATAGGCGTTGGCCCCCTCTGATGATTGCTGATGACGGGCAAAGTCAGCATCCGTCCATTCGGATGAAATGATGATATAAGGCAGATCCGCCAGCGAAGCGGAGCTCTTGATGAACGGAATAAGCTCCAGCCCCTGGGGTTCTCGGTGGATCACCGCCACCTCGAGCGTGAGGGCATGAGCCGTCAGCAGCTGCTTTGCCTGGTCCACGGTATTGGCGATGAGGACCACCACTCCTGTCGTTTGGAGCGATCGGACCAGAGGGTCGCCAGATCCCAGTCTTGGATGTACGAGAAGCAGCTTCATCCCAAAAAACCTTTCGGCACGACGGGCCTGAAAGTTGACACCCATTTTTCACGCCGATACCCTTTCAGGACTTCCATGAAGGTCCAAGCACCCAAATCTCTCAGGAAAGCCATTCATGTCCTGGTTTTCCAGGACGGACTCGCTTCGCGAAACTTTGAGGTTCCGCTGGCCTGGATCTCGCGCCTGGGCTGGTACATCGGGGGCTCGCTCCTCGTCACGATTTTGTCGGTCGCAACCACGATCCATTACTGGCGGCTCAGCCATCGAGCGCAGCCCGAGCGGCTCCGTGAGCTCGAGCAGCAGATCCGTCTTCTTGGAGTGGCGAAACAAAAGGCGGAGTCCCTGATGCCGCTTGCCGCCCCCCTTCCGGCTCCCACTCCTGTCGCCTCCGTGGTGCCGTCCAGCGCCTCCCTGCCCGCGTCCGCACCGGTGGCCTGCCCAGCTCCCTCTCCGCTTGCAGTGACAGCTCCCGCGCCGTGCACCCCGACGGTTCTGACCAAGGCCCCAACGACTGGCGCGGCGGTCGTGGCATTTCGCTCTTTTCCAACCTCGATCTCAGGAGAGGTGCCGATCATCGCGCGTCCCTCGGTTCCACTCGAGATCACCTCGCCGATCACGCAATGGCAGGGGCGAAAACTCAGGCTTCAGTTCGATATTCGCTTCACTGGAAGTGAAGGCGAAAACCAGCAGGGCAGGATCATCGTGCTGGCCCGCGGTCCTGACGTGCTGCTGGGCTACCCGTCAGGCTCGGTGCGTGGAGTCGATTCGCCCTATCTGTTCGATCATGAAAAGGGCGAATTCTTTTCGGTATCGCGATTCCGACAGACCAAGGTCGACTTTCCCGCGGTCGATTCGACTATCCAGACGATCGAAATCCTGCTTTTCGGCTCATCGAACGACGGAACGCAGAAGCTCCTGGTTCGTGAAATCCTGAAAGTACCCCCGACTCGAGGAGGAGCTCGTGACGCAGCAGCCCCCGAAGAAAGCTGAGAAATCTCCGCCCGAATTCTCCGTGGAACTCCATGAATCGGAGGTCACGCTGATCTCCGAAGGAAGTCGATTCGAAGGAACGCTCGAGCTCGATTCCGTTTCCCGGTTCCACGGAACGCTGCGTGGACGGCTTGCAGGAAAACCGGGAAGCCTGATCATCCTCGGTGAGTCTGGAATCGTCGAAGGAGACATTGACGCGGATACGATCTGGGTCGATGGGTTCGTGCGCGGCGGAGTTCACGCTCGTACTCGACTGGTGCTGTCACCTACGGCCCGCGTGATCGGCGATCTCGAAAGCCCTTCCATCGAGATCCAGCCGGGAGCCTACTTCGACGGCAACTGCCGAATGGAGAAGTAGCGCCACCCGCGCGGCACGGAAACCAGCGGCCCGGCCGCTGCAGCAATCAGAGCCATCCCTGCTCGACGTACCACTTCATCGTTGAACGAATTCCATCGGCAAAGGAAGTCTCTGCCTCGAACCCGAACACCTGTCGTGCGCGATCCGACGAGCAGGTCCACGCTGGCGCCAGCAGTTCACCGAGCTTGTCGGGATTGAGTGGAAAGGATCGTCCGGTCACGGCAGCGAACGCATTCAATCCATACGCTGCACCCCGGATGGCCCAGGCCGGAACCGAGATCCGAGTGAGCTTGCGATCCAGTGCAGAGGCCATGGCCTCGAAGATCTGCTCCTGAGTAACGATTTCGCGGCCGGACAGGAAGAAAGCGTCTCCCGAACTCCAGCCCGACGCCTGGCTCAGCGTCATCTCGACGATTCCTCGCGCCAGATCCTCTCCATAAATCTGGCTGTAGAGCTTCGACGGAACCGGGGGCTCGCTCGGCAACAATGCCATCCAGCCTCTGGCAGCCGTTTGGGCAATCGTGAGCACGCCGCGATCGCGCGGTCCGTAAACCAGCGGTGGGCGAACGATCAGGCTCGGAATCTGCGAGGCAAACCCACGGACGTGATCTTCAGCAGCCCGCTTGCTCTCTCCGTAAGCCGAAACGATCCTTGGTTCGTCGGACTCTTTCCGGAGCGAACCATCCAGGGTCGGCCCCGAGGCCGCCAGGCTCGAAACCAGAAGAAACCGCTGGAGCTGGGGCGCATCGGAAAGCACCGCATCGAGCAGGCGCCGGGTCCCTGCGGCATTGTGTTCGAAGAACTGGTCACGAGACGGTGCAGCCACAACGCCAGCCACGTGGATGACGGCATCCATGCCGCGAACGGCTTCACGCAACGACTGCAAATCTCCCAGACTTCCTCGACGAACCTCGTGGTCGGTGCCCTCCAGTCCGCCGGCGGAGGAGCTGCCCCGCATCAACGCAAAGGGACGAAGTCCGCGACGGTTCAACTCACGGATGACATGGCTGCCTACAAAACCGCTCGCACCGGTGACCAGGACGTTTCGAATCATGCTTTTCAACGTTTACCCCAGTTTCGGGCCATGGAATATCTGGAAGCACATGAACAAGGCGGAGAATCTCCTGACGATCCTCGGCTGTGGAACCTCTTCCGGCGTTCCGCTGATCGGATGCCGGTGCAGGGTCTGCAGGTCGCGTGATCCAAAAAACAAGCGCACTCGCGCCTCCGTCTGGATCCGCACCAGAGGCAGGAGCCTCCTCGTGGACTCCTCGATCGACCTCCGGCAGCAGGCCCTGCGAGAGAAGCTGCTGCACGTCGATGCCGTCCTCTACACGCATCCCCACGCAGACCATATCGGGGGCGTTGATGACCTTCGAAGCTACAATTATCTCCAACAGCAGGATCTGCCGGTTTACGGCAATGACTGGACGGTATCGGAGCTCCGCTCGCGTTTTCCATACATCTTCTCAACCGCCCCGGCCTACGACGAAGGAGGAGGCACCGCCCGCCTGGTTCCCCACCTGATCTCCAACGAGCAGCTCGAATCCGGAAACGCGCTTTCCATCCAGGGCGTCCCCGTTCTTCCTATTCCCGTAAAACACGGATCCAAACAGGTCCTGGGCTTCCGGATCGACTCCGTTGCCTACGTTACAGATTGTAGCTATATACCGGAGCAGTCGTTTGACCGGTTGAAGGAGCTTTCCGTTCTGATCCTCGATTGCCTGCGGATCGAGCGGCACGGAACGCATTTTCATCTGGATCAGGCGCTGGAGACGGTCCGGGCATTGCGTCCGAAGAAAGCCATTCTGACGCATCTTGGACATGATTTTGACAACGCCACTTGGAACCAGAGACTCGCCCGTGAATTTGGTAGCGGGAAAGTCCTTCTGGCCCACGATGGAATGAAAATCCGCTGGTAGGCGTGCCGCCCTCCAGCCCAATCTCGAGGTCCTCATGATCGTCGGTGTCCCGAAGGAAATTAAGAACAAGGAAAACCGTGTTGGCATGGTCGTCGCCGGAGTTCGCGCGCTGTCCCAGGCCGGACACAAGGTCCTGATCCAGCACAATGCGGGTGTCGGGGCAGGAATTTCGGATGACGACTACCGCAAGGCGGGCGCAACCATCATCGAGACGGGCAAAGAGGTCTATGAAAAGGCCGACATGATCGTGAAGGTCAAGGAGCCCCTGCCCGAAGAGTACCCCCTTCTTCGCGAAAATCAGATCCTGTACACCTACCTGCACCTCGCCGCTGACGAGCGCCTGACGAAGGCACTCATGGAGCGAAAAATCGTCGGCATCGCCTACGAGACCATCCAGCCCGCCGACGGCTCGCTGCCGCTGCTCGCGCCCATGTCTGCCGTTGCCGGCCGCATGGCAACCCAGATCGGCGCCACGTACCTGCAGCATGATCATGGCGGCAAGGGAATGCTCCTGGGCGGCGTGACCGGCGTGAACCGTGCGAACGTCGTCGTTCTCGGCGGCGGCGTCGTCGGAATCAATTCCGCCAAGATGGCCGTCGGACTCGGCGCGAATGTCACGATCCTGGACGTGAACGTGCACCGCCTCGACTACCTCTCCGACATCTTCGGAAACGAAATCACGACCCTCTATTCGAACAGCGAGCAGATCGAAAAGGCAGTGCTCAACGCAGACCTTGTCATCGGCGCAGTGCTCGTCACCGGAGCAAAGGCTCCGAAGCTCGTCACCCGAGACATGATCTCGCGCATGCAGCCGGGATCGGTGGTGGTGGACGTTGCTGTCGACCAGGGCGGCTCGGTCGAGACCTGCCGTCCGACCAGCCATGAACATCCCACGTACACGGTCGACGGCGTGATCCATTACGCCGTTCCGAACATGCCGGGAGCGGTGCCGCGAACCTCCACCTATGCGCTGACGAACGTGACGATGAAGTATGCCGTCATGCTTGCCAACATGGGCTGGAAGGCGGCCGTCGCCAAGGACGAAGCGCTCCTCAAGGGCGTCAATATTTTGAACGGAAAAGTGGCCTACAAGCAGGTCGCCGACGATCTCGGCCTGCCGTTTGAGCCGGTCCGTCTCTAACGGTCCCACCAGAAGTTCGAGCCCCGGCTCCCTGAGGAGCCGGGGCTTTTTTTTGCCTCCGCCCCACGGGTTGCGCGTTACACTTCTGTTATGTCCGAGACGAAACAGGAAGGCGCTCCTGCCGAAGGCAAGCCCCCGAAGGCCAAGCCCCCCTTGATGGTCATTCTGCTCGGAGTGAATCTGCTGGCAGCTCTGGGCGCGATTGGAATGCTCGTCTACACCAAGATTCTCTACAAACGCCCTCCCATCACCGAGAGTGCAGAACGCGAGAAGATCGCTAAAAAGATGGAGAAGAAAAAACCGGTGGGCCCGCCCGGGTCACTGGCCTTTCCTTCCGTGACGGTCAACCTCGACCCTGCCCCTTCCGATTCCGGAGGACAGAAGAAAATCCATTACGCCACGATCGGCTTCACCATGGCTACCGTAGACCAAGAAGCCCAGGCCAAACTCCAGGAGGTTCGTCCATTGATCGAGGACAAGCTCCTGACCCTGGTGGGACGACGGAGCTATCAGGACCTCATCTCCGTCCAGGGCCGGTACCTTCTTCGAAGCCAGCTCCGCGAATCCGCCAACCAGCTCGCCAAAGAGGCGCTGGTCACGGACGTCTACTTCACCGAATTCGTCGTTCAATAAAAGGTCGGGCCCACCTTTTGGTTCAGGATTGCGTCACGCTGACGCATTGAGCTGCCAAAAGGTACCGGATACCGTTTTTAGAACTTCGCGCCGATGCCCAGCACCAGGGCCAGAACGGTGCCGGTCGAATTCTCGGGGGACGTCGCAGTGTACTTAAAGAAATCACCCGGCAGGAACACGCCTGCGTCCGCCTTGAATTCAAAGTGATCATCCCACTGGAGTGTCGCGCCGGCGTCGACTTCCCAGCCCAGCGAACTCGACTGCGCCACCGCTCCTCCGGCTGAAGTGAACTCGCGGGTCCACTGGTTGAAGTAGGTACCGCTCGTTCCCGCCACCTCGCCTGCCCGAGCGTAGGTCCACGATCCGCGGAACTGCCACTTGCTCATCGTGTAGGCGCCGGCCAGGTGCAGGTAGTTGGCATTGGTAATGGGTGAGTTGAAGACAGATCCACCCGCAGCCCCCGCCCCGACATTCGCACCACTCAGATTGGCCAACTGGTAATTGAACAGGATCAGGCCCAGCTTGTAGTTGGGATGCAGGAAGAAACCGCGAATCTTGGATGCGTCGCCTGTCTGGCCCGGCACATGGCCTGCCTTTGCTGAAAAATTCCAGGCGTCGTTGGCCAGATACCTGGCCTCTGCCGCGATGGCATAAGTGCTCGCTTCGACACCCGAGATCCTCCCGCTCGTCACGGGCGCCTCGGCGGAGAGATCGAATTTTCCGACTCTCTTTCGGGTGAAGATGTCCCAGGTGGTCGAATTGATGTCACCCGAAAGACCCGCGCCGGCACCGAAGGCATCAAACCCCGAGCCCACACGACGAATGAAATTCACCCCGCCTTCGAACTCATCGTCGGGGTTCTCATACTTGAGGGCCACGGCGTATTCCGAAGTTCCCCCTCCGCTGACGGTTCCTGATGTGCGGTACTTTACCGCTGCAGGAATGAACGAGAAGGCCCCGAACTTCGAGACCATCCGAATCACATCACCTGTCGACTGGAAGCGATCATAGAGTCCGTCGCCCGCACTCCAGACCAGTCCGAGGCCCCAGTTCAGAGGCGCACGGCCCACATGCACGTTTCCGACGTCGGTCAGGACTTCAGCCCAGAAACGCTGCGCAGTGACCGTGCCGCCGCCCGAAAACGTCGAGTTGTAAGAGTCAAGATCACCCGACGCAGGAGCGTCGCCGAAAAACCCGTAAGCCGGGGTACCAAACCAGATTTCGCTGTGCAGGTAGACGTTGTCGTTCACGACCGCGCGAGGCTTGAGCCGGAAGAAGAGCGTCTGGAACTGGGCCTTGCCGCCTCCGGTTCCTGGCACCGAATAGCCGCCGCCCGATGCGTTTGCGGCATTCAGGCGATAGTTGCTGATCCAATGGTTCTCGGCCCTGAAGTCGCCCGCCCAGTCGAGATCCAGAGCGAGAGCCACGGCAGGCATGCCGGCTACGACCATCCCGAGTGCAAAGCCCACGCAAAACCTGATTTTTTTCATCTGCTTGGAGTCTCCTGCCATTGATGTTGGTTCTATGGACGGCTATTTTCTCCGTCAAGGAGATTCCCGGGCCGATGCACCGCATTGTCAGACTGATGGTCATCCTCGTGGCGCCTTGGGTTGCCCTTGCCGTTTACCTGGGCGTGCTCTTCCGACAGCTCGAGACGAGCTTCCAGCAGCAGCAGCAGTGGATTCCCACTCGCCTGTATTCCGACGTCACGCGAGTGGCCCCGGGAATGCCGAGAGCAGATGCAGAAGAGCGCCTGCGTGCGCTCGGCTACTCGCACCAGTCGCACGGCGCAGTGATCGAGCTGAAGCTGCATCCGATCCGTTATCCCGAGAACCTGATTCCAACGGACCATGCGACGTGGAAGCTTTCGGAAGCCCAAACCCCGCTCCGGCTCGAATTCGAAGGAACTAGGCCGGATGCCGAGCTCGAAGCCATCCGCGCAGGAGACGAAGAGGTACCGGAGATCTTCCTGGAGCCGGAGTTCATTGGAGCCCTCCAGCCGGGAGGCTCCACGACTCGACAAGTCCGCGAGTGGGTGCCGCTTTCGGACATTCCGCCGGCCATCTGGCAGGCCATCCTCGCGATTGAAGACCAGCACTTCCTCGAGCATATCGGCCTCGACTGGAGGGGGCTTGCGCGCGCGATGTGGGTGAACCTCCGCCAAATGAGATTCGCTCAAGGCGGCAGCACGATCACCCAGCAGCTCGTCAAGAACCTCATGCAAAGGCATGACAAGGACCTCTTCAAGAAGGCCAACGAGGTCTTTCTCGCCCTGCTTCTCGAGCTCCGCTTCTCCAAGGAGGAGATCCTGGAGCGGTACCTGAACGAAGTGTACCTCGGCCAGATCGGCAGCCTTGAGATCCATGGCGTCTCGGAAGGTGCGAAGTATTTCTTCGGAAAGAGGCTCGATGAGGTCGAGATCCATGAAGCAGCCCTGATGGCGGCGTTGATTCGCGGCCCGAGCTACTATTCGCCCTACCGTTATCGCGAACGGGCCATGGAGCGCCAGAAGCTCGTCCTCCGGAAGATGAACGAGACGGGGCACATCGCCCAGGGCGAGCTCGCAGAGGCATTACGCGCCCCCCTCCGTCTGGCCCCCTCGCAGACGGCCTCGAATCTGAAGGCTCCGTTCTTCATTGATTACGTCAAGGCCATGCTCCAGGAGAAGCTTGCCGATCGCTACTCCGAACAGGAGATTCCGGACCTGGGTTTGCGCGTGTACACCACCCTGCATCCTGCAATGAACACTTCCGCCCAGCGCGCAGTTGCCGGCGGCGTTGCGAGGCTCGAGAAGGATTTGAAGCTTGCCGCGACCGCAAACGGTCAGCGACTCGAAGGGGCGCTTGCAGCGGTCGAGCAGTCCACCGGGTACATCCGAGCGCTGGTGGGCGGAAAGAATTATTCGGAGTCGTCGTTCAACCGCATCCTGAACATGAAGCGACAGGTCGGATCCACCTTCAAGCCACTCCTGTTTCTGGCGGCGATTCAGAAGCGCAAGGACCAGCAGGGCGTCGCACTGGGCCCCGGCTACCCCGTGGAAGATGCTCCATTCACTCTGAGCTATGATCGCGGGCGCCAGACTTGGGCACCGAAGAATTATGATCCTGAGTATCGCGGGTGGATCAGCCTGAGGCAGGCGGTGGCCAATTCGATCAATACTGCTGCCGCAAGAGTCGGGCATGAAGTGGGAATTCGAGAGGTCATCAATACCGCACGAGCACTCG
>JBIIXZ010000274.1:0-3059 GCA_044347055.1 Bdellovibrionia bacterium | reverse complement strand
ATCTCAAGCATCAGAGCAGCAATGGGATGAATCCTCGGACCCATTGCACACCGCGTCTCGGTAACACTTACTTTTGAGGCAATACGAAGGTTCAGTCTCGAAACAGTGAAAAGTATGAGTCCTTGACGACCTTCCACGTGTATCGACGCTGGGCGATCTCCGCCAAGACCACCCCTTCTTCGGGGGAGGGCGGCTTGAGAAGGGCCTCGCGGAGGTCTCGTTCGCTATTGAAGTACCGTCCGTGGTTTTCCATGGTTGCCCGATTAAATGGTGAATTGAAGGCAATCACCGGCTTGGAAAAGTGCATGATCTCGACGAGGGATGGATTGGTGCCTCCGGCGGAGTGACCATGAATGTAGAAGCGGCACTCGCTTCGATATCTATACAGCGCCTCAAGATCGTAAATCGGATCGAGAAGCTCGATTCGAGGGCACCGGGAGAATCGAACTCGAAGCTCCTTCCCGTAGGCGGAGTTTTCCCAGTTTCCAATGAACTTCAAAAACGTGCCCGCTTGCGAGTACGCCTCTAGAATCATCTCGACATTGTTCTCCGGCTCGATCCGACATAGCGCCAGGTCGTACTCGCCGACCGGATTGCCCGCTTCTGCCCTACCGAGAGTGGCGTGCTCGCCGCCGTATGGGATGACCACGCAGGTTTCCGAATACTCCCTCTCGACGTGCTCTCGAATGACTTCATTATCTGCTATCGTCGTGTCGGACCATTGCACCGCGATCCTCTCAGAAAGTCGCAGAAATGAGCGTGCCGCCCAGCCCCATTTATCGCGCCTCCATTCAATTCCATCGATATTGGTGACCACTTTCGTGCTTGGAAACAGGATTTTGACCAAAGGCAGTACGATTGCCCCAGACACCCCTAGAATCAGGAAACTCCGATAACCGTGACGCAGCCCATGGCAGATGGAAATGATGTCGTAGAGGATGCTTTGGGCGCCATTTGCCGAGAGTGGAAGATAATGAAGCGCCGCCCCGTGGTAGACCCGAAGCTTCCGAGGATAGTTTTTCGATGAGCAGTAAACTGCGACGGCCGGGTGCTCTCCATCGATCAGCCTCTCGACCAAGGTCTCGAAACCGCCGTAAGATGCTGGCACACCAACGGTTCCTATGATCGCAATCCGTCTGCTCACTACACGACCCCCATTTCGCCCAGGATACTCCGTAACGACGACTGGTAAGATTCCGGTGAGAATTTCATGGCATGAAGAGCGGCCTGTTTGGACATCGAACTCCACGCATCCTCATCATTGGCAATCTTCGTTAGAAATTGGACGATGACTTCAGTATCCCTGCTGTCTGCGAGTAGGCCACAACTGGTATCCACGAATTCCAGCGGTCCGCCGATCGGAGGGGCGACTACAGGAGTTCCACAGATCATTCCCTCCAGCAGCGAAAGGCCGAACGTTTCGATGCACTGATCGGGAATGCTGAGATTCACAACGCAAAAGCTATCGATGAAGAGCTGCCGGAGATTCTTTGGTCTCGCCAGTATTCGGAGATTTGAAGGAAGAGTTCGCTGGCCGAAGTAGGCCGAAAGTTGATCTTCCTGGCAGTTCAGGGCGGCGATGAAATTAAGTTCCGGAAGTCGTGACGCCAGCTCAACAAAATGGTCGATGCCCTTGTACGCCTTTAGTGAGCCTGCGAATAGCACTCGCCTTTCGCGGAATTTACGCCGAGGCCGTTGTAGAGGAGGTGCTGTTTGGGACCATCAAGTGATTCGGCAGCCATGAGCCAGCGGGACACGAAGATGGCGTGCTGCGAGGTGCTTGCGGCTATTGTTCGAAGCAGGAGCTTCAGCGACGGTGGGCTAATTGATGACTCATGCAGGTAGTAAATGACCTGAACGCGAAGCAACCATGCACTGATGGCTGCGCCGAATGGAAGCAAAGTGTTCACGATAACCGTCGGGCTCCTGCCATAAGCCCGTGCAACAAGAATCCTGTAAGCGACAAGCAGTAAGAGATGGACTTGCGACACGAGATATCCAGCAA
The DNA here is from genome assembly GCA_044347055.1 of Bdellovibrionia bacterium. Classification (GTDB taxonomy): domain Bacteria; phylum Bdellovibrionota; class UBA1018; order UBA1018; family UBA1018; genus CAIOHW01. Next base: position 1,054 of record JBIIXZ010000274.1, on the reverse strand, counting down.
GTGTCGTGTAACGATGATTGCCCTTCGCATAGAGCAGGCGACTTCGAGGAGCGGCAACCTTGTCGAGAAATCCTTGATGTCCGCTGGTAATGACGTGAATGTTACTGGTCAGGGTCAAAGATGTCTCGATGGCATCCCGCAGTATGCGTGGGCTGCCACTGTAATCATTGTAGAGGTGAGTGAAGATCAGTTCACTGGCCACAGAGTCACTTCTGCCTGATGATCCGCGCTGGAATTCCGCCAATCACGCAGTTTGACGGAAATATGTCCTTTACCACCGCACCGGCTGCAACGACACAGTAGTCGCCGACTTCCGACCCATCGAGCAGGGTGACCTTTGCACCGATCCAACAGCCTTTGCCCACCCGTATACCCTTGCGGGTCAGTCCCTGCTCCCTGATCGCCACGTTCGATGCCGAGAAAACATGATTCTCCGGATGAGAACTAAAGTATGGACCGATGATCGTATCATCCCCGATTTCGACTCCACCAGCACCTCCGACATGGGCGAATTCACCAATCCCGACATTTCGACCAATCCGAATGCCTTTTCCGAGATCAGCGAGGGACCCAGACACCTTAAGAACGGAAAATGCGCCCACCGAGGAAGATCTCCCAATGCTCAGTTCTTCTCTTCCGATGGCATTCAGGACGACATGGTCACCAATCGTCACACCGGAATCAAGACGTAGGCGGTGCTTGCCATGAATCCTTACCGACTTTCCCAACGAGACGCCCCTGCGTAGTCGAACGAGGCCCCGCAATAGGCCGATGCCGTGTTGAATCGATAGTCCAATGAGATCGGAATCAGAAATGGACTGGTCGATCACAAATGGCCGATTCCTGATCTGGGATACCGCTGCACTGAAAACTTTGCTAATCATGGGGGGCCCTCGGCCGACTCCTCGTCAAAAAGCTGGACGTGGCGAACAATACGGCCATCATCATTGCGCCCATTCCATTGAAGACGACATGTCCGGCGACAAAAGAATGCAGGAACATGAGAATGAGGGCAAGAAGCAGTATCGGGTATCTTTGAAGCCGGATCGACGCT
>JBIIXZ010000273.1:0-3068 GCA_044347055.1 Bdellovibrionia bacterium | reverse complement strand
ATCACGTCGCTCAAGGGTGACCTCGCGAAGCTGCGCACCGGTCGTGCCTCGACCGCGCTCCTGGAGCCGGTCCATGTCGACTATTACGGCTCGAGCGTTCCGGTGAACCAGGTGGCAAACGTCACCACTCCTGATGCTCGCACCATCCAGATCACTCCCTGGGAGCAGAACACCATTGGCGCGATCGAGAAGGCCATTCTGGCTGCCAACATCGGTCTGACCCCGCAAAACGACGGCAAGGTCATCCGCATCTCGCTTCCGCCCATGACCGAAGAGCGCCGTAAGGAAATGGTCAAAGTGCTCAAGAAGATGGGCGAAGAAGCCAAGGTGGCCATCCGCAACCAGCGCCGAGACGCGAACGAGCTGGTGAAGAAGGACAAGTCGATGCCGGAAGACGAGGCCAAGAAGCAGATGGACGTCATCCAGAAGAAGACCGACGAGAAGGTCGCCGAAGTCGACAAGGTTGTCGCCGCGAAGGAAAAGGAGATCATGACCATCTAGTTCCTTTGGGGAGCGGTGGTGCTTCATGGACGCTTTACACGTCGCGATCATCATGGACGGAAACGGAAGGTGGGCGCGAGGTCGTGGCCACGCGCGGTTTTTTGGCCATGTCCGTGGTGTCAAGCGCGTGCGAGAGGTGGTTGAAGAGGCGGGAAGACTCGGGCTCTCTGCTCTGACGCTCTACGCATTTTCGACCGAGAATTGGAAGCGACCTGAAAACGAGCGCGACGTTCTTTGGCGTCTTTTTCAGCGCTTCTTGAAGACGGAGACTCCGAACCTGCTGCAGAACAATGTGCGATTTCGAGTAATTGGAGATCGCACACGTCTGGCGCCGGGGGTTCTTTCCGTTGTTTCCGAAACGGAAAGGGTTCTGGAGAAGTGCACTGGGCTTCAGCTCTCTGTTGCCGTCTCCTACGGTGCCCGTGATGAGATCGTTCGCGCTGCAAAGGCGTTTGCTCATGACTGCTCTGAAGGGTCGATGACGCCCGAGCAGCTGACTGAGGAGCGGTTTTCGGAGTTCCTGGATACGGCCGGACTGGGGTCCCTCGCAGACGTGGACCTGGTGCTGAGGACCAGTGGCGAGCAAAGGCTGAGTAATTTTCTGCTCTGGCAGGCGGCATATGCAGAGCTGGCGTTCCTGAAGAAGCCGTGGCCGGAGTTCACGGCTGAGGACCTGCGTCTGGCCGTCCAGCAGTTTGGCTCTCGAAATCGCCGGTTCGGCGGAGTGGATAACGTTCGCGTTTCGAGTGAAAGGCAGGAATCCAGAGCATGAGGCCCGAACTCAAGAATCGTGTGAAGACCGGAGCCATCGGAGGCGCAGTCCTTCTAGGGCTGACGCTTGGCCTTGGAACCTGGGGAACGGCCCTTGTCTCCGTCATCCTGGCGCTCCTCATGACCAATGAGTACCTCTCGATCGTGCTTTCGCTGGATGATCGGGTGGAAAAGCGACAGGTTTTTCTGGGGGTCGTGTGGCTGGTCGGTTTCTTTTCGGCGATCGTACCGCGCATGGAGTATGAGCTTCTTTTGGCTTCGTTTCTGGGTTTGTTCTTCTACTTTCTCGTCACCGCTTCGCGTCATGCGAGTGCGCCAGAGTCGCTTGAGCGGCACCTTCGCGAATTGGTTTATGGATTGTTTGGTGTACTCTATGTCGGCTTCCTTCCTCTGTTCCTCCCGTTGATCCGGGATCAGGCAGATGGGGCGCGCTGGCTACTCGTATTCTTTCTGATCAACTGGGTAGGAGACTCGGCGGCCTACTTCGTAGGCCTCCGGAAAGGCAAGACCAAGCTCTACCCTGCCATTAGCCCGAAGAAGACCTGGGAAGGGGCATGGGGCGGCATGGCGGGCTCGTTCGTGGTGACGCTGCTCTTCAAGCTGATCGCTTTTCCAGGCATGTCCTGGGCATTTGTCATCGTTGGTCCCGTTCTCGTCGGGACTTCGGCGCAACTGGGCGATCTTTGTGAGAGTCTCATCAAACGGGCCTTCCAAAGAAAGGACTCCGGCCACTTGCTCCCGGGGCACGGGGGGGTGCTGGATCGTTTTGATGGGCTCGTAGTGAGTGCCCCGATGATGTATCTTTGCATTCGGACACTGGGTTAGACTGCCGGCTTTCGGCGAAAGGACTCAAAGGTTAGACCGTGATCCTCTCCATCATTGGATTTATCTGCATTCTTGGCCCGCTCGTGGTGGTTCACGAGTACGGCCATTACATCTTTGCACGCATCTTTGGTGTGAAAGCCGAGGTCTTTTCCGTCGGGTTCGGCCCGAAAATCTGGTCGCGGCAGCGCGGCGAGACCGAGTGGTGCCTTTCGGTGATTCCGCTCGGCGGATACGTGAAGCTCCTGGGCGAGGAGCCCGGACAGGAGCTGCCGCCTGAACTGGCGTCTCGCTCGTTGCAGAGGCAGGCCCGTTGGAAGCGGTTCTTTATTTTCTTCGGCGGCCCATTGTTCAACTTCATCTTCGCTGCCCTCCTGTTCATGGCTATCCAGGTCATCGGAGAAGAGCATGTCACCAGCCGAATCGGGCGAGTTCTGCCGGGTTCGGTCGCCGCCCAGGCCGGTCTTAAATCGGGAGATAAGATCATTTCTGTCGCGGGAACTCCGATTTCGAAGTTCGAGGACATCGAAACCCAGCTCCTGGATCATCCCGGCAAGGCGATCGAGCTGAGAGTCGAACGCACCGGCGCTCCTGAACCACTCACTCTGACAGTTCAGGCCGGAAGCGAATCTGGATACTCTGCATTTGGTGAAAAGACTCAAGTGGGGCATCTGCCCGGAATCTTTCCGGCTGGTCGTGAGCCTGTCGTCGGCATTTCGAATCCAGAGTCGCCCGCCGGCAAGGCTGGAATCAAAACCGGGGATCGCATTCAGAGCTGGAATGGCCGGCCGATTCAGAGCTTCGAGCAGGTGGATGAACTCTTTTTTGCGGCTCAGCCCGGTGAGGCAGTCGAGCTGAAGATTCTGTCTGGAAAGACGGATGTCCTCACGTTGAGCTTCGTCCGCTCGAAGCAGTCTCAGAGCCTGGGCGAGGAGACTGGAATCCACAGCTCCGAACTATTCGTGGAGAAGGTG
>JBIIXZ010000272.1:0-3091 GCA_044347055.1 Bdellovibrionia bacterium | reverse complement strand
CGAAGGCTCGCGGCCGCGCGAGGTATTGATGCGATGACCCCGGCGATTCGGAGTGCCGCACTGACGCTCGCTCTCTCGATCTCGCTGCCGATCTCGCTGCTAGTCTCGCTGCTGATCTCGCCGCAGGTGCATGCAGCCGGTGCTGCGGAAGGCACGCCTTCAGTCGAGGTTCCGGCGCAGAACTCGCGGCCCAGGGCTGCTCCAAAAGTCCGCGAGATTCGCGCCGAAAGCGACGAAGTGCTTCCTCCGGGAATGACGGCAACCCGCGAGGCTCCGTCGCCTGCCGAGACGAGGCGCCCGCGCAGCGCGAGGAAGGACTCCGGCAAGGATGCCGAAGGAACCGCCGCCCCGAACCGGTTTGAAGCGGAAACCGTCATCAAGAGCCAGTACACACTCGATGGAAAACCCCTTGAAGTGGATCCGGATTGAACGTGCGATGCCCCTGCCGGGGCCCGTACGTGAGACGCTCTCGAAGCTCGATGATGCGGGCTTCGTGGGATTCGTCGTGGGCGGAAGCGTCCGCGACTTCCTGCTGGGTCGCGCGACCAAGGATTTCGACATTGCGACGAACGCCAGGCCCGAGGAGCTCGAGAAGATCTTTCCCAGCGCGCTTGAAGTCGGAAAGGCTTTCGGCGTGCTCAAGATTCCCTCTCCCACTGTCGGCCCCGGGGGAACTCCTGGAATCATCGAGGTGGCCACCTTTCGCGAGGACCTCGAATACAAGGACCACCGCCATCCGGTAGGCGTGAAATTTTCGGGGCCCGAAGAGGATGCTCGCCGACGCGACTTCACGGTGAATGCGCTTTTCTATGATCCGAAAACCCAGCGAGTGCTCGACTGCGTCGGAGGCATGCAGGATCTGCAGTCGAAGACGCTTCGGGCCATCGGCGAACCCGCGCAGCGTTTCAAGGAGGATGCGCTTCGCCTGCTTCGCGCCGTGCGATTCACCCATGCCCTCGGCTTCCAGCTCGAGGAAAAAACCCGGTCTGCCGTCAAATCGCAGGCCCGGCTGATCTCGAAGATCAGCCCGGAAAGAATCCGCGACGAGATGACCCGGATGCTCCAGGGCCCGTCGCCTGCAGCCGCCATCCGGATGCTCTCGGAGCTCGATCTGCTGGGGCATATCCTTCCGGAAGTCGAAGTACTCAAGAAAATCGAGCAGCCCACCTACGTCCAGCGCAATCTCTGGCTGCATACGCTGCATGTGCTCGAACTCTGCGCCTCGCAGAATCCGAAGCGGAGCGTTCCGCTCGCGTGGGCGGCACTGCTCCAGGAGATCGGCAAGCCGATTGCGTGGCGCAGGAGCGGAGAAAAGAGCTTCGTCGGTCATGATCGTGATGCGGGCGCCGCAGGCGAAAAAATCGGCGAACGCCTGAAATTCTCGCGCGAGGAAATCGACCGCATCGTCGTCCTCGTCCGCGACCACCTGAAGCTTCGCGAAGTCTTCAACATGCGTGAGGCGACGCTGCAGCGGCTGATTCGCGAACCCTTTTTCGAGGATCTCCTGGCGCTTCATCGCGCTGCCGCGAGTGCCACGGATGGAAACCACTCCTGTTGGGAATTCGCCCGCTCTCGCCACCAGGAATTCCTGAACTCGCCTCCTCCGGATGCGGCCAAGATCCTGACCGGTGAAGACCTGATCGGCCTGGGCCTCTCACCCGGTCCGCGCTTCTCCGAGATCCTCCGCACGGTCGAGGACCAGGTGCTCGAGCTCAAGATCACCACCAAGGAACAGGCCCTCGAGTACGTGCTCAAGCACTTCGTGAGGTAAAAAGGTCGGGCCCACCTTTTGGTTCAGATCTGCGTCATTCGACGCGGAGTGCCTACATTCACTGACGCTCGGACCGAAAGAGCACGCCCGCCTCAGACAACCCTGCTGGCGCAGGGAACTCGCGGGCGCGACTCTTCCGGATCCAGGCGTCAGTGCGCGCAGGGGTGATCCGAAATTCATCCGTTCGGTAGTTCCGCAGCTCCGCGAGAGCGGAGCGAGGACTGTCCGTACCCGAACGGTGAATTTTCGGTCGGCCCTGCGTGTTTTGACGCAGTTCTGAACCAAAAGGTGGGCCCGACCATTTATTGCCCGAGCTCGATCACCTGCTCGGGCTCTTCGCCCTTCATTCCGCTCTTGCCGGAAGAGACGGCCTTTCCGAGAGACTTCGGCTGCGCGCGGGCGCCTTCGGCAACGACTGAGATCGCCTTGGAAGCCGTCCTCCGGGTGATGGAGCCATCTTCAGGATCCACCTCTTCCAGGATCACGTCGACGGCAAGGAAGCCGGCTCCACCGGACGGAATTCGAACGATGGCAGGAACTTCGACTCGCTCGCCCGGACGACAGGGCCCGAGCTCCACACGTCGCTGTCCGGAGACGACCACTCCTTCAATTCCGCGAAGACGCACTTCCGCGGCGCTGCACTCCTGATCGATCATGATCCAGACGATCATGGAGTGATCGACACCCGCAGGAATCGGGCCGGAAAGATCGCTCGACACGTCGACAGGAAGTCCAGGCTTGCCGCCGTTCCACGGGGCGCCGAGCCTCCTGCCGGAAAGAGAACGACCTACCATTGAGTCGGCACGCGACGAACCACGATCACCGGACTCCGAAACCTGCACACCGACGGAAGCGCCAACGGAAGCACCTACCGAACCCAGGCGCGGACGAGCTGCGGAAGAACCGAGGTACACGCCCGCTACCGAACCAAGAGCTGCCACCGCCACCGCCGCACCGACCAGCACCTTTCTGGATCCTGCACCGTTCTTCATTCGTGCACCTTCTCTCGCGAGATCATGGGCTCACCGTGATGGTGTAGCTGGTGGTTTCACCCTGGTAGCCGCTCACGATGACGACGTAATCCTGTCCGGCAGTCGTGCTGAAACTCACGCTCGGGCATCCGCCGCGGGTTTCATCTGCGGCGATGACCTGCCCTGCCTGAAAAACGACGAGATCGAGTGCGTCGCGCGACTCGGTCGGACAGGTCAGTCCGGCAACAGCACTGATCCAGATCGTCACGATCTGGTTCGTCGTGGCGCGGTACAGGTACCAGCGGTTCATGCCCATCTTGTTGAAGGGATACCCATAGCCACCCGTGAG
>JBIIXZ010000086.1:0-10558 GCA_044347055.1 Bdellovibrionia bacterium | reverse complement strand
GCCGAGCCGACCTGATTCCGAATCTGGTCGAAACCGTGAAGGGTTATGCCAAGCACGAGCAGTCAACACTTCAAGGTGTTGTCGAAGCGCGTGCGAAGGCCACGCAAGTGACTCTGAGCCCGGCGCAGCTTTCCGATCCGCAGGCATTCAAGAAATTCCAGGAAGCCCAGTCCGGATTGTCGCAGTCGCTCGGTCGGCTGATGGCAGTCGCCGAGAACTACCCGAACCTGAAGGCCGACCAGAATTTTCGCGATCTTCAAAGCCAGCTCGAAGGAACTGAAAACCGCATCGCCGTGGCGCGCCGTCGCTACATCGAGTCGGTTGCCGAGTACAACAAGTCGGTTCGATTCTTTCCGACGAATCTCACGGCGCGTTTCCTGCTCGGAGCACAGGTACGCGAAACCTTCACCGTGAGCGAAGAAGCCACCAAGAATCCGGAGGTCAAGTTCCAGTGATGCGGCTCTGCCGCCACCCTCTCGTCCTGCTGAATCTTCTCGCTCTGTGCGTGCTGTCGGCCATTCCAGAGGTCGGGTCGTTTATCGGCGAGCAGGCGGCACCAGTCGCCCATGCTGCGACTCATGCCCAGGCTGCTGCGCCGCTCGTTCAGGCGCCGTACCTGTCCGGACCCGTGGTGGACGAGGCGGGTTTTCTGGACGACTCCGGAAAGCGCCGCCTGGAGGGTCTGGTTCGCGAGCTCCGGTCGCGTACCGGTGCCCAGATGGCGATCTACATTCCGAGCTCACTCCAGGGCCATGACATCGAATCGTTTTCGATGTCGATTGCCGAGCAGTGGAAGCTTGGAACAAAGGGCGAAGATCGCGGCCTGCTGCTCGTGCTCGCGCCTCGCGAGCGCCAGGTGCGTCTCGAAGTGGGTTATGGACTTGAGGGAACCCTGACCGATGCCTGGTCTCGCCGCATGCTCGATCAGGTCTTGGTTCCGTACCTGAGGGAGGGGCGGGGAGAGGAAGGCCTCGCCGCTGTCGTGGGTCGCATCGCACGCGAGCTCAACGTCGAGCTTGCCGGAGCGCCCGCGCCACGCAAGCGAGTCGAGCGTCGCATGACTGCGCCACTGTGGGTGTGGATGGTGCTCCTGCTGTTTGTCTTTCCGGCATTCTGGATCATCGTCGCCTCGCAGGCTGCTGCACGGACGGGCTATGGCATGCATGGCCGCATGCCGAGCCGGATGGGTCGCCGAGGAGGCGGCATCTGGCATAGTGGCGGCGGTTTCGGGGGCGGTGGATTTGGCGGCCTCGGCAGTGGTGGGGGTGGTTTCGGAGGCGGTGGCGGCGGATTCGGCGGGGGAGGGGCATCGTCCCGATGGTGAGCACCAGATTATCTCAGCAGGACCTGGATTCGATTGAACAGGCAGTAAAAAAAGCCGAGGCGACCACGCGCGGTGAGATCGTGGCGGTGATCCTGCCGCGCTCTCAATCCTATCGCTGGGTGCCCTTTTTCCTCTCCGGATTCATGGCGGTGCTGGCGACTGCGGCAGTGATGCTGCCGCTCGAATGGTCCGAATCGCGCTGGGGCCCCAGTCTCGAAGCGCTCGTGATGATCCAGCTCACGGGTGCGCTGCTGGGTGCCGTGCTTTCGCAGATTCCAGCGATCCGTCGATTCGTCATCCCGCAGCTCCAGCTCGATGCGGCAGTCGAAAAACAGGCGCAGGCGGAGTTTGTTCGCCAGGGAGTGATGAACACCCAGGATCGCTGCGGAGTGCTCCTGCTCGTCAGTCTCTTCGAGCATCGCGTTCATTTGATTGCCGATCGAGGCATCCATTCGGTGGTCGAAGACGGATACTGGTCGGAGGAGACCTCACGCCTCGCCTCCGAGATCCGTTCCACTCATCACCTGCGCGATGCCATCGTTCACAGCATTGAGCGTCTCGGCGTTCTGCTCGCAAATCGGTTTCCGCGCTTGGAAGATACCGTGGACGAGCTCTCGAATCGCCCTCGACTCTCCTGAAACCCGACGCGGTTCTCAGTTCTGCGACGCAGCTTCGACGAAGAATCCGCGCTCGCTCATTCGGCTCCAGAAGCGGTGACGAAGCCCCACGAGCCATGGACTGAATCCCAGTGAGCGCATTTCGGAATAGGCGGCATCCGGAGTCCAGCCCTGCTGTTCGACCCGATAGACTCCGGCCATGAGTCCGGTGCGGTCCTTGCCATGGCGGCAGTGGATGAACACCGGCTGCAGCCGTGGGTCCATCATGAACGACTGGATCTCATCCAACTCTTCGTCGGAAAGTCCGAACACGGGGTTGATCGGCCGGCTGATCATTCGGATGCCGAAGGCCTCTGCAAGACGGGCTTCGCTCTCGATTTCCTCTTCGGTCGTCTTCATGTTGATGATCGTCCGGATGCCGACCTTCTGAAGGAGTGCGTAGTCGGTGAGCGTTTCGGGCTGTCCACCTCGGTAGATCCTGCCCGGATCGAGCTCGCGAAATCGAACGATCTCGGCGAGTGCGCTCGATGGAAGGGCGCCTGCTGAGAACGACATCAGGAGAGAAGCCAGGCCGATGAAGCGGATGACGAAGGAGCCGAGGAAGTGCATGACGCAGTGGGCTATTTCCTGCCTGTCGCAAAGTCAATCGCCATTTTCAGCCAGGGTGCGCTAAAGCAGGCGCATGCGACTCATCTCATGGAACGTCAACGGCATCCGAGCCGTGGCCCAGAAGGGCTTCATGAACTGGTTCGAGGCACAGGAGGCCGATGTGGTCTGCCTGCAGGAGACCAAGGCCAACCAGGAACAGCTCGATCTGTTTCTGCGAAATCCTGCGGGGTTTCAGTCGTTCTGGCATTCGGCACAGAAGCCGGGCTACAGCGGCACGGCCATCTACTCTCGTCGCGAGCCCCAGGAGGTCATCGAAGGAATCGGCATTCCCGAGATTGATGCCGAGGGGCGAGTCCTTCAGCTCGATTTCGGCGATTTTCGACTGATCAATGCCTACTTTCCGAACTCTCAGCGAGAGCACACCCGCCTCGGCTACAAGGTCGATTTCTGCAATGCGATGCTGAGGCATACCGAGTCGCTTCGTAAAAAAGGAAAGCACGTCGTGCTCTGCGGCGACTTCAACATCGCCCATCGCGAGATCGACCTTCGCAATCCGAAGGAAAACGTGAACAACGCGGGGTTTCTTCCTGAAGAACGTGCGTGGCTCGATCAGTTCGAAACTGCCGGCTACGTCGACACGTTCCGGCAGTTTCAGAAGGATGGCGGCCACTACACCTGGTGGAGCTATCGCCCGGGAGTGCGCGCCCGGAATATCGGATGGCGCCTCGATTACTTCTGGGTGAACGACGAATTCCGCGATCGCCTGCTCTCCGCGCGTCATCAGCCCGAAGTGCTGGGCTCCGACCACTGTCCGGTCGTGCTCGATTTGCGCTAAGCGTGCCGCGAAGCAAGACGGGTGATCAGGTCTCGATCGGCACTGCCGTCTGAAGTGTTCCTGGAGCTTCGCGACGCTGCCGCAGCTTCGAGCAGCGCTGCTCTTCTTCGAGAACGGACTGAAGCGCCTTCGTCACGCTGGCCGGCAGCTGTTTTCGAGTGGACATGAAACCTTCCAGCCGTTTCATCGAGGCTCCGCCGCAGGAAAATGGAAAGAATCCGCTCGCAAACGTGGCGGCCTCTTCATTCGACTTTGCCGAGATGACCTGGGGCAGCTCGGCAAAGAAACGATCCTCGAGCCACGGATGCAACGAATCCTGCCCCACCCACGAGAACGCTGACGCAGTTTCGCGCAGATCGGAAAAGCTGGTCTTGGGCGAAAGCGCGAGCTCGAAGGCTTTCTTTTTGGCCTCGGACGAAGCCGTCGCTGCACGAATCGAGATCATCCACTTCCCACCGGATTCGCTGGGGTCGCGCTTCTCCTCGGCCGCGAGAGCCGCCGCGAGCTTCTCGACATCGTGTGAAGGCGTTCTCGACCAGGCTTCGAGCAGCTCCCAGCGGTGCTCCTGATCGAGCGGAATGCCGGGAATCCGAATCTTACCGGAGAGGGTCGAGGTCACCCAGCTCGAATCATCGACCTCGGGAGTACTCTGCAGCACCAGGTTCCACCATCGGCTCTGGCGATCGCTGCCCGCCGGAGCCCGCAACACCTGTTCGCGAGCCGTGGCATGAAGTTTTTTGGCAAGCTCCAGGCGCTCCTGGGGCGGGAGCCAGAGGCTGATCGAGGGCTCGAGAGCCGAGGTCGAGTACATCCGGTGGAGGAGGCTTCGGAGCAGCACCGCATCGGTTTCGCGGATTCCTGCTTCAAAGAAGATCTTCGCAAAATCCGAGGCCTGAGTTTCGCCTTGAATCGTGGATTGCCAGAGCGCCTGCCAGAGCTGGTCACGGGCGAGGAGCGACGCCGCCCCTGATAGCGGCGAACGGCTGCCCCGGGCATTCAGCAGGAACTCGCGAGTTTTTGGATCGAGCCTGGCCTGCACGTAATCGAAATCGCCGTGGTTCGGGTTCAACCAGGCCGGACAGCTTTTTCCGATGGCTTCGCGCACGCTCGTGCGTTCGCCCGAATAATTCACCTGAAACACGGACTGAAGGCGCGACTGCTCGTCGAAGAGCGCCACCTGGGTCTGGTGCGTTCGCAGACGCTTCGAACGGGGAGCATTGCCCTGCACCAGATCGAAGCGCAGGATCTTTCCATTCTCTCCACAGGTAAACTGCGCTTCGACCGTGTTTGCGCCTTCGGACTCGACCCACTCCTGGAACCATGGCTCGAGCGGCCTGCCAGACGCCTCCTGTAGTGCCTGGATGAACTGAAGCTGGCTCGTGTTCTTGTAGGCATAGCGCTGGAAATAGCGCTGCAGTCCCTCGCGAAAGGCATCTTCTCCGATCAGGAAGGCGAGCTGCTTCAACACGCCCGCCCCCTTGCTGTAGGTGATGCCGTCGAAGTTGCTTTCCGCTTCGTCGGTATCACGAACGGGTACCTCGATCGGGTGGGTGGTGACCGACTGATCCGACCAATAGGCCCATTTTTTTTCGCCAAAGAGCTCATGGCCCGGATTCTCGCGATACGTCCGCGCCCATTCTACGCGTCGCAGGTAGGGGTGCTCCCGGACCAGGGCCTGGAGCGCGCGATCCGAGGCGTAGGTGGCAAAGCTTTCGTTCAGCCAGAGCCCGTTCCACCACTTCATCGTGACGAGGTTGCCGAACCACATGTGCGCCAGCTCGTGAAGAATGGTGTCCGCACGAGAACGCAGCTCCACCAGGGTGGGGCGAGAACGGAAGGCCATCCTGTCGGAGAAAGTCACGGCCGCAATGTTCTCCATTGCTCCCGAGTTGAACTCGGGCACGAGCACCTGGTCGTACTTCATGAAGGGGTACGGATAACCAAACTGCGTCGAGAAGTAGTCGAGTCCGGCCTTCGTGACCTCGAACCACTCCTTGGCGTCGACATGGGTTTTCAGCGAGTCGCGGGCAAAAAGTCGAAGCGGGATGCCGTTGTGGCTGCTCTTCCACAGCTCGTAGGGACCGGCGTGGAGGGCAAAAAGATAGGTACTGAAAAAAGGCGTTGCCGGAAAGCTCCAGCTCGCGCGGCCGTCGAAGGTCGTGACATCGCGTTCGGCCATGTTCGAGATCACCGCCCAGTCGGCGGGTGCCTCGACCGTGAGTTCGTAAGTGGCCTTCAGATCGGGTTGGTCGAAGCACGGAAAGATCTGGTTGGCGTCGTAGGGCTCGGAGTTGCTGTAGAGGTAGACTTTGCCATCGACCGGGTCTTCGAAGCGATGAATGCCGACGCCGTCCTGGCTATAGTCATGAGAGTAGGCCACTTCGACGCGATTGAGGCCCGTATTGAGCCTCTCGTGCGGGAGCTTCAGCCGGTGCCCGTCGTAGAGCGATGACACCTCCTCGGGTGAGAGGCTGGAGTTGTTGATCTTGAGCGACAGGATCCTGCCGTCCGAAAAATCCACGAAGAGCGGATTTCCGTCGGCGGACTTCGGTCCGCGCCAGTTGAACTGAATGACGGTGCGTCCCTCGAAGTCGGGGTAGCTGCCATTGACTGCGAACCACAGTGCGTAGCGGATCTGCCCCACCTGGCGTGAGCGCGCCTGGGCTTCGGCAAAGGTCAGCGGAGGACGGACCTGCGAGGGCGTTCCCGGATTTTTCAGCGACAGGGTCGGCAGGTGCGAGCAGCCGAAAGCGCCCATCGCGATGCCAGCAAGCACCAGGAGCGCGCCGAGAACACTGCTCTTCCGACGAAAGGCGAAGGGATGGGCGCTCATTCGACCTGCTCCAGTTTTTTCACTTCGATGCCGACCGACTGGAGAATCTCGACCGAGTCGCGGAGGCGATAATCCTGTCCGTAAAAGATCCGCTTCACATTGCCCAGATTGATGAGGCGCTTGGCGCACGCCACGCAGGGAAGGTGGGTGACAAAAACGACCTTTTCGGTGTGGCGGGGGGCATCGCAGTTGATGACCGCGTTCTCTTCCGAGTGCAGGCAGCCGCAGTTTCCGGCCTCGTCGCGGTCGCAGCCATTATGCAGGCCCGTGGCGTTGCCGTTGTAACCGACGGCAAGTACCTTGCGGTAGTCGGTCGTCGTGATGACCGTACCGACCTGGAGACGCCTGCAGGTGGAGCGTGCAGACAGCGTGCGTGCCAGCAGGAGGTAGATGCTCTCGAAGCTCGGGCGCTCTCTCAGTGGCACGTCGCTCATACGAATCCTTCCTCGTTTCCTTCAGGACCCCCGGCACTCGGGTTTGCAGGAATCTTCACGAACGACAGGTAGTGTTCGAGCTCACGAATCGACTCAAAAATATCGTCGACCGCGCGATGCGAGTTCTTCTTCTTGAAATCGACGCCCCAGCGTTCTCGGTAAATTTCCTTGAACGAGCTCACATCGATCATGCGGTAATGAAGCCGCTTCGAGAAGTAGAGGCAGTACCGATCCAGGAAACGTCGGTCGTTGCTGATCGAGTTGCCGCAGAGGACCGGCCGATCCTTTGAAGAGTAATGCCGATCCAGCAGAGCGATCAGCTCGCGCTCAACTTCCGCCAAAGGAGTGCCTGTCGCGCAGGCCAGGGTCAGCCCGCTTTCGCCATGGGTCTTCTTGCACCAGTCGTTCATTCCCGCCAGGACTTCCGGCGGCTGGTGGACGACCCGATGAAACTCCTCGAGCGGTTTCAGTTCCAGGTCGGTGACGACAGCGGCCACCTCGAGGATCTGATCCTTCTGATCATCGAGGCCGGTCATTTCGAGATCCATCCACAGCAGGCGTTTCGACATGCGGCCAAAGTATCTGGATGAGCCCGCTAATGCGGAGTGTTAACTGCCGGAAAAACGTGGGGTTGCTCGCAAGAACGAGTTCTGCGGTGAGGTCCGACGAAGAGGACATCACGATCACCGGGCCCGAAAAATAGCGGAAGGCTGGATAATACTCCCCACTTGGCCCGCTCTGCTATAGAGGGCGGCCATGGCGGTTCAAGTCGTTCGCTGGGAGGGTCTGGTGGTGCTGTTCTTCTCGAGCATGGTTTCGCTCGGGCACGCCGGCCATCCTCCCGACTGGTGGAAACCGGTGCCCGAAAGCGAGCGAGAAAGCTGGGGCGAGATTCTTCCCCAGGAGGCCGCGGCTGGAGAAGTCATCCTGTCGAAGCGGACCGAACTCGGCGTTTTCAGCAATCTCTGGCCCACGTCGTTCACCCTGGATGGGGTGACTTATGCGTCTCTCGAAGCGCTCTGGCAGATGATGAAGTACCCCGAGGATCCGGAGCCGCTGGATCCTCGCTCGGCAGCCCGCGACTGGCCGTACGCCCGAGAGCAGGTTCGCGACTTGGTCATGTTCGAGGCCAAGTCAGCCGGAAGTCGCGCAAATGCCATCCTGCGCAGGTTGGGGATCGCCTGGATCAGCTACCAGGGAAACCGCTTCGAGTATCGAGACGGAGAGGCTGGTTCCGACGAGCATTACCGGATCATTCGGCGGGCGACCGAGGCCAAGCTGGCGCAGAACCCCGGAGTCCGCGCGCTCCTGAAAAAGACCTGCGGGCTAAAGCTCCGCATGGACCATGAGGACCCGAGCGCGGCTCGGTTTCGGGCCTATGCCACGGCAGAGTTGTACATGGAGCTTCGTGAGCCTCTGTGTCGATCCCGCTGAGATCGATTCAGCCGGCCGCTTGCAGCATTCGGACGGCCTGGGGACGCTCAATACCGGACCAAAAAAGGCCTAATTTCCCCTTGCTTCCCCGGGCCCGCTGAGTTTAATAGCTCCGCATCATTTAGATTTGGTTCCACTAACGTCCTGAAAACGCTCAAGGAGTCCTTAATGGCAGCGCCCGTCTCCCTCGAAAAAGTTAGAAATATTGGCATTTCCGCCCACATTGACTCGGGGAAGACGACCCTGTCCGAGCGCATTCTGTTCTACACCAAGCGAATCCACGCCATTCACGAAGTGAAGGGCAAGGACCAGGTCGGCGCCACCATGGACTTCATGGATCTCGAGCGCGAAAAGGGCATCACGATTCAGTCCGCCGCCACGTTCTGCATGTGGAAGGACTACAACATCAACCTGATCGACACCCCGGGACACGTCGACTTCACGATCGAAGTCGAGCGCTCGCTCCGCGTTCTGGACGGTGCCGTTCTCGTTCTCTGCTCGGTCGCAGGCGTTCAGTCGCAGTCGATCACCGTCGACCGCCAGATGAAGCGCTACAAGGTTCCGCGCATCTGCTTCATCAACAAGATGGACCGCGCCGGCGCGAACCCCTTCCGCGGCATGCAGATGCTTCGCGACAAGCTCGCGCACAACGCGCACATGATCACCTATCCGATCGGTGCTGAAGACCAGTTCAAGGGCGTCGTCGACCTCGTCACCATGAGGGCTTTCTACTTCGACGGCGAAAACGGCGAAAACATCCGTGAAGAAGCCATTCCGGCGGACATCGTCGATAACTGCAAGAAGGCTCGCGAAGAGCTGATCGCCGCTGTTGGCGACTTCGACGAAGAAGTCGGCATGATGTACCTCGAAGGCCAGGAGCCTTCGGTCGACCAGCTCCGTCGCGCCATCCGCAAGGCCACGCTGTCGCTGAACTTCACGCCGGTCATGATGGGCTCTGCGTACAAGAACAAGGGCGTTCAGCTCCTGCTCGATGCAGTCACCTACTACCTGCCGAACCCGACCGAGCGCGAGAACATCGCCCTCGACCAGAACAACAACGAAGAGAAGATCGTTCTCAAGAGCGATCCTTCCGCTCCGCTCGTTGCGCTGGCGTTCAAGCTGGACGAAGGCCGCTACGGTCAGCTGACCTACATGCGCATCTACTCCGGCACGGTGAAGAAGGGTGACACCATCTTCAACGCCGTCAACGACAAGAAGGTCAAGGTGCCGAGGCTCGTGCAGATGCACGCCGATGAAATGAACGATATCGAAGAAGCCAAGGCCGGCGATATCGTCGCCATGTTCGGTGTCGACTGCGCTTCGGGTGACACCTTCACCGACGGCAAGGTCAAGTACACGATGACGTCGATGTTCGTTCCGAACGCCGTCATCTCGCTGGCCATTGCTCCGAAGGACAAGTCGGGCCAGGCCAACTTCTCGAAGGCGCTCAACAAGTTCACGAAGGAAGACCCGACCTTCCGCGTGCACCGCGATGAAGAGTCCGCACAGACGATCATCAGCGGCATGGGCGAGCTCCACCTCGAAATCTACTGCGAGCGCATCAAGCGCGAGTACAACTGCGAGTGCGTGGTTGGAAAGCCGCAGGTTGCCTTCCGCGAGACGATCACTCAGGGCGCGAAGTTCAACTACACCCACAAGAAGCAGTCGGGTGGTAAGGGTCAGTTCGCACGCGTTGCCGGACACATCGAGCCGCTGCCTTCGGATGCTGCCGTGAACTACGAGTTCGTCGACGATATCGTCGGCGGCGTGATTCCGCGCAACTTCATCCCGGCCTGCGACAAGGGCTTTCAGGAAGCCGTCAAGGAAGGCCGTCTGATCGGATTCCCGATCGTCGGCGTCCGCGTCACCATCGACGACGGCGCGTACCATGACGTCGACTCCGACGAACTGTCGTTCCGTACCGCCTCGATCATGGGCTTCCGCGAAGCTTATGAAAAGGCAGGTGCCGTGATTCTCGAGCCGATCATGAAGCTCGAGTCCTCGGCTCCGGAAGAGTTCCAGGGTTCAGTCATGGGCCAGATCAACCAGCGCCGCGGCATGATCGTGAACAGCGGAACGAACGAAGGCTACTGCATCATCGAAGCCGAAGTTCCGCTGACCGAAATGTTCGGCTACTCCACCGACCTCCGTTCGGCCACCCAGGGCAAGGGCGAGTTCACGATGGAGTTCCTGAAGTACTCGGCAGTGCCGCGTAACGTTCAGGAAGAAATGATCAAGAAGCACCAGGAAAAGAAGGCCAAGGAAGCGAAGTAAAAATCCTGGCCAATTCATCACGAAGCCCGTCGTTCCGGAAGGAACGACGGGCTTCGTCTTTTTAGTCTCCTACTCGGACATTCCATCAAAATCCGGACAGCTCGATGGCGCCATTCGCACGCTGTGGCGGTACGCACCTTGCTGATGGCATCCCCTGCCAGACCAGGCGGAAGTTGACGGAACGACCTCCTTTCCCGA
>JBIIXZ010000271.1:0-3144 GCA_044347055.1 Bdellovibrionia bacterium | reverse complement strand
CCTTCGATGCCTTCAATCACGGCATCGTCCTGTGCGGCGGCCGGGTCCATACCCCAGATGAAATCATGGCGTATTTCGGGCCCGGAGAGGGCGAGATCTTCGCTCAGATCGTCGGCCGCGAGCGGGCCAAAGAGGCCTATGCTGCCTGCAGGCGCTACCTGGATGAACACATCGCGGACGTGCCCCTGCATGACGGCGTTGAGGAAATGCTTGAGGAACTGCAGGATCGCAGGATTCCGATCTCCATCGTTACCGGCCGGAGCTGGAACACGACGGAGGTCATCCTCAAACACCACGGCATTCTCGACCGCTTCGTGACGGTCATTGCCAACGATCATGTGCCGCTGCCGAAACCCGCCCCGAACGGAATCCAGCTCGCTCTTGAGCGCATGGCGTTTCGTCCGGAGGACATCGCCTATGTCGGAGACTCCGTCGTCGACATTCAGGCTTCACGCTCGGCAGGCGCCCGAAGCGTGGCGGCCCTTTGGGACCGACTCGCATCGCGCGAAGCCTTGGCGAATCATGACCCACACCACTGGGCGAGCCACCCGAGCGAGCTGCTGGGTTTGGTCGCAAGCCCATGAACACGATGAAAAAACTCACATCCCTGGTCGCTCTCACTTTGGCCTGCTGCACAGTGGGAGCGAATAAACCGGCTCCGTCGAATGCCGACAAAGCGAGGAACACCATGACTCAAACTGAAACAGCCCTCCTGGCGGGAGGGTGCTTCTGGGGAATGGAGGACATTATCCGCAAGATTCCAGGAATCCTCGCAACCGAAGTGGGATACACCGGAGGGCAACTCGCCAATCCACGGTACGCCGATGTGAAGACCGGAACGACCGGGCACGCTGAAGCGATCCGCGTGGAATTCGACCCGGGAAAAATCACTTATCGAGAGGTCCTCTCCTACTTCTTCCGGATGCACGATCCGACGACTTTGAATCGGCAGGGCAACGATATCGGCAGCCAGTACCGCTCGGCGATCTTCTACCTGACGGACGAGCAGAAAAGGATCGCCGAACAGGCCAAGCGCGAGGTGGAACTATCGGGAAAATGGAAGCGCCCGATCGTCACGGAGATCGTGGCAGCCACGCCCTTCTATCCTGCCGAGGAATTCCACCAGGATTACCTCGAGAAGAACCCCGGCGGATACACCTGCCATTATCTTCGAGACTAAACGGGATCGGAGCTGCAAAAGAAAAGGCCTGCTTCGCCTCCAGGCGGAGCAGGCCTTTTCGGTCCAGAAAGTCTTCGATCACCATTTCGCGAGCTTCAAATGGACGAACCCGTCGCCCATCGTATTCGTGCCACAGAGAAGTCCGAGAAAACGATTCGGATCGTTCCGACGCTCACGCACTTCGACGGCAGGCTTGAACTTCATGCAGCTCTCAAAAGTGGAATACTTTTGGGAGAGTTGGGTCGCTCGCTCCAGCTTCGAGCTGATTGAAAGCGAGACCATTCGATGCCCCTTGCCGTGCTGGCACTCAATCAGGGCCTTGATCGATGAACGACTGAAGATCGCCGTCACATCGGCAAGCTGCTGAGTGCACTGGTCAGAAGACTGGAACCAACCCAATGTCTCCAGGTAGGTCGGGATGGCGAACTCGCCATAATAGAGGAGCTTACGACCGTCATTGATCCGGACTTCGGCTCCTTCGGCGGCCAACTCCGACCCAAGCCATTCGGTGTGGGTACCAGAAAGCCGTTCATCCTTTCGAAAGTAACCACCGAAATCCTTGGCGACGAGCTCCTTCTTCGCGGTGCCGAAACCCTGAATCACCAAGGAGAACGCGTCGCTGTACTGGCCCTCATCAGGAAGGCAGGCAACAAAAAGTCCGGGCACTCCCGCCTGGGACTCAAAGGCAGCAACCTCCGAGGCACGAGCCGCAAGGCAGGCATCCAAGGTCGAGAATGCTCCGAAGTAGGCGGCGGATGCGAATCCGTTGACGTCAAAACCGTAAATCGCGGCCGCCAGCTGAACGCGTTCGCGCGCAGTGTAATCCACTGCCATGCTGTAAACTCGATACTCACCGAGAAAAGAGTCCGCAGAGAACTCATTCACGCAGTCGACGGACTCCACGCTCTCGACGCCAGGAACGGAGCGAAACAGAACGGCCACTCGAGCCGCGCGTGCATCGCACTCGAGTCCGGACGCCTCCACCGGCAGCACCAGCGAATACTTCGCCGCATGCGCCACACCGGAGCAAGCCAACCCCACCATCAGCATGAACAGTTTCGTTTTCATGCTCCAGAGTCATCATAGCCGGCTGGTGAAAGCAAGCCGCATGGGGCAAGACTGCGGCGGGTCAGGCCTTCAACACGCCGCGCTTGATTTGATCGCGTTCAATGGCTTCAAACAGGGCTCGGAAGTTTCCTTCACCGAAGCCCTTGTTGCCCTTGCGCTGGATGAACTCAAAGAAGAACGGACCGACGATCTCTTCGGAGAAAATCTGCAGGAGGTAGCCTTCGCCTTCTCCGTCAATGAGAATGCCGAGCTCTTCCATCTCGGCGAGATCTTCCGTCACGCCCGGGACCCGTGTCGGAATGGCTTCGTAGTACGTGTGCGGAACCGTCAGGAACTTGAAGCCGTTCTTGCGAAGGTTCTTCAGTGTTGCAGGGAGCTCGTCGACGAGCAGCGCCAGGTGCTGCACCCCCGGGCCCTTCATGCGATTACAGAACTCCTGGACCTGGCTTTCGGGCTCGGTAGCCTGATTGATGGGAACGATGATCTTACCATCGGCAGACTGGACCACGTCCGAGGTCAGACCCGTGCGGCCGGTGCGGATATCGAAGTGACGCGTGACCGTGAATCCGAAGACCTGCTTGTACCACTCCACCCAGTGCGGCATTTCGCCGATGCCGACGTTATTGGTGAGGTGGTCGATGTGTCGGATACCGAAAGGAGCCGGACTCTCGAGACGCGAAGCAACCAGTCTCTCATCGAAAAGAGCCGGACCCTTCGCTCCGTTCGGGGCCTTGCGCTCGATGAACGCATAGCGAACGGATGCCGGGGTCCAGATTTCGGAGCGGACGACCGTGCCTTCGGCGCTCTCAAAACGCTGGGGAGGCATTGCCGGACGCGCGCCCTTCTTCACCGTCTCCTCGAACGCCTTCGTCGCGTCATCCACGTCAACGGCAAGC
>JBIIXZ010000318.1:0-2916 GCA_044347055.1 Bdellovibrionia bacterium | reverse complement strand
TCAACTGCAACATAACGAACTCCTTAAATTCGAAGAAAACTTAGCGGGTTTCCGACACCACTTCTACCAAGTGGAGGACCTTTTTGATCATTCCACGAACGGCAGGAGTGTTCTCCAGCGTCTTGACCTGTTCACGGTTTTTCAGGCCCAGGCCATTGATCGTCGCACGCTGCAAGGGCGGGCATGCGATCACACCCTTCTTGAGGCGGATGGTGATCGTCCTCTTGGAAACCGAAGAGCTCTTCGTCTCTTTCTTAGTCTTGGTAGCCATATTCGTTCACCCTAGCTTTACAGAATTTCTGCAACGGTCTTTCCGCGACCCTGAGCGATCTCGCCGAAAGTCCGGAGGTTCTTCAGACCGTCCAAAGTCGCGCGAACCACGTTGTGCGGATTATCACGACGGATGGATTTGGTCAGGATATTCTTGATCCCGGCCACCTCGAGAATAGCTCGGACCGAGGAACTCGCAATGATTCCGGTACCTTCCGGAGCCGGCTTCATCAGTACTCGGCTCGCGCCGAAGTGCCCGAGGATCTCGTGAGGAATCGAAGTGCCTTCCAGGGGAACCTTGATCAGGTTCTTCTTTGCCTGCTTGCCAGCCTTCTTGATCGCCTCAGGAACTTCACCGGCCTTGCCCAAACCCACGCCCACCTGACCCTTGCGGTCACCGACCACAACGATCGCAGCGAAGCTGAAACGGCGGCCGCCCTTGACGACCTTGGCGCAACGGTTGATGTGAATCACCCGATCTTCGAATTCGGTTTCTTCCTGCTGAAAGGAACCTCTCTGTTGCCCGACACTCATTTCGGTATCTCCTCAACCCTTAGAATTTCAGTCCAGCTTCGCGAGCTGCATCTGCGAGCGCCTTGATGCGGCCGTGGTAGAGGTATCCACCACGGTCGAACACGACTTGCTCGACGTTCTTGGCCAAAGCGCGCTTCGCGATAGCCGCTCCAACGGACTTGGCGCCGTCCACTCCACCCGTCACCTTACCCTTCAACTCATCTTCTCGAGTGGAGGCTGCCACAAGAGTGACCGCCTTCACATCATCGATGAGCTGGGCTTCGATGTGCTTGTTCGAGCGAAAAACCACCAACCGTGGACGCTCCATGGTCCCTTCCAGGTTGGCGCGAATGCGCTTCTTTCTTTTGAAGCGAACCACCAATTTATTGTCGGTCTGCCGACGAATCTTCTTAGACATATCAAACCTCTTACTTCGCTCCGGCAGCCTTACCCTGCTTGCGGATAATCTGTTCGTTGGAATACTTCACGCCCTTGCCCTGGTAGGGCTCGGGCTCCTTGAAAGAGCGGATCTTCGCTGCAACCATTCCGACCTGAATCTTATCCGCACCCGAAATCACCAAGTGGGTGTTGTTTTCGACCTTGGCCGTCACCCCAGCGGGAAGCTCGTAATCCACCGGATGTGAATAGCCGAGCGTCATGGTCAGAGTGTTTCCCTTGGTAGCTGCACGGTAACCGACGCCGACAATGTCGAGCTCCTTGGTGAAACCAACCGAAACGCCATGAACCATATTATGGATCAAGGATCGGGTCAGCCCATGGAGAGCGGCAGCGTTAGCCGCCTTTGCCTCATCGCGGGACACCAAAATCTGACCGTTGTCGACTTTCACCGAAACGCCGTTCGGAATCACGCTGGAAAGCTTGCCCTTCGGGCCTTCCACTTTCAGCATGCTATCCTTGATTTCAACCTTCACGCCCTGAGCGATACGAACAGGGGCTTTTCCGACTCGTGACATAAATCACCAGACCTCACAAAGAACTTCGCCGCCGACCTTTTGAGCGCGGGCCTTCTGACCGGTGATCACGCCTTTTGAGGTCGAAACGATGGAGATACCTGCACCGCTGAGAGGACGGGGCAGCTCCTGATATCCGCTGTACTTGCGAAGACCCGGGCGACTCAGACGGCGGAGACCCTGGATCACACTGGCGCCCTGATCGGTATACTTCAAGAACACCTTGATCATCGGACGCCCATCTTCACGAACGAGGCGGAAGTTCTTGATGTACCCCTCCTCCTTCAGAACGCGAACAACGTTCGCCTTCAAACGGGAAGCTGGAACTTCCAACTTTTCGTGCTTCTCACGAGTCGCATTACGGATGCGAGTCAACAAATCTGCAATAGGATCAGTCATGCTCATACGAATGTCCTCAATTACCAGCTCGACTTCGTGACACCGGGGAGCTGGCCTTTCAGAGCCAGACCTCGGAAGCAAAGGCGACACATATTGAACTTCCTCATGTACGCACGAGGACGTCCGCACAGCGGGCACCTATTGCGATGCCGAGTGCTGAATTTGGGTTTCTTGATCAATTTTTCGAGTTTCGCTTTAGTAGACAAAGGTCATCTCCCTCGATTACTTGCGGAACGGCATGCCGAGCTCCGTAAGGAGCGCACGAGCCTGTTCGTTGGTCGTTGCCGTCGTGTGGATCGTCACGGTCATCCCGCGAACCTTTTCCACCTTGTCGTAGTTAATTTCCGGGAAAATGATCTGCTCGCGAATGCCGAGCGAATAGTTTCCGCGGCCGTCGAAAGACTTAGGGTTCACTCCCTTAAAGTCGCGCACGCGTGGAAGAGCGACGTTCATGAGGCGATCCAGAAACTCGTACATACGAGCACGGCGAAGGGTGACCATGACTCCGACCGCATTGCCCTCACGAACCTTGAAGGTTGCGATAGCCTTACGGGCGCGAGTCAGAACTGGCTTCTGGCCAGTGATGGCCATGATCTCGTCGTAAGTTCCGTCAAGAACCTTCGGATTTCCTACAGCTTCCTTGACGGCGCAATTGACTGTCACCTTGAGGAGCCTGGGAACCTGCATGGGGTTCTTCAACTGAAACTGCTTCTGGAGGCTTGGAACGACCTTGTCCCCGTACAGAACCTGCAGTCTCGGGGTC
>JBIIXZ010000270.1:0-3178 GCA_044347055.1 Bdellovibrionia bacterium | reverse complement strand
TCGCGGACGAGCTCCGCCAGCGGGGTGAATTCGATGCCCTTGTCCTTGCCGCCTGCGATCAGGATGATCGGATTCCGCGGAAAGGCCATGAGGCTGCGCTGCAGGCTCATGACGTTGGTGCCCTTGGAATCATTGATGAAATACACGCCGTCCTTCTTGCGAACGAATTCAAGGCGATGCGGGACGCCGCGGAAATTCTGGATCACGGACTGAATGGCCGCGGGCGAGACGCCCTGGGCGCGTGCCGCGCAGATTGCGGCCATCAGGTTTTCCTTGTTGTGCTCGCCGAAGAGCTTGAAGGTCGAAACGTCGTAATGCTCGTCCTTGCCCGTGATCTTGGCGACCACGCGGCGATTGGCCGAGTCATAGTAGCAGCCGCAGAAGTTCTCGGCGAACTCTCCGCCGATCTCGATCGGGTTCCTTTTGGTGAACCACATGAGCTTGCCCTTGGATTCGCTGGCAAAGGCTGCGACGAGCGAGCTGTCGTAGTTCATGACGACGAAGCTATTGCGGTCGCAAAGCATCAGCAGGCGCTTCTTGGCAGCGGCGTAGGCTTCCATCGAGGGATATCGATCCAGATGATCGGGCTCGATGTTCGTGAATACCGCAACTGCAGGAGTGAGCTTTTCTGCAAGCTCGAGCTGGAAGCTCGAGAGCTCGGCAACAACGGCCGTCGCAGGCTGTTCCTCGATATGAAAATCGAGGAGCGGCTTGCCGATGTTTCCGCCGACGAAGACGGCGCGCTTGTCCGCCTTGAACATCTCGCCGATGAGGCTGGTAGTGGTGGTCTTTCCGTTGGTGCCCGTGACGGCGATCAGGGGAATTTCCAGCCCTGCAGCAGCAATCTCGATTTCGTTCGTGATCGGTACGCCAGCGGCTCGAGCCTCGTCGAGGATCTTGAGGTTCAACGGCACCCCCGGACTCAGGACGATCAGCTCGGAGGTCGTGAAGGTCTTGCTGTTATGGCGCCCCAGCTCGTACTCGATCTTGAGGTCGCCGCAGGCGGAGATGCTGTCAGCCAGCTCCGTCTTCTGCTTCATGTCCGTCACGGTCACTTTGGCACCCTGTTCGACCATGTACCGTGCGACGGCAACTCCGGATTTTCCGAAGCCAACCACCAATATCCGCTTACCCTTGAACTTGCTCATTGCACTTTCCTCAATCCAAACAATCTCAGCGAAGCTTCAACGTCGACAGGGTGACCAGGGCCAGCAGGATCGAGATGATCCAAAAACGCACGATCACCTTGGGCTCGGCCCATCCCTTTAGCTCAAAATGATGATGGATGGGAGCCATCTTGAAAACCCGCTTTCCAGTCATCTTGAAGGACGCCACCTGGGCCATGACCGACAGGGCCTCGACGACGAAGACACCGCCGCAGACCACCAGCAGGAGTTCGTTCTGCGTGATGACCGATACCACGGCGATCGCCGCCCCGAGGGCGAGTGATCCGACGTCGCCCATGAAGATCTGCGCCGGGTAACTATTGAACCAGAGGAATCCAAGACACGACATCGCCACGGAAGCACAGAAGATCGACAGCTCGCCGGATCCGGGAACGTAGGGAATCTGGAGATACTCCGCGATCTTCAGGTTGCCGGCGCAATAGGAAAGGACCAGGAAGGTCATCGAGGTCGTGATCGTCGGTCCGACGGCGAGGCCATCCAGGCCGTCGGTGAGGTTCACGGCATTGGAGGATCCCACGATCACCAGGACTGCAAACGGAATGAAGAGCAGTCCGAGGTTGAGCGACCAGTCCTTGAAGAACGGAAACTTGAGTGACGGCATCATCGGATCCAGCCGGAACAGAATGAACGCCGCAATCAGCGCGAAAAGAGTCTGGAAGATCAGCTTTTCGCGACCTGAGAGGCCTTTGGTATTCTTGCGGATGACCTTGCGATAATCGTCGAGGAAGCCGATTCCACCGAAGGCAAGAGTAGTAACCAGGCAGATCCAGACGTAAGGGTTGGCGAGGTCGGACCAGAGAAGCGTCGAAGCCGTGATTCCGAAAAGAATCAGGCCGCCGCCCATCGTCGGGGTGCCCTTTTTGGAAAGGTGCGATTGAGGGCCGTCGTCACGGATGGTCTGTCCCATCTGCTTGCGCTTGATCAGGCTGATGTAGGACGGGCCCACCATCAGGCAAATCAGGATCGCGGTGATCGCGGCGCCGAAGGTCCGGAAGGAGATGTACCTGAAGACATTCAGCGCCGAAAACTGTTCGTGCAGCGGATACAGAAGATGAAAAAGCATCGTGGACGAAAGCCTACTGATTTTAAAACTTTGAAGTCAAGAAATTAGCTTTTTCCCAGTTTCAGGCAGGCTTCGGCGGCGACCTCCCGGTCGTCGAAATGGATCTTTCGGGTCCCTCCCGGGGCGGCCGGATCCGAGATGATCTGGTAGTCCTCATGGCCCTTGCCGGCAATCAGGACGAGGTCGCCGGCGTTGGCTGTCCGTACAGCCTCGAAGATGGCCTCGCGCCGGTCCACCTGCACGATGACCCGATCACGAGCCGAGACTCCGGCCAGAATTTCTTCAATGATGCGATTTGGATCCTCGGTCCTCGGATTGTCTGAAGTAATGATCGCCACATCCGACAGTCCTTCCGCCAGGCGGCCCATCACGGGGCGCTTCGTCCGGTCGCGATCCCCCCCGCATCCGACCACCGTGAGGATTCTCTGCCCTGGACGACGAAGGTCGCGCAGGGTGTGCAGCACTTTTTCGAGGGCATCCGGCTTGTGGGCGTAATCAACGAGGATATTCAGTCCCACGGAGTTCGGAACCTTTTCCAGGCGCCCCGGTACACCCTGGATCGCCGACAAACCGGCCTCGATCGCAGCAGCAGGAATTCCGAGCGCCAAGGCCGCTCCTGCCGCAGCGAGAGAGTTCTGCGCGTTGAAGTGAGCCACGAGAGACGTTCGAAGGCTCACGGCCTTCGCTCCATCGAGAATCACGGAAGCGGAAATTCCGGCCAGGTCGAGCACCAGGCCGTCTGCGCGGATCCTTGCCGTCGAACCGGAATGGACCGAAAAGCTCCAGCCGTCCGGCCCCAGGGCTCGCGCCAGGGTTCGACCGTACTCATCATCAATGTTGACGACGAGCCGGGGATTCTTTCCAGCCCGACGTGCATCTTCGGCATATGCCGTGAACAGCAGCTTCTTGGACTCGAAATAATCCTGCA
>JBIIXZ010000269.1:0-3181 GCA_044347055.1 Bdellovibrionia bacterium | reverse complement strand
AATGCAGTGGAATGATTCCTACACCGAGACATTGAGCTCGTACGTCAACAACATCAACACCATCGAAGGCGGGACGCACGTTTCAGGATTCAGAAACGCACTGACTCGCGTGGTGAACAAGTACGCCGCCGAATCCAATCTCGCCAAGGACTTGAAGGAAGGCCTCTCGGGCGAGGACATTCGCGAAGGATTGGCCTGCGTCATCAGCACCAAGGTTCCAGAGCCCCAGTTCGAGGGCCAGACCAAGGGCAAGCTCGGCAATAGCGAAGTCGAGGGATTCGTCAACACGATGGTGTACGAAAAGCTCACCACCTACTTCGAGCAAAACCCGAGCGTGGCCAAGAAAATCATCCAAAAGGCCGTCGACTCGGCCCTCGCTCGAATCGCTGCTCGAAAAGCACGTGACCTGACCCGACGTAAAACAGCGCTCGATTTTGGCGGGCTGCCTGGAAAGATGGCGGATTGCCAGGAAAAGGATCCGGCACTTTGTGAACTCTATCTGGTGGAAGGGGACTCTGCAGGTGGCTCTGCCAAGCAAGGGCGCTCACGGAAAAACCAGGCGATTCTTCCGCTGAAGGGCAAGATCCTGAACGTCGAGAAGGCACGCTTCGACAAGATGCTGTCCTTCGAGGAAATCAAGATCCTCATCACCGCTCTTGGCGCGGGCATCGGCAAGGATGATTTCGACATTGCCAAGCTCCGGTACCACAAGATCGTCATCATGACGGACGCAGACGTGGATGGTTCGCACATCAGGACGCTGCTCTTGACCTTCTTCTATCGTCAGATGCCTGAAGTCATCGAGAAGGGATATCTCTACATCGCCCAGCCACCTCTCTATAAGGTCAAGAGGGGCCAGAAAGAGCGTTACCTCAAGAATGAACAGGAGCTTGCCGAATACCTGCTCTCGAGCGGACTGGAACAGGTCCAGATCCACAATGCGGAAAAGCTTCTCCCATCTAGCCAGGTGGCACCGGCTCTCAAGGCAGCAAACCGGTTCTCAAAGTCTTTGGAGCGCCTCTCCAAGCGGATCCATCCCGAGGTCATTGCAGGACTGCTGTATCGGGATCTGAATGCCTCCACTCTTTCAAGCGAGGAGGCACTGAAGTCGGTGCTGGCTGATGTCGCGATGGACTGC
The DNA here is from genome assembly GCA_044347055.1 of Bdellovibrionia bacterium. GTDB lineage: Bacteria > Bdellovibrionota > UBA1018 > UBA1018 > UBA1018 > CAIOHW01. The sequence goes on along the minus strand of JBIIXZ010000269.1, from coordinate 2,043 downwards.
CTGAAGAAGAACATCAAGGTCCAGTTCTCGCTGGCAAAGGATCCGGAGCATAACTCGTGGTTTGCCTCGCTGACGAGCTCCTTTCACGGCAACTCCAAGCAGATCACCGTCAACTCCGGAATGGTTTCGTCACCTGAGTTCGAGGAACTGCAGAAGAATCTTCAGGTAATGAGGACTCTCGGAGCAGCGCCGTATCGGGTGGCAGTAGGTGAAAAGCCGGCTGTCGAGCTGGAGTCCGCCGAGGAGCTTGCACGGTATCTGGTGGAGCAGAGCAAGTCGGGTATGACCATCCAGCGCTACAAGGGCCTCGGAGAAATGAATCCCGAGCAGCTGTGGGAAACCACCATGGATCCGGAGCGGCGGACGCTGCTGAAGGTGAGCGTCGAGGATGCAGTAGAAGCCGACAGCATCTTTTCAGTGCTCATGGGTGATCAGGTGGAACCGCGACGCCAGTTCATCGAAGAGAACGCCCTGCGTGTTCGCAATCTCGACATTTAAATTTCAGGTGACGATTCATGAGTGATGTCCAGCCGCAGGAAAAAGGAATTGTAGTCGTCAACATCGAAGACGAGATGCGGGGAGCGTACCTTGACTACGCCATGAGCGTGATCATCGGTCGCGCTCTTCCGGATGTTCGTGACGGATTGAAGCCGGTTCATCGGCGCGTTCTTTACGCGATGTACGATCTCGGCAACACCCACGGAAAGCCCTACAAGAAGTCGGCCCGTGTGGTCGGTGACGTCATCGGTAAATACCATCCGCACGGAGACACGGCGGTCTACGATACGATTGTTCGAATGGCGCAGGACTTCTCGCTTCGCTATCCGCTCGTGGATGGCCAGGGAAATTTCGGATCCATCGACGGCGATTCACCGGCCGCCATGCGTTACACCGAAATCCGCATGAACAAGATCACGGATGAGCTCCTTGCCGATATCGACAAGGAAACCGTGGATTTCGGACCGAACTACGATGACAGCCTCCACGAGCCTCTGGTGCTGCCTTCGAAGATCCCCAATCTGCTGGTCAACGGCTCTGCTGGAATTGCCGTAGGCATGGCAACCTCCATTCCTCCCCATAATCTCTGTGAAATCATCGACGCAACCGTCGCGCTGATCCAAGACCCCGCACTCACGACCAACGACATGCTCAAGCACGTCAAGGGTCCGGATTTTCCGACGGGCGCCTACGCGTTCGGCGGCGAGGAACTCAGGGAAGCCTACCGAACCGGGCGCGGCACGGTTCAAATGCGCTCCAAGGCGGAGATTGAATCCTTCAAGGGCGACCGCGAACGCATCATCGTTTCGTCCCTGCCATACCAGGTGAACAAGGCGAAGCTGATCGAGAAGATCGCCGAGCTGGTCCGCGACAAGCGAATCGAGGGAATTTCCGACCTGCGTGATGAATCCGATCGTAGCGGCATGCGGATCGTGATCGAGATTCGCAAGGGCGAGAATGCCAATGTCATCTTGAACCGCCTCTACAAGCTGACGCAAATGCAGGACAGCTTCAGCATCAACTTGCTGGCGATCCATAACAACCAGCCGAAGATCTTCAATCTTCGTGACATGATCTGGGCCTTCATCGAGCATCGCAAGGACATCGTGATCCGGCGGACGATCTTTGACCTCAAGAAGGCGGAGGCGCGCGCCCATATCTTGGAAGGCTTGAAAAAGGCCGTCGAAAACATCGACGAGATCGTGGCGATCATCAAGAAGGCATCCAACCCGGATGACGCCAGGTCCAACCTGATGGCTCGCTTCTCTTTCAGCGAGATTCAGGCCCAGGCGATTTTGGACATGCGCCTGCAGCGCCTCACCGGGCTCGAGCGCGACAAGATCATCAATGAGTACCATGAGGTGCTCAAGCTGATAGAGAGCCTGAAGAAGCTTTTGGCGAGCGAAGCGGCTATTTATGATGTCATTCGCGAGGAGCTCCTCGAAATCAGAAATCGTTACGGGGACGAGCGCCGCACCGAGATTGTGATTGGCGCCTCCACGGAGTTCGAAGTCGAAGACCTGATTGCAGACGAGGAGACTCTCG
>JBIIXZ010000085.1:0-10941 GCA_044347055.1 Bdellovibrionia bacterium | reverse complement strand
CTCGCCTCGGGCAAGATCCAACGTGCGGTGGAGGAGCATCAGCAGGCTCGCAGGCAATTGAAGGAGGCGCACCAGGAGCTGTTCGGAAAAATGGACCGATACTTCGAAGCGGTCTCATCGAAGACGCCGGATCCCGCCAAAATCGCCGCTGCAAAAAAGGAGATGGGTGCGACGAACCAGAGGATTGACGGCATCATCAGCGATGCCCACTCGCGGATGAATACGTTGATCCAGTCCATGACCTACTCGATGAAGGACGGCCTCCAGGAAAAAACGACGGAAGACGACCAGGCCGGAGAGCCCTTGCCGGCCTCCGCAGTGCCGTCTTTTGTCGCGAAAAACCCTCCTGCTGACGAGGACTCCGAATCGGGCCCAGGAAAGGCCGCGGCCGTCGGTGCAGAAATGGGATTTCCTGCAGGGGGACGCCCCAGCCCACGCCCTTCACCGAACACTCCGGTTGCGGCACCGTCCCAGCCGGAGATTCGTGACGCGCAGGCTCCTCGCGAGTTCGTGTTCAAGAAACGGGGCGACAGCTCAGGAGCAGCGGCTCCGACTCCACCGACTCCGGGCGACAACTGAATTCCCCGCCTCGACGACGGGCCGCCTTGACAGCGGCAGCCGGCCCGTTGTCAAAATGAGGCATCAGGGGGTTACTCATGAAACGTTTTGCTTTGCTTGCTGTTCTTGCCATTTTCACTGTCGGACTCGCCGCTACGGCTTCACAGGCTCGTGAGCCAGAAACGAATTCCTGCATCGTCGAGGGCAACGTCAACCTCACGATCAACGGCTCGGACCAGTTTGGTTCGATCAGCGGTTGGATCGGTCAGACCAACTTCTATGGTCGCATCAGCATGGGCCGAGTGGACGGCAATCTGGGCGCCATCAACTTCATGAACCTGTTCATCGACAGCGTGAACCGCCAGGACTTCCAGCTCTCCGGCTGGATCGGCAACACCTATGTCAGCTGGCGCAGCTTCGGAACCTGGTTCAACTCCGGTTACGTCTGCCTGAACTGATCAGTCCAGCACGAGATTGTCGATCAGACGAGTCGTTCCGAGATGGGCGGCGACGGCGACCAGCATCGCCTCGCCGCCTTCCATTTTTTCGGGACGCACGAGGTCTCGGACCGAACGGATCTCGTAGTACTGGATCCGGAAGGAGGCCTCGGCCTCCAGCAGCTTGCGCCCTGTTTGCTCCAGCGTCCTCACATCACGTTCTCCGGCTCGATACGCCTCACGCACCTGCTGCATGCTCCGGTGGATCAGCGGTGCCTTCGCACGCTCTTCCGACGACAGGTAGATATTCCGGGAGCTTCGCGCCAGTCCGTCGTCCTCACGGACCGTTGGTCCTCGAACGATCTTCACCGACAGCTCGAGGTCTCGAACCATCCGCTCGATGACCGAGCACTGCTGCGCATCTTTCTGTCCGAAATAGGCCACATGAGGCTGCACGAGGTTGAAAAGCTTGAGCACCACCGTGGCCACTCCCCGGAAGTGGCCGGGACGGAACGCTCCACAGAGCACCTGGCTCAGACTCTCCTCCACGACCACCGTGGAGGCATCTGAGGGATACATCTCTCCCACGCTCGGCACAAAGACGGCGTGGCATCCCGCCCCTCGAAGCAGATCGAGGTCCTTTTCGAGCGGACGAGGATACTTCGACAGGTCTTCGTTCGGACCAAACTGAAGCGGATTGACGAAAATGCTGGCGATCACCACGGTGCACTCTCGAAGCGCCTGCTGAACGAGAGAGAGGTGTCCGTCATGGAGGGCGCCCATCGTCGGAACAAACCCCACCCGGGCACCAGGCCCGAGCGAGGCGCGGAAATCGCGAAGCTCACGACGCGAACGCAGAACGATCAGATGGCTCATGCCTCACGGTGCTAACAGTTCAGGCCCACAGGGGGCAAGCACCGCGCCTCGACGCCAGCCTCAGCGACGAAGCGGCTTGTAAGGCTGACCGGCAACTCGAGAGACAACACTCTTCAGCCGAGGATGCCCCGACAAGCCCGGCAGCCTTTCTCGATACTGTCGCTCGCGCGACGAGAGCTGGGCGAGATCCGAGTCAAAATCCGGAGCCCCCTCATGCTTCATGGACAGTTCCGTCATCTGCTGCGAAAGCCGCTGCTCCTTCAGGAGCTCGTCCTTGGCAGTCATCGTGTGCGGTGCAGGAAGACGCGACTTCGGGATCGAGGCCCATGACGTTGAGGTGGTCTGGAAGAGCACTCCGGCGGCAATAACGCCCAGGCTCAGGGCTCCCCAGGACTTGGGCTGGCAAAAGGTGAACTTCAACACGTACTGCTCCTTTGGTTCATTTCTCACGCCGCCCCTAGAGCAAGCCGGATGCCACACCGCAGCATGAATCCAAACCCCCTGATTTTCCACGATTTAGGGATTGCGGAGGCCCCTGCCCTCCATGGAAACTGTCGCTACTCACTGTCAAGCCAGTGGACACCTGCATGAAAAATGTACCCATCCGCCTGTCCGGAGTGCGGCAGAACAATCTGAAGAACGTTTCGGTCGAGTTCCCGTCTCGGAAGATCTCGGTCATCACCGGACTTTCCGGCAGCGGCAAGAGCTCGCTCGCCTTCGATACGCTCTATGCCGAAGGACAACGACGCTACATCGAAAGCCTTTCGACCTACACTCGCCAGTTCCTCGAGAAAATGCCCAAGCCGGATCTCGACTCGGTCGAGAACATTCCGCCCTCGATCGCGCTGGAGCAGAAAAATCAGGTCCTGAACTCTCGAAGCACGGTCGGCACCCAGACCGAAATCGTGGACTACCTGCGCGTGCTCTTTGCGAAAGTCGGCCGGACGCAGTGCCTCGACTGCGGGGGCGAAGTTCGCAAGATCGAGCCTGAAGGCATTCTCGACTGGGCGCTCGGCTGGGCTCCCGGAAAAAAGTGCGCGATCGCGGCTCCGCTCCAGGCACCGCAGGCGAGGTCCGTCGCAAAATCAGCCGCAAAGCCGAAGGCAAAAAAGGCGACGAAAAAACCTGCCGCGGCAAAAGCTGCGAAGCCAGCCGCCCTTGCAGGTGCAACCCTCAAGAGCTGGTTCGAGGTGCTTCGCGAGCAGGGCTATCGACGACTGGTGCATCGCACGCCGAACAACCATGCCGTGCAGATCGATCTTGAGGAGCTCGGAGCTCCTGAGTTTCCGAAGATTCCCGAGACTGCACTCGAGCAGGAGCGGCTCTTTGTCGTTCTCGATCGACTCAAGATCACTCCGCCGGCTGCGGGATCACCTCTCGATGAGGAAACCCGAAGCCGTATCAGCGACTCCATCCGCCAGGCGCTTGCCGTAGGTCGCCAGAAGATCCTTTTCCTCGAGTTCGCGGACGAGGACTCTCCGGCCAACTGGAAGATGATGGACCTGCGCTACGCCTGCGTCGACTGCGGCCGCGAGCACCAGGTGCCGGAACCGAACCTGTTTTCGTTCAACAGCCCCATGGGCGCCTGCCCGCGCTGCAGCGGGTTCGGCTTCACGCTCGAGCTGGATGAAAAGCTCGTGGTTCCGGACCCCTCGAAGACACTGAAAAACGGGGCCATCGACCCGTTCTCGAAGCCTTCGCTTGAGGACTGGCAGAAGGATCTTTTTCGTTTCTGCGAACGAAACGGCATTTCGGTCGGCAAGCGCTACCGCGAGCTGACCGCAAAGGAACGCGAACTCATCTGGAAGGGCTCGCCCGAGGACAAGACCTTTCCGGGCATTCTTGCCTGCTTCGACGAGCTCAAGCGCTGGAAATACAAGCTCCACATCCGAGTCTTCATCCGCCGGTACCAGGCCCAGCTGCTCTGCCCCGACTGCAGCGGCGCCCGACTTCGCGCCGAGGCTCGTGCCGTGAAGGTGGCCGGCAAGTCGATGCCGGAGGTGCTCCTCATGCCGGTGCAGGATTCGCTGCCCTGGCTCCGCGATCTCGGCGGCAGCCTGAAGCCAGCAGAGCGGAAGATCGCTCAGGAAATTTTCGAACAGGTCGAACGGCGGCTCGAGTTCCTCGACGAAGTCGGCGTGGGATACCTCACGCTCTCGCGCCTGACACGGACGCTTTCGGGCGGCGAGTACCAGCGCATCTGCCTGGCCACCCAGCTGGGAAACGGCCTCTGCGGAACCCTTTACGTTCTCGACGAGCCCTCGATCGGACTCCACGCTTCGGACACCAATCGGCTGATCCGGATCCTCAAGCGACTGAGGGACCAGGGAAACACCGTTGTCGTGGTCGAGCATGACCTCGAGGTGATGAAGAATGCCGACTGGCTCGTGGAGCTCGGCCCTGGCGCAGGACGCCGTGGCGGCGAGCTCGTCAGCCAGGGCACGGCCCAAGACCTGGCCCAGCTGCCGCAATCGGTGACCGGCAAGTACATCGCGGGCACGGCACGCGTCGAGCCCATCCGATCGCTGCGGCCGGTGCGCTCGAGGCGCGGCATCAAGATCACGGGCTGCAGCGAAAACAATCTCAAGAACCTCACCGTCGACTTTCCGCTCGATCGGTTCGTGGTCGTCACCGGAGTTTCCGGCTCCGGCAAAAGCACGCTCGTCCACAAGACGCTCCACCATGCGCTCGCACGACTGCTCTACCGACAAGGGGATCTCGAGGTGGGCCGATTTGAAAATCTCTACGGTGCCGACCAGGTTTCGGGCGTGGTCCTGCTCGACCAGTCTCCGATTGGCAAGAGCAGCCGCTCCAATCCCGCGACCTACCTGAAGGCCTGGGACGAGGTGCGCCGGATCTACTCGAGCCAGTCGCTGTCGCTCCGACGCGGCTACACTCCGCAGCACTTCTCCTTCAATGTCGACGGCGGACGCTGCCCGGTCTGCAAGGGCGAAGGCGAAATCACCCTCGACATGCATTTCATGGCCGAGGTGAAGCTTCCGTGCGACGAGTGCGGCGGCAAGCGCTTCAAGAAATCCGTCCTCGACGTCACCTACCGCGGCAAGGATGTCTTCCAACTCCTGCAGACCACGATCGACGAGGCCTACGAGCTCTTTCATGACAATCCGGCGCTGAGACGAAAACTCGGCATCCTGCGGGAAGTCGGACTCGGGTACCTTCAGGTGGGACAGAGTTCGACCACGCTCTCAGGAGGCGAGTCGCAGCGCCTGAAAATTGCGGCCACGCTCGATGACCGCACCTCCGAGAACCTGCTCTACATCTTCGATGAACCCACCACGGGCCTCCACCTCGACGACGTGAAGAAGCTCCTTCGGGTGATCCAGGATCTCGTGGATGGAGGACACAGCGTCGTCATGATCGAGCATCATCTCGACATGATTGCGCAGGCGGACTGGATTCTCGACCTCGGACCCGGCGGAGGAACCGCGGGAGGCAGCCTGATTGCCCAGGGCCCGCCAGACCAGCTGATCCATGACCCCGAATCGATCACGGGCAGAATGCTTCGCGAGGCAGGATACACTTTCCCGCCTCGCGAGCTCGTACGTACTCTGTAACAGTCCGGGACTTCAGCGCTTGGATCGACCGGCGTCCGACTTCATGGTGCTGGTGGACACCACGGCAGGATCCGTCAGCGACTCGAGGAGAACGCTCACTTCACCGCCGGCGGAAACCACCCAGCGCGCCACGGCCCGGAGCTGGATCCTGCGGCCGACATACTGTTTCCAGTAGGCCCCCGAACCCATGAGCGGATAGCTTGGATCCTGGCGGCGGCGAGCCGTGGCAAGCCACGGATGCGCATCGAGGTCCACGATCAGATAGGGAATTCCGCGCAGATAGACCACTTCACCCATGAGGACGTAACGCTCGCCATCGGCAAGCTCGACGACCTGGTTGGAGGTCTGGAACGGCCAGGGAATCTCTCCCCCGCAGGTGGAGAAGCAACCGTCTTCATCAGAGCCCTCGACCTGATCCGTGCCGCAAACCAGGACCGGAAGGGCCTCTCGACGCGCTGCCTCGACATTCGCCGAGAGCTGAGAAAAAACGACCGCTGCTGCAGCCAGCACTGAAATCAGCGCGAGACCGCCGGATACGGACTTTTTCATGAGCTTCCCCCTTTTTTCCGATCGGACTTCTTCTTGAGCGGATTGTTCGCGCCCACGACCTGCACCTTGAGACCGGGAGCCAGGCGATAGCCTTCCTTCCAGTTCAGCAGGTACTGCGGCTGCTTCATGTCCGGCTCGATCAGGCGACGGAGCCGATTGATATTGTAGTAAAGCTTGTTGTCATGCGCGAGCGGCCGATAGCGCTCTCCCCAGACGCGCTCAATCAGGTCCGCCTTGGACAGGCCTCGCTCGTGGTCGCTTCCGGCCTGATGGGCCTCGGAGAGCGCCTCGAGGATATGAAGCAGCACGTACTGCTTGCCGAGCGAAATGCCGCTGCTCTGGCGAGTGCGGACCTGGAGCTTCCTGCCATCAATATGAAGATCGACCGAATCCTGGCTCAGGCGCTGGCGCTCGCGATTGATCTGCTCGCGAAAGAATCCGAACTCCGGTGCCGTCGTCGCACTCTCGAGAAGTTCGAGGTACCACTGCGCCTTCGGATAATCGCTACGAATGCGGGCGAGACAGGCATAGGCATAGAGAACGTAAAGGTGGTTGTACCAGTTGTGTTCGGCAAGGAATGCGGCATGCGCTTTCTCAATCCAGGTCGCAGCGGCATCGGCATCGCGGCGACGCAGGTAGAGCCATCCCAGCTGGAGGTAGATCAGGCCGTTGATCGATGGCAGCCGATCGGTCTCGAACTCCTGCTTCACCCACTGAAGGGCCCGCTCCGCCCGACGCAGATGCCCTCTCTGGGCAAAAGTATTGGCCAGCATGACCCACGCTCGGGCGCGGGCTTCGCGCTTGCCCATGAGAGTCGACGATTCGGGCTCATGTTCCAGAGCCCGGAGGTATTGAACGAGGTGCGCCTGCGCCAGTCTCCACTGCTCCTTCTGCCCCGCAAGCACGGCCTGGCAGTACCAGACCATCGACGGAATCTGCGTCGGAAACGTGGCCATGAGCGCCTTGAGCTCGCGCTCCCACGAACTGATCTCAGCGGCATCGCGACTTTCGCTCGCCATTCGAAGCAGCCGTGCAATGCTCTCTGCAGTGGTTCCGACATCACCCGCCTGGCGGGAGAGATCAAACGCTTCACGAAAGGTTCTGCGCGCGTCATCCAGGGCGCACTTCTCGGCGAGCACGACGCCCAGGCGCAGGAGCTCGCGGGCACGCTCGGAACGTGCAACGGCAGGCGCGGCTTGGACTTTCGACTTCTCCAAAAAGAGCTCCAGCTGGTAGGTTAAGGCCGGCTGACATTAGCCAGGAGCCGCTCGGAGTCAATATGGAACTTGCGCATCGACGCTGGGGGAACACGTCCCCGCCCATCCCCGCGAAAAAACTGGTGCTTCTGCATGGAATGGGCGGCTCGGGGTCGCTCTGGAGGCCGATTGCCGCCATGTTGGAGGACGAATTCGAGATCCTCGCGCCCGACCAGCGGGGACATGGGGGAAGCCGGATTCCCGAGCTCGCGGGTGGCCGATCGCGGACGGGCTACTCTCCCACCGATTATGCCGACGATGTGGCCGAAACGATGGCTGCCACCGGGTTTCACCCGGCAGTGATCGTGGGGCACTCGATGGGAGCCCGAACCGCCTGCGCCCTCGCTCAGCTCCGGCCGGAGTGGGTTTCAGGGCTGGTGCTGGTGGACCTGGGATTCGACGGACTGGCCGGAGGCGGCCTGGGCGAGAACCTGGCCCGGTTCGTCCGGGTCCTGCCGGACCGGTTTGCCAGTCGGGCCGAAGCGCGCGCCTTCATGGAGCAAAATTGTCCGGATGGGTCGATCGCCCAGTACCTCATGGCCGTTTCCGTCTCGCTTCCCGAGGACGCGGGCGGCGGCATCGGCTTTCCGTTCGATCATTCCGCCCTGCTCCGGACCATCGAGCAGGCGCGTGGCACCACCATTCGGCATTGGATCGAAGCGGCAGCGGAACGCGGCATTCCGGTGCTCGCGCTCCGGGGTGCCACCAGCAAGGTGTGGACTCACGAAGAATTCGAGGCGGAAGTTCGCCACTTTTCGAATCCGAAATGGAAAGGCCGCGTCCGGCTCCTCGAAATCGAGGGAGCGGGACACGGCCTGCCCTTTGAAAAACGCCCGGAGTTCGTGGCTGAACTCCGAAAATTCATCCTGAAAACCTGATCAGCTGACGTCCGTTTCCGGACCGTTGATCACCGAGGAGTTGACCTTGATCTTCGCCTTCCCGCGAAGCTCCTGGATCCATTCCTCTTCGAGCTCGCGTTCCTTGCGGGCGCGCAGCTGCTGCTCGAGCTTGGCGGACTCACCCGCGAGCTTCGAAATTTCCGGCTTCTTGACATCCGTCACCACCGCAATCACGACCCAGGCGGCGGACTCGTACTTCTTGGCCTGCCCTCCCTGCGACGCGATCAAGGGCGACTTCTCCGCGAACGCGTCCTGGAGGAGCTGCTGGGCATCATTCACGCCCGGAACGGGGCTGTCGATGGTGATGAGTCCGGTGGTCTTCACTTCGATCCCGTAAGGCTTCACGAGGGCCTGGACTCGGGCATCCGATCCTTTACCGAGCAGGGGGACGATCTGATCGGCAAGCTTCTGGTTCGCCTTGCGAGCCTCATCCACTCGCTCCGAAGCCAGGATGTCCTTGGCAATCTCGCGCTGGACGGCTTCCAACTTCTGGTCCTTGAACTTCGTGGCGCGGTCCTGCTCGTACCGGGTTTTGACGCGCGCGAGCTTCGCGGAGTCCTGAAGAAAGGCATCGATTTCGGAAGCGGGCACCTGGACCGCCTTCTTTCCGGCTTCCAGGTCGAGGACCACATACTTCAGGTTTCGCTTCTCGTTGGCGATGCGGAATTCGCGCTGGATCTCGTCTTCCGAGATCCGGACACGGGAGCGAACGACATCCACCCAGCGCTGCATGATGAGGTCGTCGCGAATCATGTCCTCGAACTTGCCAGCGGTGAGCCGGTTGCTCGAAAGGACATTCTGGTAGGCGGCGATGTCGAACTTTCCGTCCTTCTGGAAGTACGGCAGCTCCTGGATCTTCGCCCGAACCTCGGCATCGCTCGGAACAAGTCCCGCCTTGCGGCAATCCTGCAGAACGAGCTTTCTCTGCACCAGCTCGTTGAACACGCTCTCACGAACCCGGAACATCTTGAGCTGCTCGTCGGTCAGCTTGCCCCCGGTCATCTGCTTGAGCGATTCGGTTCTCCGTGCCAATTCGCGCAGGAATTCGGCGGAAGAAATGGGCTCTCCATTCACCGTGCCGGCTTCAACCGCACCGGGTCCCGGCATCCCATTCGTCCCCCTCGGGGCGAGGAAGTCGCTCAGGATGAACACCATGGCGATCCCCCCGATGATCAGGGTGACGACCACCGGCCCGAATTTCTGTCTGATCCAGTTGAACATCTTGCTCTCCTTGAAGCCAAAAGGTTGCGTTCACCATGGGGACTCAGTACGATCAGGCCCACCAGCGCATGATCAAGTACTTAAGGGAATATCGCTTCCAAATCACGCTTTTCCTGTTCGTTCTCGTGCCGATCATCGCCATCGACACGTCCACCCGCGCCCCACGGGATTACCGATTCTATGACCGCTGGGTGGTGTCCTTCACGGGCCCCATCCAGTCGAGCCTGCAATGGCTGCTCGATCGCAGTGTGTCGGCGTTTCAAAACTATGTGTACTTGTGGAATACCCGCAAGGAAAACCTGCTGCTGATCGAAACGAATCGCCGGCTGCTGAACGAGATCGGACAGCTGCGCGAGACTCGACAGGAAAACTCGAGGCTTCGAACGCTGCTGGAATTCCGCGAAAAGCTGGAGCTCAAGGCGATTGTCGCCCGCGTGATCGCGAAGGACGCTTCCACGGAGTTCCGGGCGATCCGCCTGAATCGAGGCGAGAGCGCCGGCGTCACCAAGGACATGGCCGTCGTGACCGCCGAGGGGGTCGTGGGCCGCGTGCTGCGCACCACCGCGGATACGGCCGATGTCGTGACCATCGTCGATACCCTTTCCGCGATTGATGCCATTGATGAGCGCTCGCGCGCCAGCGGCATCGTCGAGGGCATGTCCGAAGACCTGTGCCAGCTGCGTTTTGCGCTTCGGACGGATGACATCGCTCCCGGCGACATGCTGATCTCCAGCGGACTCGGCGGCATTTTTCCGAAGGGGGTTCCGGTCGGAACGGTCGCCAAGGTGACTCGAAAGCCCTACGGCATCACCCAGGACGTCGAAGTCCGGCCCGCCGTGGACTTCTCGAAGCTCGAGGAGGTCCTGGTCATCGTGCAGCAGGAGAGCAGATGACGCGAATCCTGCTCCGGCTCGCCAATTTTCCGATCCTCGTGCTGCTGGCCTGCATCCTGATCTCGGTGCAGAGCGCACTGTTCATTTCGTTTCCGTTGTATTGGCTCCAGCCGGATCTGCTTCTCGCGCTCGTGATCTGGACCGCGCTGAAGCGTGATTTCACCGAGGGCGGCATCCTCACCCTGATCTTCGGCTACCTGCTCGAGCTTCACAGCACTGCACCGGCAGGAACCTTCCTTTCCTGCACGATGGCGATCTTCCTGGGTGTTCGCATGGCCGCACAGGTGCTCGTACTGCCGGACTTCCAATCGTGGATCAGGCTGACCATCGTGGCATCGATCGGCGGCAAAGTCGCAGTGCTGCTCGTTCTGGCCGTTCTCGGCAAGGCCGAGCTTCAATGGAAGCACACCCTCGTGCATCTGCTGCCCGGAGCGGCCCTTTCGGGACTTGCGGGCACCTGGACCTATCGATTGCTCAACTGGCTCGACAGGGCCACCCACAAGGATCTCCGCATGGAACAGCGGCTCACGGACGATCTGCGGCTCGTGGAGAATGAAGGAATCTAGGCGATGGCGTTCTTAGGTCAGGAACAGCAAGTCCGAGAGTACCAGGACCGGTTCAAGTACCTGAACGCCGGCCTTGTCATTGCGTTCAGCATCCTGCTGCTACAGCTCCTG
>JBIIXZ010000268.1:0-3227 GCA_044347055.1 Bdellovibrionia bacterium | reverse complement strand
GATAAAGATCAAAACCGACGGCCTGGATATTGCCCGACTGCTGGGGCCCGAGCAGTTCTCCGCCCCCGCGAATCTCGAGGTCATGCGAGGCCACCTGAAATCCGCTGCCAAGCTCGACGAAACGCTGGATCACATCAAGCCGCTTTTTTGCGTCGGACGAGATGACGCTTTCCGGAGGCACGAGAAGATAGGCATAGCCGCGCTGGTCGCCCCGCCCCACCCTGCCGCGGATCTGGTAGAGCTGCGCCAGTCCAAAAGCGTCCGCGCGGTCGATCAAAATGGTGTTCGCGGACGGCAGGTCGATCCCTGATTCAATGATGCTCGTGCAGACCAGGACGTTCGTCCGCTTCTCATAGAACTCGGTAATTGCCTTCTCGAGCTCGCCTTCCTCCATCTGTCCGTGGGCAACCGTGATGTTTGCCCGAGGAACGAGCTCCTTGATGTGACGTGCTGTCTGGTGAATCGACTGCACGCGGTTGTGCATGAAAAAGACCTGGCCTCCGCGGCTCAGCTCGAATTCGATGGCCTTCGTGATCAGCGCATCCTCGCGCTTGGAGATGAAGGTCCGGATCGGGAGACGACTCACCGGAGGCGTTCGGATGAGGCTGATGTCGCGAAGCCCTGAGAGCGACATGTGGAGGGTTCTTGGAATGGGAGTTGCCGTGAGAGTGAGCACGGGAACATTGAGTTTCAGCGTCTTGAGCCGCTCCTTGTGTTCGACCCCGAATCGGTGCTCCTCGTCGATGACCAGCAGGCCCAGGTCCTTGAACGCCACGTCCTTGGAAAGTAGCCGATGCGTTCCCACGATGATGTCGACCTTGCCTTCAGCAGTGGACCTCAGGATGGCCTTCTGTCTTGAGGCGGGCTTGAAACGCGAGATGGATTCAATGGTGACTGGCATGCCTCCCATCCGCGATTTGAAGCTCTGTTCATGCTGGTGGGCAAGAAGCGTGGTGGGCACCAGAACGGCCACCTGTTTTCCATCGAGGACGGCACGATAAGCAGCCCGAATCGCGACCTCCGTCTTGCCGTAGCCGACGTCGCCGCAGACGAGGCGATCCATGATCCGGCCCTCGCGCATATCTTCGAGCGTAGCGTCGATCGCCTTGGCCTGGTCGGGTGTTTCCTCGTAAGGAAAGCGCGCTTCGAACTCCTCGAGCGCCTGGTCTCGCCCGGAAAAGCGAAAGCCCGTCCGGACCTTCCGTTCCGCGTAGAGCCGGACCAGGTCGATGGCGAGCTTTCGGACGGAATCCTTCACCTTCTCCTTCGTTTTTTGGAACTGCTGGGATCCGAGCTTGTCCAGACTGACGGAGCCATCGGCTGCGCCATGCTTCTGGATCAGGTTGAGTCGGTGAACCGGAAGGTAAAGCTTGTCCTTGTTGGCGTACTCCAGGAGTAGAAAGTCTGATGGGGCGCCCGAGAGCGCAAGCCGGACCATTCCTTGATAGCGACCGATGCCGTGGTCAATGTGGACAATGGTATCTCCGAGCGAAAGATCGGACAGCGCCTGAAGGCCAGCCCAGTCGTCACTGGATCGCGATGCCGAGGACGTCCTGACTCCGCGCGCACGCCTGCGCCCCGATTCGCCTAGAATCTCGGGTTCTGTCAGGACCACAAGGCGCTCCGAAGGCCAACGAAATCCAGAGCCGAGCGAGGAGGGCGAGCAGGGAATCTCCAATCCTCTCTCCTGGAGAAGATGCGATAGACGGTCGGCCTGTCCCTGGGTTGGCGCGCACGCCAGGACCCGGAAGTTCTGGCGCCGCCACAGCCGGACCTTTTCCTCCAACGCGTCGAGAGACCTCTGAGCGGTGCCTGAAAGATCCGTGTTGAGCCTGGTGGAGACGCGATGCTTCGAAGAGGCGGACTCAGGCGCCGCCCTGTCGTCCTCGCCCGCTTCTGGAATCTCCGCAAGGTCTGCCAGTTCCATCAATGCCAGGACGAGCCGTGCATTCTTGAGGATCTCGGAGACTCTTGAAGCACTCTCGTCATTCAAGAGCTCGGGGGATGGGAGTATTCGGCGCACCTCGAGCGGATGCTCGCTGCTTGCGATATGATCCGAACGTTCATTCTGCCGCCACAGGTCGAATGATTGCTGGCAGGAAAGCTCATCGACCACGAGAAGATCGCATTGCGCTGGAGCGTGCGACCAGAGCGATGCGGTCGTCTCGTAGGCAAACGGAGCCCAGGATTCGGAGAACTCAGGATGAATGCCATCGATGGTCTGTTCGAGAATAGGATCTCGGACCGAGCGGGGAATTCCTGCTTCATCGGCATGGACCTTCAGCTTTTCGCGAAGCCTGGGGACGGTCGATCGATTGACGAGCACCTCACGGCATGGCGAGACAAATATTGAAGCCAGTTCGGGCGTGCTCGTGCGCTGGGTTTCCGGGTCGAAAGGACGAATCCGCTCGACCAGGTCGTCGAAGAGCTCAATGCGAATCGCGGGGTGGCCTTCGAACTCTTCGGGCAGGTACAGGTCGATGATCTCGCCACGCGCCGAAAAAGTTCCTGGGTCTTCGACGGTGTCGGCGCGGAGGTAGCCGCCCTGAAGCAGCCGATCGATCACGGATTCGCGCGAACCGCAGCTCTCGCCGGCCGTCAGTCGAAAGGAGTGCTGATCCCAGAGCGTGGTCGGAGCAGTTCTCAGGGCAGCGGCCTGAAGGGTGGTCACGACCAGAATCGGATTTTTGCTTCCACTTTGGCGATGCGAGGCCAGCCTTCCGAGAACTCCGGCCCGCTGAAGACGGGTGCGAATCGAAGGGGTGATCGCCGAGTAAAGGCCTTTTTCGTAGGCGGGAAAGGCCAGAATCTCCGGTTGGGGCGAGCTGTCGTCGGGCAGCAGGAGGGCGAGCGCAGCAAGGTCTCCGGCGAGCTCCTGGCAAGACTCGTCGTCCGGGCAGAGGATGACGGCACTTCGTCCAAATCGCCGGGTGTATCGAAGGAGCGTCCATGCCTGCGCGCTGCCAAGCACTCCGGAAACCCGGACGGGCTCGGCAAGTTCGGAGCAGGATTGGAGGACGGACTCGAGAGAACTTGCGAGCATAAATTCCTCAAGAATTTACAGACCTTGACACACTTTTTCAACTTCAGTAGCGTTTTTCAAAAATCAGGAGAGGGAGATCCTATGGCCGGGATGGCCACTGAAAGCCAAGGCTGGTTTGCCTACTCGGTCCTGCTCGTCATCGCATTGTCGGTGACGATGCTGCCGCTCGTCCTGCAGCTGATAA
>JBIIXZ010000003.1:0-34380 GCA_044347055.1 Bdellovibrionia bacterium | reverse complement strand
TCCCATCACTGAAAAGCAGAAGCGGAAATGGTTTCCGAGCCTCGTGGTAAAGGTGCTTCAGAACCAGTTCTGAGTCATTGCGGACGTTTATTCGGTCTTCAGTACCTGAAGCGGGCTTCCGATGTTTCCGGCCTCAAAGACGAAGTTCACGATTCGTGTCTGCTTTCCGACGGGTCGATCCGGGTAGGCCAGAAACTCGACCTGGCCGATGAAGCGGGCATTCGTGGCTGGCAAAGGCTGGTTGAGTGCGGAGAGGGCAGTGCATTCGGTGTTGTTCAGCTTCACGGAGCACCATCGAAACGCCACCACGTTCGGCAGCTCTGCCGGCGCATTCGACTCCACCTGACGGTACACCTTCACGCAGGAGAAGGATTTCTGGTTCGAGGTGGTGCACGTCGTGGGCGCACCGATGGTGTAGGTGATGCTTTGTTGGACGACTTTTCCCGCCCGCAGGACCTTCTGCTGGAGCTGAAATCCGCCGGTGGAAATGATGTCCGAAGCCGAGGTCAGGTCCTTTTTTAGCAGCTGCAGGAACGCCTGCGCCTGAGCATTCTGCTCGATCTGCATGGAGTGCTGGCGTGCATCGCTGCTGAAAAACCGAATCGATGTTCCAAGGATCAGGGTGGCCAGAAGGGCGACCGCCGAGCCCAGTGCCAGTTCGAGCGTGGTGAATCCTTGATTTCTGTTCACCGGGCCACCCACTTCGATGCGCGAAAGGGTTGCCACGTTTTTCCGGAGTCACGCGAGAGCTCGAGCTCCAGATCGACCTGATGCGAGGGCTCTGGTGTCCAGGAGGGCGACGGAAGCGGATTCGGATAGGGCACTGGAGTCAGCGCCGGGGTCGGACCGACGAGGACCTGAAATGCCGAGAAGCGCACGCGGATGTTTCGAACCTCGCCGGGAGATTCCCAGTTGCCGAGCCATGCCAGCGTCGGCTTCGTTTTGTCGATCCAGTTCCCCGGTGGATGGGCGCTCGAGGCCATTGCGTGGATTCCTGCCGTCTGGGTGGTGGCGATGGCGTTCAGCACGCTCGTCGCCACGAGCGACGCGTCGATTCGAGATTCGACACCGCGGCTCGCGCGCCTGGAGTGAAGTGCCGACTGGGTCATCATGGACACTCCCACGGCAATCACTCCGAGCGTGATCATGCCGCCCAGGAGCGAGAATCCAGCGTGTTTTGAAGTCCTGCTTTGCGGAAGCGCGGGCATGGTCCAAGTCTTGCGCAGGCGCCTCCAGGAATCAACGAGGTCAGATGCGTGATTTCCTGGTTCGAGATGATAAACTCGAGGGATGGGATCGAGGGCCCACTTGGGGGTTTTGACGAGAGACCAGCGTGGAAATGCCGCTGTCGGATTGGCAGTGGGTGCGGGACTCGCCATGGCGGTCACCGGGGTGATGCTCTCGCAATCCGTCAATCAATCCTTGAGGAAGATCGCCAGCAGCGAGGGTGAGCAGGTGCTCGTCAACTACGCCAAAAAGAAGGCTGTGATCGCTGCGGCGATGAGCACATCGCCGTGCTCGGGCGCTCTTGCCGGCTCAAGCTTTTCC
Source organism: Bdellovibrionia bacterium (assembly GCA_044347055.1). Classification (GTDB taxonomy): domain Bacteria; phylum Bdellovibrionota; class UBA1018; order UBA1018; family UBA1018; genus CAIOHW01. The sequence goes on along the minus strand of JBIIXZ010000003.1, from coordinate 32,832 downwards.
GCCGAGCCGTCCGGTTCACCCGATGCTGGGCTCTCGTCACGCTGCTTTACCGCCGGTTCGGACAAGATTCTCCAGGCCTGCAAGGTCTGCCAGCCGGGCCAGCCCGGCTATCAGGTGGTCTCAGTCCAGTTGCCTGCACCCGAAGTCGGCCCCTGTGGTGCCGAGCGCTGGAACTGGGTGGCCTATACTTATTCGGGTCTCTCGAATTCGTACATTTACCTCTCGCCGTGGCCGGCGGTGGAATGGACGGTGGGAGAGCGAAAGCTCTATACGCTCGATTCGCGAAAGGTCTTCACGGGCGGCCGCGAGGCCTTCGAAGTCGATCCGGTCGCCACCATTCAGTCGACTCCGGATTTGCCAAGAGGCTCGGGTCGAAACGAAACATTGGTGTTTAACGTCGCCCAGCTCATGGTCGAGTCCTCATCGACCCAGGCCTCGTTTCTCGACGGGCTTCGTGCAGAGTCCAGGTCCACTGCGATGAGCAATCGGTTCATGTGCTCGCGCAATCGCGCGAACGACACCGAGTGCTACTCGAACAGTGGTGGTGCGTGGATGGGGGCACTTTCTTCGTCCTCCGCCTCAGGACCCTTCTTCGTCTCGGCAAGTGGCAGCAGCTCTGCTGTCACATTCGTTCCAAGTTACCAGGAGATCGGAAAATATTGTGCATGTACGAAGCTGACGAATCTCCATCCCAACATGGATTATGTCGAATCCAGGATGGCGCCCTATCTGACTCAGCCCGGAAATCTGAATCTCACCGCAAACGAGATGCCGCTTCCGGAGCTCAAGCTGAGCCAGGTCACCGACAGCTCGTCCGAATCGACGACGTTTCCGGATGACGCGGTCTGGGCGATGGTTCGGCAGGCCAGAGTGCTTCCTGCAGAAGTCGAGCTGATCGATACCAGTCGGAGCCACGACTATATTGGCGCTACTCATGGAGCGATTCGCCGCGTGTACTCGTTCACGGTCAAATTCGCCGATGGACACATCGAAGAGGTGCTGACGGGTACCGAGCACAAGAACCATGGAGTGGGACGAAAGATTTATCTGGTTGGCCGCGTGTACGTGCTTCAAACAGCGGGGTGCTCTTCAGCGGGCTATCGCGAGCCTGTCGAGAACGAGGCGATTTCGTGCCGCACTCCGGGCGGAAACCAATCGTGCCAGATCTCGTGCTCGGCGGGCATGCAGCTCGTGACGAATCCCTACTACATCAGTGGCCTCCTGGCCTGGGTGCCAGCCATTCGAAAGGTCAACGACACCACGATTTCATGCAGTGCTGCGTGTTCGAATCGTTATGGCAGCGGCACTGGGTGCCAAGCCACCGTTTGTGGGGCGGTTTGTTCTGCACCATCGCCTGAAGTGGAGGAGGTGCGCTGCACGACGCGAGGTGGAGCTCATTGCCAAGTGTCTTGTGAGGCCGGAAAGAAGCTGGTTGCAGACCCCTATGTGATTTCAGGAACGTGGCAGTGGGGGCCTCGAGTGCAGCGCATTGATGAGAGCACTTTCCGCTGCTTTCCGACCTGTTCAAATCGGTACGGAAGTGGAACCGGCTGCACGCCGAGCACTTGCGGCGGGGTCTGTGCACCCTAAGGGTCGGGCCCACCTTTTGGTTCAGAGTCGCGTCATCCCTTTAAAATCAGTAACTTGACATCATTTGAGCGTTTTTGTCGGAAATGAGGTAGAACCCCCGGCATGAAACGCTTCATTGCCATCCTGGCCGTTCCCGCACTGATCAGTTCTACAGCTTCGACTTCGCTGGCCCAAGGCCCGCTTGAGCTCGCGCGATCGCAGCGCGTGGCCGAGTACTGCCTGCAGATCGAGCAGAATGGCGTGATCGAAAAGCTGACCAAGCGCGCCGAGCATCGCGAGGCACTGGCCCAATTGCAGGAGCAGTCGGTCGAGGACTTCAAGAAGCTCCTCGGCAAGGCGCGCTTCGTGGCCTACACCTCGAGCGCCTGCGCGGCCGTGGGTGTCGTGGCGGCTTCGTTCATTCCAGGGGTAGCAGCCTACACCCTGCCGTTGGGCAAGGTGACCACTGCGGGCCTGTTGACGTCGTCCGTGGCAGTTCCTGCGTCGTATTACGGCGTGCGCTACCTGTATCGCACTTCCGATCGGCGCGAGCTCGGCGTGAACCATCTGAAGCTCAGCCTTGAGGACTTGCTGGCCGACGCCAAGACTGAAGCAGAATTTCGAGACCTGCTCGATGACGCCGCACGGCTTCCGAGTCATGTGGCGTCGAAGTTCAGTGAGATCCGTCGCCATGCCGGCCAGGACTTCGAACGCTTTCTCGACACGCTTCGGGACCCGAAAACCGGAGAAATTCGGAGCCGCTGGTACTCCTTCGGCCACGATGACCGCCGGTATGTCGAAGGACTCGCAGCCGATGCCCTCACCCAGCTCGAGATCACCCGTCTCGAAGTGTCGGCCTCGCGCGGTCTGGCCGAGCGTCTGAAGCAGGATTGCCGCCTTTAAGGCCTTGGGTTAGTTTCGGGGGGCATGAATACCCTCCGGCTTGAGCACTCCTTGCGGCATCCTGGCGTCCTGAATGTCACCCTGAATCGTCCGGACATTCGCAACGCTTTCAACGAGACGATGATCGACGAGCTGACGCACGTCTTCTCGGTCGAGGTGAAGAAGCCCGACGTGAAGATCGTCACGCTCCAAGGATCAGGCCCGGTCTTCTCGGCCGGTGGCGACCTGAACTGGATGAAGCGTTCGGTCGAGCTCAACGTCGAGCAGAACCTGGTCGAAACCCGCACCCTCTCGAAAATGTTCGCGCTCATGAACGAGTGCCCGAAGCCGCTCATCGGCTTCATTCACGGTGCTGCGATCGGCGGCGGAGTCGGCCTGACGAGCGTATGCGATCTGGTCGTGGCCACGCAGGATACGCAGTTCAGCCTTTCGGAAGTCCGCCTCGGCATTGTTCCCGCCTGCATCGGCCCGTTTGTCACCGCCAAGATCGGCGCCACGCATTCACGATCGCTCTTCATCAGCGCCGAACGCTTCGGCGCAAAGCGCGCCCATGAGATCGGCCTGATTCATGAGGTGGTCGCCGACCAGGCCGCACTCGAAGCCTCGCGAGAGCGCATTCTCGGCAACATGCTCCAGTGCGGCCCCCAGGCGATGTCGGTCGCCAAGCAGCTGGTTCTCGACCTGACCTGGCCTGAGCGTCGCGAAAAAATGGGAGACTGTCTCGAGTATGTGTCCCGCACGCTCGCAGAACTTCGCGTGACGCCGGAAGGACAGGAAGGACTCAAGGCTTTTCTCGAGAAGCGCAAGCCGGGATGGATTCGCTGATGAGTGCTCCAGGATTCGAAATGACCACCACTACGGGCCGTGCCGTCAAAGTTCTCGTCGCGAATCGTTCTGAGATTGCGTGCCGCGTTTTTCAGTCCTGCCGCGAGCTCGGCTTCCGCACGATCGCCATCTGCGCGCCCGGAGATGAAGAAGCGCGCCACGTTACCTACGCCGACGAAGTGCAGCCCGTATCGCGCTATCTCGACATTGAGTCGGTGATCGCTGCCGCAAAAAAGAGCGGCGCGACGATCATTCATCCGGGCTACGGATTTTTGAGCGAGCGTCCGGAGTTTGCGGATGCCTGCGAGAGGGCGGGAATTGCCTTCGCGGGACCACGCGCCGAGACGATGCGCGCGCTGGGTGAGAAGATCGCCGCCAAGGAGCTGGCCGAAAAAGCCAAGGTGCCGACTTTGCCGTGGGCCAAGGTCAAGGCCGGAGAGGATCTGGCCGCTGCCGCCGCGAAGGTCGGTTATCCGCTGCTGCTCAAGGCCTCCGCAGGCGGAGGCGGCAAGGGCATGCGACGCGTGAACCAGGCTTCCGAACTGAAGGATGCCGCCGAAAGCGCCTCGGCCGAGGCGGTGGCGGCATTCGGAGATGGCACGCTCTTTCTCGAGCGGTTGATCGAAAATCCGCGGCATATCGAAGTCCAGGTTTTCGGAGATGGCAAGGGCGGAGGCGTGCATCTGCATGAGCGCGAGTGCTCGCTCCAGCGACGGCACCAAAAAGTGTGGGAGGAGGCGCCCGCTCCGCATCTCTCCACTGAAACCCGCCACGGTCTTTTCGAAGCCTCGATGCGCCTCGTTTCGGAGGTCAAATACCGCAGCGCCGGAACACTCGAGTTCCTGGTGGATGAGAAGGGCGGCTTCTACTTCCTCGAAATGAACACGCGTCTTCAGGTCGAGCATCCCGTTACCGAACAGGTGACCGGACAGGACCTGGTGCATCTGCAGCTGCATCTTGCGCTCGACCCGCAGGGTTTTCGTCTTCCCGTAGTGCCCGAACCTCGCGGGCACTCCATTGAAGTGCGTCTCTATGCGGAAGATCCGGCGATGGGGTTTGCTCCGACGCCGGGCAAGGTGGAGTTCCTGCGCTGGCCGACCGGCACCGGAATCCGCATCGAAGCGGGAATCGAGCAGGGACAAACGATCGGCACCCAGTTTGATTCGCTCCTGGCCAAGATCATCGTGCACGCGCCCACGCGCGAAATCGCAGTCGAGCGCATGCGCTTTGCGCTCGAAGAGACGGTCGTGGCCGGAATGGGATCGAACCAGCGCTACCTGCTCGCTATCGCCAATGATGCGAACGTGAAGGCAGGGCGGATGCACACCGGCTATCTCGGCCAGGCGTTCGCGGATTTTCATCCGGTCGTTTCTGCCGCCGACCTGGCGACGGCTACCCGGCTCGCGGTGTCGACCTCTCCGGCCGCTTCAGGGGGCGGCTCGGCTCCGGGCGCGACGACGACCCAGCCCTCGCCGTGGAGGCAGTCATGAAGCATCAGTGGAAGGTTTCCGGAAAAAAATTCACGTCCGATGACCAGTCCCCAGATGCGCGCGACGCTTCGAGCTGGAAACTGTCGCATCGTCCGGGAGGATGGGTGATCGCTGAACGTGTCCGTGCCGATGGAAGCATCGAGCGCGTGCGAGGTGTCGCCGTCCAAGGCAAGGGCAAGTTTTCGGCTCAATGGCTGGATCGCTCGAGCTTCCACGGGCCATTTTTTGGGGAGTGGTCGCGCCTCGATGCCTCGCGCGGGGCGGCGGGAGCCGCTGCCAGCGCCGCTGATTTCACCGCGCAATTTCCGGGCAAGGTGCGCAAGGTGCTTGTGGCCGAGGGGCAAGCTGTCGCGGAAAACCAGAAGCTGCTTCTCGTCGAAGCCATGAAAATGGAGTTCGCCATCCAGGCTCCCTGTGCCGGGGTGGTGAGTAAGATCCGCGTGTCGGAAGGCCAGCAGCTGTCTCCGGGCGACCTGATGGTCGATTTCGAGGCTGCGCCCAACGGAGCAGCCAGCGGAGCAGTAAACGGAGCCGGCAATGGCCGCTAAGCAGAGACCGGTCGCGAAGTTTCCGCGCAAGGTCACGATTTATGACGTGGGCCCTCGCGACGGACTCCAGAACGAGAGTCGCACGGTCTCGCTCGCGATGAAGCTCGACTACATTCGCGGTCTCCAGCTCGCCGGGCTGAAGCAGATCGAAGCGGGGGCCTTTGTTCGGCCGGATCGCGTGCCGCAGATGGCAGACTCCGACCAGGTCTTTCGCTCCATCAAACTCGAAAAGCCCTACACCGGTCCGACGTACTGGGCGCTCGTTCCGAATCGCCGCGGACTTGAGCGTGCGCTCGAAGCGGGCGCTCGAGCCATCGGAGTATTCACTGCAGCGAGCGAGACCTTCAATCAGCGTAATATCGGCATGACGATCGCCGAGTCGCTCGCCGAAATCCGCGAAGTGCTTCGCGAGGCGCGAAAGCTCAAGCTCCACACTCGTGCATATCTTTCGACGGTTTTTGGATGTCCCTTCGAAGGCGAAATGCCGGCGAAACGAGCGATCGACGCCGCCCAGCGACTGCTTGATCTGGGGGCTCAACAGGTCTCGCTCGGCGACACGATTGGCGTGGCGACTCCAAAGGGCGTCGACCAGGTCATTCCGAAGCTGCTTTCGAAAAACCCATCCGCAAAAATCGCCGTCCATTTTCATGACACTCGCGGCACGGCTCTGGCCAACACCCTGCGTTCGCTCGAGTACGGCATCACGAACGTCGATTCGTCCGCCGGCGGCCTGGGGGGCTGCCCGTTTGCTCCGGCGGCAACCGGAAACCTCGCGACCGAGGATCTCGTCTACATGCTCCAGGGCATGGGCATCGACACCGGCGTCGACCTCGATCGCCTCTGCGACACCAGCCTCAAGCTCCATCAAGCAATGGGTCGTCCGCTGTCGAGCCGCTACCTGATGGCTTACGCTGCCCGGTGCTAAGCTCGGCTCTTGCAGCTTCGTCCGGCCCATGGACCGTAGCACTTTGCAGAAAATCCGAGAGACCCTGATGGCCCGACGGAGTCGGCTGGGCCAGGGACTGAATCGAATCGACCTGGAGCAGAGCGAGTTGGATCGCGTCGACTCGCAGGCCGAGATGGTTGACATTGCCCAGAGCCTCGAACAGCTGGGGAGAAATTCCTCGATGCAGGAGCAGGAGCTTCGAGAGCTTCAGGCCATCGATCGAGCGATCGCCAAGATCGCCACCCTGAACTACGGCATCTGCGAAGACTGCGACGAGGAGATTCCCGAAAAGCGGCTCCTCGCCGTTCCCGAGGCACGTCTCTGCACGCGTTGCCAGTCGATCCGTGAACGTGAAGCCTCGCGGATGCGTTCTGCCGGGTGAATTGTCCGGTATTCAGGCCACCGGTAAACCGGGCATTGCACCTTGCACGTGCAAAGTGCAGTGGTGCACGCCTTTTAATCGTTACGGAAATGTCAGCATTCGTTGAAATGATTGAAAAGTAAGGGGTTGGCCTGAGGCACGCGCTTTGCCATCGCAGTGCGCTGCTGTAGGAAGCCCACCCAATGATTCGACTCCGCAAACTCACCCGGTCTCCCACTGTTTGGGGGATCCTGACTTTTGTTCCAGTTTTTCTGCTGGCATCCGTGCTGGCAAACCAGCTGTGGAAGTCGAAGCGATCGGACTCGATGGTTCGGGTTTTCGAATCCGAGATTCAGGAGATCCGGGCTGAGTTGGACAAGGGGCGCCTTCCGTCCCTGCTGCCGCTCAAGCATGGATCGGAGACGCCTCAGCTCATGCTTCTCCAGATGTTTTTCGCAGGGGCAGCCATTCCGCAGATCGAAGGCGAGCTGTCCCGGTTCATCGAGATTCAGCACGGCGCACGCGCTTCGCACCGTGGTGTCTGGGAGGGCTGGCGCCGAACGCTCGTGGATATTCGTCTCGACATTCCCTCCGCGCGCACTGATTCGGGAGGGTCTGGACGGATGCTCCACCTGGCCAGGTGGCATATTGCCCGGGCGCAGGGATGGCTCAGCGCCGGTAATGCCGAGCGGGGCCTCGTCGACTTTCTTCGGGCGATGAGCCTTTGTCGTCAGGTGCTTCAGCTCCGACGGGACCATCAGCACGATGTGGAAGCTTCGTTCATCGCCGCAAAAGCCTTGTACTATTTGTTCGGACGAAGTGGCCTCCTTCGTGAGGTCCGGAAGCTCGGATCGTCATCGATCTGGTCCGTCCGTGCGGAGCGGATTCTTGCTCCGCAGAGGCGTGCCTGATGTTGTCGAGCAACTCGCTTTTTTCGAAGCTGGTGATCATTCTAATCGTGGTCATCGGTTTGTCGGGCGCTTCCTTCCTGGTCGTCGGCCTGGAGGGCTTTCGGGCAAACCAGAAGTACATCCAGGAGCAGATCCGCCGTCATACTCTCGCGAATGCGGCTGGCCAGGTGGGAGCGTTCATTGAGCTCGGGGAATGGGAGAGGGTGGCGCCCACGCTTCAGAACGTGCGAGATTCGGCGGAGCCTGATCAGGCGAGCCTGGCATTCATCTCCGAAATCCTTCGTGAGCTCGATTCTCCCGCAGGAGACCGCAACTCGCTCCGGTCGCTTGCGGATGCCTGGCACGTGTACCAGCTCAACGAAGTCTACAGGCTCGTGGATGACCTGAAATCCCTCTTCCGGTCGTTGCTCCTGAAAGCAGGGACGACGTGGCTGGTGTTCTCGCTGCTCTTCATGGTGATCGGGCGCAAGATGTACCTCTACGGAGTACGTCCGGTTCGATATCTGACTCAGTACTTCAGGGCGATGGATCTCTCTCGAGAAGTGACTCCTCTTTTTGTTGATTCGGAGGCGAGGCGGCGCTCCGGCGTGGACGATGCTGCCGTGGAGGTCCAGGAGCTCTTTCGCGGCACCGAAGCCCTCGTGAGCCGGGTTCGCGACTTTCGGAGCATCAATATTCATCGCCTCGTCGAGCAGAAGGCTCGCGCCGAGGTTCTGGCGTCTGCCTCTCGCGATGCCGTCTATTTTCTCAGAGATACTCGGGTGGTCTGGTGCAATCGGCTCGGGGCGGAGCTTCTCGGTCTTGCTTCGCGGAGCGCGACGCTGCCCGTGGATCTCGCCCTGTGCTCCAGTTCACGTCAGGAGTCTCTGGTGCGGGCCATTCTCGGAGCCCGAAAAAAGGATACTCCCGTGGAGTGGCGGGTGCAGGACAAGGAGGATCCGGGAGAGATCCAGGCCTTTCTCTTCACCCAGAACAATGCCGACTGGCGCCACTGGGGAGAACAGCTGGATTTCGACTCCGTGGTCGTCGGCCAGGATGTGAGTTGGATTCGGCAGGCAGAAGACGCCAAGACTCATTTCATCGGGCTCTTGTCGCACGAGGTCAAGACTCCTGTGACGAGCCTGCTCATGGCAACGCGGCTCCTGCAGCGCTCTTCTTCCTCGCTCAATGCCGTCCAGAAGAAGCTGGTCGACTCCAGCGTACGGGATGTCGAGCGTCTGCGCGAGCTGATCGACGAGCTGTTTGCAGCCAGCCGGTTCGAGCTGGATGCCGAGAAACTCAATTTCCGGGTCGTGGATCTGCGGCGACTGCTCTCGCAGTCCGTGAGGTCGACGCGAGCCGAAGCGGAGGCCCGAGGCGTTTCGATGGACCTGGCCTTTCGTTGCAGCGAGCTGGAGGTCATGGCCCGAGCCGACGCACCGCGAATTTCGTGGAGCCTGATGCAGCTGATCACCTACCTGCTGCGGCATTCGCCTCGAAACTCGCGCATCGAGGTGCGGATGTCCGAGGCCATGATCGACTCGAACCATGCGCTGAGGATCGTGGTGCGAAGCGTGGGATCGCCGGCAATGGCAGGCCTCACAGAGCGCATCTTTCAACGCAATTTTGCGCATTACGATCTCCGTGTTGCACGTTCGAACTCGACGGGCATGAGCCTTGCGATCGCGCGCGAGATCGCCATGGGGCATGGAGGCACCCTGGCGCTGAATTCCGACTATCGAGATGGGGCTGAATTCATCCTGACGTTGCCTCAGGGGCGTGCAGGTATTTTTGAAGAGAGGGGAGGCAGAAATGGCGAAGTTGTTGGTGGTGGATGATGAACAGGGGATCTGCAATACGATGGAGGCGGCGCTGACAGCGGCCGGCCACGAGGTCCAGGTTGCTGACAGTGGTGAGATGGCCCTGTCGCTGATGCGACGCATGAGCCCTGACATCCTGATCACGGACCTCAGAATGGATGGAATGAGCGGCCTCGACCTGCTCGGCAAGGCGCGCGAGTATTTTCCGGGCGTGACTCCGGTCATCATGACGGCATACGGCACCATCGACACGGCAATCAGCGCCATGAAGGGCGGGGCCTACGACTATCTCGTCAAGCCCTTTACTCCGGAGCAGCTCGAGCATCTGGTGGAGAGAATCGAGGAGTTTCGAAAGCTTCGCGCGGAGAACGCCCGGCTGCGCGATACTGTTGAAGTTCTTTCCGAGCCTTCCACCATCACGACCCGCAATCCGCGAATGCAGAAGGTGCTGGACATGGCCCGGAAGGTTGCAGCCACGGATTCCACGATCCTGATCACCGGTGAGAGCGGCACCGGAAAGACGCTGCTTGCGAAGACGACTCACGACGCCAGCCAGCGCGCCAAGGGACCTTTTGCAGTGGTCAACTGCGCGACCCTTTCCGAAAACCTGCTGGAGTCGGAACTTTTCGGGCATGTCCGGGGATCCTTCACCGGAGCCGTCAAGGACAAGGCCGGACGACTTCAACTTGCAGACAGCGGAACTGTTTTTCTGGATGAGATCGGCGAGATTTCGCCTGCGCTCCAGACCAAGCTGCTGCGATTCCTCCAGGAGCGCGAGTTCGAGCGCGTCGGCGATACGAAGACCATTCGGGTCGATGTGCGGATCATTGCCGCCACCAACAAGGACCTGGAGCGCGAAGTCCAGGAAGGCCGGTTCCGTGAGGACCTGTACTTTCGGCTCAACGTCATCGATCTGCACATGCCTTCCCTGAGGCAGCGTCCCGAGGATATCCCGGCGCTTGCCGAAGGGCTTCTTCAACGGGCCTTCGCCGCCGCGAATCGTCCGGCGCGCCCGCTGAGCGAGGAGGCGAGCCGCGCGATCAACAGCTACCCCTGGCCAGGAAATATCCGCGAGCTCAAGAATGCCCTCGAGCGCGCAGCGATCCTCTGCTCGACCGATCAGGTGACGCTCGATGACCTGCCGGATCGCATCGTGGAAAAGACCGCAGAAAAGACTGCAGATCGCATGAGTTCGCCGATCTCCGGCGCGATTCCGTCGCTTTCTGCAACACCTCTGGCATCGATCGGCACCCAGGCCGATCTTTCGGCAGCGGAGGTCAGTCTCGAGGAGCTCGAGCGTCGGCATATCGAGAGCGTCCTGAATTCGTCTGAAACTCTCGAGGAGGCGGCGAGCATTCTGGGCATCAACTTGAGCACGCTGTGGCGCAAGCGTCGAAGGTACGGCCTCGAATAGCCGCTTGCTGGCACCTGCGTTGCAACCCCCGGCTGCCGACCGGCTGATGCCGGAAAGTTCAACCTGAGGGGGTATGCATGAAGAAGATCTCGAATGATGGGTACTGGGCAGTTTCGGTGTTTGCGGCGGTTGCGCTCAGCTCGCTGCTGGCGGTCGCGGGAGAGGGACCTCGTCCCGAGCCGGCTCCGGCGGGTGGCGCCGCTCCGCAGGCACCATCGGTTCTGACGGTCAGCCTCGAAAAGTTCAAGCAGCAGTGTGCCGATCCGAGCAAGAGCGAGATCCAGCGCGCTCCGCAGGACATCAAGCTCGTGTGCCGGAACCATGAAGTCACCTGGCTTGCCGCAGCACCGGGCGAGATTCCGCTGAAGTCCGTCCGCACGGTTTCCACGACCGTGATCTCGGACAAGTTCCGCGTCGCAGAAGTGTCGAAGAACGTCGACGTCATCCAGGCGGCCGGCTCGTGCCAGCGCTTCCAGGAAGTGATCGAACAGTATGCCGTGGAAGTGCCGGTGACCTGCGAACAGGTCCTTCACGACAAGGTCGAGGCCGAGGATCTTTGCCAGAACGCCATCGACGAGTCGAAGGACAAGAACGAGTCCGCAGTCCAGGTGGCCGCCACCGGCCGGGTCATCGACACCTGCGCCCAGCTCTCCATCATTCAGAAGTGACCTGAAGATGGACTTCCCTGGCAGGAGCCTCGCAGCGAGGTGGACAATTCTCGTCATCATGACGGCTTGCCTGTCCTCGTGCGGGGCTCCTCCCTCCACAACCCTCCGAACCTATCCGCGCGACCTCGGCTCCTTCAGCATGAGCCATGGCCCGGCCGTCATCCACGAAGGTGAGTTCTCGGGCCAGGCCTCCATCAGGCCGTGGTCGGGATACTGGCATCCGCTCTCTCGAATCGATGCACGTTCGGCGCTGGAAAAATACGATCGACTCTCGGGAAAAGAGGCGCTTGCGCGCGAAGAGCAGAGGATCCGGAGCGAGGCACGGCCGTTCCTGCCCTGGGAAGGGCGTTGTGATGCCTGGGCGATTGCCTCGATCCTGCAGCCCGAACCCCTGGTCCCGAAAGTGGTCGAGGTGGAGGGGCGCCGCGAAGTTTTTTCTGTCGCGGAACAGAAGGCTCTCTGGATTTATGCGCATGAAGTGGTCGACCCGTCGATCCGAGGAACGGTCGGGGAGCGAAACGACGGAAACGGCGGAAGCTCATTCGAGGACATCTCGCCCGCCGAGTTCCACCGCGTCCTGCAGGTGATGCTTCAGGATCGGCGAGTGCCGTTCATCATGGATCGAGATCCACGTCCTCCGGTCTGGAACACGCCGGTCGATGGAGCCCGCTGGACCATTCGCCGCGATCCGGAGCGAGCTGATGTATTCCATGTCCGTGCGTGGGTGTACGCCGTCTTTCCGTATGACGATGATCGCGATTCGACGGAGCGCCTCGCTCCCGTGCTGGAATACCAGTATGTACTGGAGGCCCATCCTGTTCCGGACGGTTACGAGGTCCACGGAGCAAAATGGAGCGGGAGAAGCGTGCGCGACCATCCGGATTTCGTGACCTGGGTCGAGCCGGGCGCCTCTTCGTCGGTCCGCAGCCTCAACGTCGATCTGGACTCCGACTGGCTACGGGCCCGGTTTCAGTAGCTCTTGAGTGAAGTCGCCTGCCGTGGTGTTCTTGCTGGATGCGCACCGTGGATTTTCTGCTTCGCTACATCCTGTCGCTCGCGTGGCTTCTTCTGATGTCCGTGGTGGGGGTGCTGCTGATTCCGGTGATGTTCGGAAACCTGGATTTCAATCGAGCGCTCGCCCGGTTTGGCACCTGGGGCCTTCGCAGGATCACGCGAGTCCGAATCGAAATGGAGGGAGCCTCGTCGCTCGAGAGCCTCCAGCCGTGCATCTATCTGGGCAACCATCAGGACAACTTCGACGTGCACATTTTCGGCTCGATCTTTCCGCGACGGACGATCGTGATCGGAAAGCGTGAGCTGGCTTGGATTCCTTTTTTCAACCTGTTCTACTTTGCTGCTGGAAACATCTTCATCGATCGCAAGCGGCACCGCCGGGCGGTGGAAGGGATCAGCGATGCCGGGCGGAAGATTCGCGAGAAGGGCGTCAGCGTGATGATCTTTCCGGAGGGCACGAGGAACAAGTCGGGAAAGGGGCTGCTTCCGTTCAAGAAGGGCGCCTTCCACATGGCCATCGAGGCCGGCCTTCCACTCGTACCCCTGGTGGCTTCGCCCGTTCGCAAGGTGCTCGACTATCGCGAGCGGCGGCTCACTCCCGGAGTCATCCGGGTTCGAGTGCTGGAGCCCATTTCCACGACTGGCCTGACTACGGCTGATGTCGGCCGACTGGCCGACGAGAGCCGATCGAGGATGCTGGCAGCCCTCGAAGAACTCTCACGCGATCCGAATTAGTCGTTCCACCACTCTGAACCTTCCTGCTTGCCCTTCTGATCGGGCCGATGGTGGCCACGGTCATGTTCCTTCTTGGGCTCATGCGTCGGAGTCGGACGCGGCGTGGGGTGGGGAGTCGGATGAACCGTGGGGCGCGGGTGCGGACGAGGCCAATGGTCGGGGCGGCCGTCTTCGTGCTCTTCGCGATCGTCGTCATCCCGATGGTCACGGTCAGGGCGATCCTCTCGATCCGAGGCGTTTTCATAATCGCTGGGTCCGTCGAGGAAGAGGCCGGACTCGTCCCAAAAGGACCCGCGCGCGGGACAGCCCTCATGCTTGGCCTTGTACGCGACCTCGGAAAGGGCGACGAGCAGATCGGCTGCAGCGGTGAGGTCGGCGGAGCGTGAGCAGAATTTTCCACCGCTGGAAGTGAGCAGCTCGCGTGTCTGTCGGTCACGCATGGCGAGAATCACGGGTTGATAGAGGTCAGCCGCCCCGGCCGGCCGTGGAGCGCAGGAGGGCTCGTCGAGCCAGTTCTGCTCCAGCATCCTGTTGACGGCCTGGGCGACACGGTTCCAGAGCTCCAGGTCGAGGGCACCGCTCTCTCGTCGGTAGCAGGCATTCGGCACCGTCGTGAAGTGACCGTTGCTGGAGACCACCGTCCGTGCGCCCGAGATGACCAGCGTCATCGAGCTCCAGGAATCTGCGGGCACGAATTCCGGATCCGGTGTTGCCCGCGTGTAGCCTCGCGGCTCCATCGAGCAGGCGACAGCGGATAGGGCCAGCAGGGCAGATGACAGCACGCGATTCAAGGGGCGATGAAACGACACGGGGTTGCTCCTTCGGAAAAGTTGATTCCGGAGAGAGCAACCCCGATGCCAGTACGGATGACGCGATTTCTTAACGCAGGGTCCTTCCCGGAACGCACTGGTTGGCGACGCATCGAGCAGGATGGCGGTGGTTCTGGAATCCCAAATCCGCCTCGGCCGTGCACGTGAGCTCGCGGATCTCCTCCGCGCAAGCCTGCTTCGCGGTTTCACGAGCCTTCAGGAGTGCCTTGCGGCTGGAGTTCAGCAGCGAAGGATTTGCCGCAGTCACGCGCGGAAGAAGCGAGCAGCTCTTCAGCGAAACGAACTGGACTTCGCCCGGTGCGATTGCCGAATACTGCGAATCCACATGCGAGCAGTCCTCGTTTGACTGGCAGGAGAGCAGCGATTCGTGAGCTGCTTCCAGCGCATCCGTGGAAGCGAGGCATTCGCTTGGAAAGCGACGGGGGTAATGGGCGCGGCTCAGGAAGACCAGGGTCTTCGTGAACTGCTCCAGCGCCGGCGGTTCGGCAGGACCGCAGATCTGGCCGCCATCCACTCGGATCAGAGCGGCTTCACGATCGTTCTGCAGGATCGAGATTCGGGCATTCACGCTGGCGAGTTCGGAAGAAGGATCCACCGTCACGCACTTTTCGGCGGCGGTGAAACCCGACTTGAGCCAGTCCTTCCAGGAGTTCTGGAGAAGTTCCCGCTCGTCGCCAGCAAGTTTACGCTTGTGGATCTGTCCGTTGGGGGCGGGCCCGATCTCCAGATTTCCAGCAAGCTGAAAATGGACTCCATGTTCTGCAAAGCTCACCGAAGTGCCGTCGGTGGTCGGGGCGGCTCCGGCCACACGAAAGCTGAATTCTCGCGGAACGCTGGGCTGGGCTTCGCCGGCCACCGGAGCAGACGCCGGCGAGCAGGCGCTGACAATGGCCAGGAGGACGCCCGCCGAGGCAGGCAGAAGCAGTGCTTGGTTTTGACAAGTTTTGAAACGGGACATGGATTCTCCTTCTCTGATTGGAATAGGACAGCGAGCGGCACTGTCGCGGACGGCATAGCAACCGCTGTGCTCGCGCAAAAAAGCGCGGCGGAGCCCTCATGGAAGGTCTGGGAAGGGACGTGGCCAGGATTTCGGGGGCGGATCGCTGATCCTGCAACCCGGATCGTGCAGATTGCGTCGGCCAGGGGTGCCTTGAAACCCTGGAGCGAGTGTGACAATCATCGGTCCATGTCGATCTGGACGATTCTCAGCTGGGTAGGTGTAGCCATCTTGACCGCGGTCAACGTGTTCGTGTTCCTGAAGCTCAAGCAGGCTGCCGAGCAGATGATGCAGGTGGCATTTCCTGGCGCAAAGAACATGCAGGAAGCCATGGCCCGGATGCAGGCCCAGATGGCGGGAATGCGCGGCGGTCGTCCCGGTGCCGGCGGCGGCAAGGACGCCCAGCTCCGCCAGGCGATGGAAATGCTCCAGAACATGAACCGCAAGCGCTGAGGCGCTCGGCTCAGATCAACTATCACGAGATACCAGCTCGAATTCCTCGAAGCGTCCGCTCGACGCACGTCGTGTGCTCTCGCACGGACTGACCGAAAGAGGACGTCCACTTCGGACAACCCTGCTTCGCAGGGAACTCGTGGACGCACCTCTTCCGGATCATCCCGTGCGACCAAGCGCGCGATCGTGTCTGTGCGGAACACTGGAAGTGTCCCGAGTCTCGCGAGGCAGGATGCCGAAAGCGAGAGCACAGGATGTGCGTCGAGCGGACACTTTCAGTATTCCGCGCAGCTGAGAATTACGTTGCAGGCGTCGCCTTCGCCGCAGCCCGAGCCTGCTGCCGACGCCTGCGATAACGCGAGAGCAGATCCGAGAACGACGCGCGCAGGTGCGCCACACCTTCGGGAGTCTGGCGCTGGGCTTCGAGAATTTCGGCAATCGCTTCGAGCGTCGAGAGGCATTCGCGACGAGGCTCGCGTCGGAGATCGCGATAGAGCGACGGCTGCTTCGGCGAGAGCATCAGGCGCTGCAGCTTCAGCAGCCAGGCGTTCCTCCACCAGAGGGTCTTGGCCTGGCTCCAGGTTCCATCGAGGACGATGACGCCTTCGAGCTTCGCAAGTTTTGCGGAGTTTGCAGCCGCCTCGAGCGGCGTTCCCTTTTTATCCACGCAGAACAGAGATTCACCCGTCGGGGCCGCCCCCTTGGGACCGCTGCCGAGGTAGAGCACTCCCCAGCGCGTGGCGTCCACCGGTTCGCCCCACGCCTTGGCGAGGTTCGGCCAGCTGAGTCCAACCTTCAGTCGTCCGTTTTCCAGGCACTGGGTGGCGAGCCAGGCGGAGCCGATTTCATGGTCGGGCTCCTGAGGGTGCTGGAGCACCAGCACTTTCAGGGGGCTAGCGAATTTCTTCACCGACGAACACACACAAAGATCAGTCGGCTTTTGGCACTGCGGACAGGAAGGAGTCACGGGTTTTTTCCTGGAGCTCGCGGCGGGAAAAATCCGCCGGAATCCAGTCCTCGGAGTGAGGGCCTACAATCCAATGTCCCTTGAGTTCAATGCCAAACTGCCGCGCCATGGCAGCAATCCGCTCGGTGAGCTGATAATCGACCCACGAAGGCGCGGTCATCCCAGAGGGATGGTTGTGGACGAGCACGAAGGCACGCGGCCGGGTCGCCAGCAGGCGGGCAAAGAACTCGCTCGAATCGAAGTTCACGTGGGTTCGAACGCCGCGCTCCACCCACTCGAGCTCGCTCCAGTGCCCCTGGCGATACTGGGCCCAGAACCCGATCCATTCGCGCGCTTCGAGCCGGGCTTCAGCCGGAATCCGCCGGATCAGCTGCCGCTCCTCGTCCTCGACGTCGAAGTCCGAGCCCAGGTCTTCGCGACCGTCCTGGAATGCCCGTTCGCGAAACAGGGCGTACTCGCGTGCGATGGCCAGGGCTGATCCGAGCCGGCGGCGAAGCCCGGGTCTCATGGCCTTGAGCCGCCTTTCGAAGAGTTCAGGATTGAGCTCGTAGCTCGAAAACAGGGCATGAACCTGCGAGGGAGTGCTCAGCCCGCGGGCGAGGTCGGAAAAAAGCGTGCGCGTCGCAGATTTACCGAGCAGGGTGTTCCAGGGATCCAGCGAGTGAATCGGAGCAGTCATGGCTGCTCGAATCATCAAGTTCCGCACCGAAGCGGCGGAAGCGGTGGCCCGCGATCACTGCTTCTGGAGCGTCAGGTCGTGCGAGACGATCTTGCCGTTGGCGAACTTGAATTCGACGCGAATCGAGTTCTTGTCTGAATTCAAGGGGATGTAATCGGTCGAGAACTTCCCGGTGCTCATGTCCGTGAACACGGTCGCATGAAACTGGTTGGCCGAGTTGGTGATGTTCGATGAGACAATCGCGGCACCGGGCTCGATGCCGCAGATCGGACCCGAGATCCGGATCTTGGAGGCCTTGACGGTGGTCTCCTGTCCGGCCTTGCAGCCGAAGTCGACATGTCCAAAGAGCGGCGAAATGGATGCTGGGCTACGATCCGATTGCTCCGAGACCGGGTTCGACGCCATCGGCGCCAGCATGGCGGAGCCCGTTCCGGGCTGCTCCTGAAGGAGGCGATAGGCCGAAAGTCCGAATCCGGTGGCGACCACTGCAAAGATGACCAGTTCAATAGGGTTGAGGCGGTTTGCCATACAGTGTCCCTATCGACCTCATCCCGGCTCACCTTGAGCCGCATTGTCTGGTACAAGGGTGGGGCATGAACCTGCTTGCCCAGACGGCCCTCCTCGTGGCCCTGACGAGCCTCGGAATGGGACTCTCCGTCCTTCCTCGGCAGCTTCAGAACAAGCTGATGCTGAGCTTTTCCGCCGCCTGCTCGGTGGTCTTTGCCTGGTCGTTGCTGTTTTTCCTCGAAAAGGTCTTTGGAGGGGGCTGGTTTTACTACTTCCATCTGCTGTCAGGAATTTGGCTGGGCCCGGCCTGCCTGTACTTCATCCGAGTGTGGATCGGACGGGCGCCCTCGGGCTGGACCGGGCGATTGTCGCAGGCCGTATGGACCCTCAGCTGGCTGTCGTCCGTGGGGCTGTCGGTTGCCTGGCTCGGGTTCTGGCCCCAAGGAGGCATCGCTCCATCGTTCCTGCGCGACCTGATGTTCTTTTCTCCTGCGCCGGTGGTGCTGCAGCTTCTGGTGATCCTGGCCACCCGCCGGCCATTGCCGCTTCGCGAGGGAGTGGTGTTCGGTGGCGCCCTCGCGGTGCTTTCGCTCTCGACCCTCGATCATGTGCCGTGGCTGGGCCATGTCGTCCCGTCGCTCGGCAATCTTCTTTTGTGCATCTACCTGATCCTCTTGGGGCAGGCGATTCGTCAGCAGAAGCTCGTCGATGTTCCTCTTCTCGTGACGCGATTTGCGGTGCTCCTCGTTCTCGCGTTGCTGCTCACGGGCCTCTATCTGACGCTCGTGTCCTGGATCGAGCACAATCCCGTTCTTTTCTTCCTGAACTCCTTCGCCGCGTCCTTTCTCATCGTGAACCTCATCAATCCGCTTCAGCGCTGGATTTCTGCGCTGACGGACCGAGTGCTGGCCTCTCGCGATGCGGAATGGAGGACTCGCCTGGAGCGCGCGATGCTCGAGGTCCGGACCGCATCAGGCATTTCGGAATGGCAGAACGCCTTGGCTGCGGGACTGGAAGGGGCGTTGTCCTGCTCGGCAATGAAGCTCGTGCTCATCCATCGCGACATTGCCGAGCGTTCCTCGCTGCTCCTGGACGAGATCCAGTCACGGCGCGAGCAAGGGCGCCTGACGATCCTGGTGGATTCACTTCTGCAGGCAGAAATCAGTCGATCATCGGATCAAAAGCTCAATGCACGCCTCGAGGCAGTGCGAGCCGAGCTCCGCAGGGGCGATTTCAATGCAGTCCTTCCGGTCTTCGATCGCCGGATTCTGGGCTGGGTGCTGGTCCGGCTCGAAATGGAAGGACCAGGAGCTGCGCCGAAGGGACTTCGCACCTGGCGGCAGCTTCGCGAAGTGGAGGAGTACCTGGGAGAAGCGGGAAGAAATCTGGCGCTCCTGCTTCGAATCCATGATGAAGCCGAGCGCGAGCGACTGGCGACGCTCGGCGAGATGGCGGCAGGACTGGCGCACGAGATTCGAAACCCGCTCGGGGCGATCCAGGGCGCGGCCCAGCTGCTTCCGGAAACTTCCGAGCTCGGTCCGTGGACCCGCATCATTCGCGAAGAGGTGGGGCGCCTCAATCATGTCGTGAGCCAGTTTCTGGTCTACTCCAGGAAGTCTCCGGTGGAGTCAGGATGCGTCGAGATCGGCCCGTGGATGAAACGCTCGATCGAGCGACTGCGCTCCGGTTGTTCACTCTCGCATCCCGGCACGCCTGTGATGGTCCGTGAATGGTCGGATTCAGGAACACCGCTGGCGGCGGAGATGGATCCGGAAGCGATTTACCGAGTCCTCGAAAACCTGGTCCATAACAGCATCCAGGCGGGCGCCACCGAGATCGAGATTTCCTCAGGAACATCGGCGGATTCGCAGGCAGTGATTCTCGAGATCCGCGACAATGGCAGGGGCATTGCGCCTGCCGATTTTTCAAAGCTTTTTGTTCCCTTCTTTACGACGAATCCAGCCGGAACCGGCCTGGGGCTTTCGATCAGCCAGCGCATCGTGGAGAGCCATGGTGGAAGGATCGAGGCCGTTGAAGTTCGCGGTCGCGGCGCATGCTTTCGGATTCGTCTTCCGCTCGGAGGTTCTGAATGAACGGACGTGTGCTGGTCGTTGACGATGAAAAGAACCTGACCCTGGTGCTGAAGGAAATCCTCTCTCGCGCGGGTTTCGAGGTGCTGGCTTTCAATGATCCGGAAAAGGCGCTCGAGTCGCTCGAGAGCGATGCTCTCGATGCCGTGGTCACCGACCTCGCGATGCCGGGCATGGATGGCCTGGCGATCCTCGACTTCTGTCGAAAGTTTCGCCCGGAAGTTCCGGTGATCCTGCTGACCGCGTATGGAACCGTGGATTCGGCGGTGGCAGCGCTTCGGCGGGGGGCTGCCGATTTCGTCACCAAGCCCTTCGACCAGGAGGAGCTGCTGGCGTCGATTCGCAAAGCCGTGGCCTCTTCACGCGAGCAGTCTCGCGAGCCCCGAATTTCCGAGCGCCGGGCGGGCGCCGCCTCGTCCGCGGGCACGGAATCACTCGGTGCTCTCGTTGGTTCGAGCGAAGCGATGCAGGAGGTGCTTCGTCTCGTCAGCAAGGTGGCTGCGGGAGACTCCACCGTGCTGCTGACCGGAGAAAGCGGCACCGGAAAGGAGCTCGTGGCCCGCAGGATCCACCTGCAATCCGACCGAAGCTCGGGGCCCTTCATCAAGCTCAACTGTGCCGCGATTCCGATCCACCTGATGGAAAGCGAGCTTTTCGGACATGAGCGCGGAGCTTTCACCGGCGCGGTGACTTCCAAGCCCGGTCGGTTTGAGCTTGCCCATCAGGGAACGCTGTTTCTCGACGAAATCGCCGAGATTCCCGTCGACATGCAGGCCAAGCTGCTTCGCGTTCTCCAGGAGAAGACCTTCGAGCGACTCGGCGGCGTTCGATCGTTCCATGCCGATTTCCGCGTCGTGGCTGCAACGCATCGGAACCTCGAGGAGGAAATCCGGGCTGGAAAATTCCGGGAGGATCTTTTTTATCGATTGAACGTCGTTCCGATCCATCTTCCCGCGCTTCGTGATCGAATCGATGATTTGGAGCCGCTGGCGCGATATTTCCTCAAGCAGGCCTGCATCCGGGTGAACCGAATCGTCACTGCGATCGACGCCGAGCTGCTGATGGTGCTGCGGCGCTACAGCTGGCCTGGCAATATTCGCCAGCTCGAGAACGTCATCGAGCGCATGGTGGTGATGTGCGAAGGCGCGTCGCTCACGGTCGCGGACCTTCCCGAGGAAATCGGCAAGGCGACGGGCCTGCCCGCTGCCGACGTGCCAGAGCTGAGCTTCAAGGAGAAGGTGCGGCTTCAGACGCAGGAGCTCGAGCGCAGGCTGATCGAAGAGGAGCTGAGCCGAAATTCCGGAAACGTGACTCGCACTGCCGAGTCGCTCGGACTCTCGCGCAAGGGACTGCAGCTCAAAATGAAGGAGCTGGGGCTTCGTCGAAGCGACGACTCCGAGGAGTGAAGCCTAGAGCGACCAGCTTCCAGCGAGGATGTACGACGGGGTCGTGCCAGCGACGAAGCTGAAGCGTATTCCGGGAGTGAGGACGAATTTGTCCTTCACTGGAATTCCTGCAAGCGCCCCAATGCCCAGCGCGCTGCTGGTGGCCGTGCCCGTTCCGCCTTCGGTCTGGACCCTGACAAAGGTGGCCGTCGCGAGCGCCTCCATCCCGAACTTGACCTGCCTGCCGATCCAGTACCGATAGAAGGCCGAAAGCGAAAATGGCGTTCCGGGCGTCGACATGTAGAGCAGCCCCTCGATGCCCAGGTCGAATCCGGTCGGGGCCCTCGAGAACGCGCGATACATTGCCGATCCGCCAATACCCGTGGCGTTGTCCTTCTGGAACGAAAGCATCAATGAAAAGGCCGGCCGCGCTCCTGAGCGCTTGGTGGCATTCATGAGGGCAAGCCTGTAGTTCGCGCTGTTCTTGCGGCCCAGCTTTTCGGCTGCAGGATCAAAATATTCCGTCGTCGGAAATTCGAGATCCGACAGTGCTTCCTTGGCGACGTAGCCTTCGTCGGACTCGAAGGCAATTCTCACCCAGTCAAAGTCGGGCCGAAACCCGAGGATCTCGACCTGATTGCCCACTGAGAGCTTTCCTGCAGGATAAGGGCTGCCGTCATCGGAGACCCGAAATACCACGGTGTCCTGGATCGTTTTGGTGGGGATGCCGGCGATGGCAGGTTCGAAGGCCGAGGCTGCGGCAAGGGACCAGAACAGCAGGGCGAGGGGTCGGTTGCGCTTCGTCATGTCGACAAGAGTTGCACGAGTCGTATTGTGCCCGCAAGAAGGCGCCCGCCAGTCACGGACCCCCGAGGCGTCGATAGATCTCGATAAAGCTCGATCCGGCTTTCTCCCAGGTAAAGAGTTGGGCGCGGAGCGAGGCCTGGGTCGCGAGCCTGCGACCGTGGGCCGAATCTTCGAGAAGCTGGAGCAGGTGGCCGCGAAGGGCCTCCGTGCCGTGAACCGGGTCGAAATACAGGGCCGCATCGATGGCGATCTCTCGAAACGGCTCGATATTCGAGAGCAACAGCGGGCGTCCGAGCGTTGCCGCCTCGAGCGCGGGAAGTCCGAAGCCTTCGTCGAGCGATGGAAGGACCACCGCTTCGCAGTGGCGGTAGAGGTTCATCAGCTCCGCCGCCGAGAGCTCCTGAAGGAGGTGGAAGCCGATCTTGGACTTGCTCGCGAATTCACGAATCCGTCGAAGGACATCGTCCGATCCGTGACCGGGCCGTCCGGCAAAGACCCAGTCAAAGCCCGCGAGATCGCGGAGGGACTCGAGGATGAACGGCAGGTTTTTGCGCGTCTCGAAATTCGCGACGGTCAAAAAATACGGGCGTTCGATCGGACGAACCATGGAGTCGGCTGCGGTGACGGCCTCCTGAGAGATCGTCGGGCCCCACGGCACGCACTGCGAACGAATCTTCGTCTCCGGAAAGCGCTCGTGAAGCTGGCGAAGCACGGCGCGTGACGGCGTCGTGATCCAATCTGCCCGGCGAATGGCCTGCTCGAGCAACGGGGCCTGCCTTTGCTGGAACTCGGGAGACTGCCATGCGTTTCCTTCGCGGAGCGTCCACAGATCATGGATGGACAGGAGGCGGGTGCCCTTGATCAGCGGCGGCATGCGGTGCTCGAACGAATGGTAGAGCGTTTTCTTTCGACCCATCATGCGCTCGAGCGGGTGGATCCAATGAAAGCGGCCGCCGCGCGCGCGGCAGGCGCCCTGGACCGAAGGGTCGATCCGGTGGATGACCTGGAACGAGTGCCAGGCCGTGATACCGACGCCAGAGCCGGGTGCGCGAACCCATGGAGTCAGGTCAATGATGCGGTTCTGGAAGGGCGGCATGAGTGGTTCAAGGTAGCCCGTTGCGCGAGTCGCGACAAGACCGCAGAGCAGCGCGTGTGCCACTGCCTCAAAACAAAAACGCCCCGGGTGTTTCCACCCGAGGCGTTTCTTTCTTTATGACGCAGCCCTGAACCAAAAGGTGGGCCCGACCATTTTTACGGGAAGAGGCCGCGCAGGCGCATGGCCTTGTCGAGGCGATCGACGCCGGCGATCAGCGCCGCCGTCTTCATGCCGCAGTCGTGCTGGTCACGGATGGTGACGACCTTCTTGAAGGCGTTCTCCATGACTTCAGCCAGCTTGGCGTTCACTTCCTTTTCGCTCCAGAAGAAGTTCTGCAGGCCCTGGACCCACTCGAAGTACGACACGATCACGCCGCCGGCGTTGCAAAGCACGTCGGGGATGATGAAGGAGCCCTTCTCTTCGAGCACCTTCATTGCGCTCGTCGTGCAGGGGCCGTTGGCGCCTTCGGAGATGATCTTGGCCTTCACGCCGTGAACGTTCTTGTCGGTGATCACGCCGTCGATCGCGCACGGCATGAGGATCTCGACGTCGAGCGTGAGCACGTCCTCGGCCTTGATCGCTTCCGCTTCCGGATAGCCGACCAGGGTCCTGTTCTTCTGGAAATAGGCGTACACTTCCGGAACGTTCAGGCCGTTCTTGTTGTAGAGGCCGCCGGCGTAATCGCCGATGGCCACGACCTTGGCACCGAGAGCATGGATTTCGAGAGCGGCGACTGCGCCGACCTTGCCGAAGCCGTGGACCGCAACCGTCGTCGACGAGTCGATGCGGGCCGAGCCGCGTCCCTTGTCAGCGAGGTACTTCTTTGCGTGCACGGTCGTGTAGACCACGCCACGGCCCGTGGATTCCGCGCGGCCGAGAGAGCCGCCGATTTCCACCGGCTTGCCCGTCACCACGCCCGGAATCGCGAAGCCGCGTTCCTGCGAGAACGTGTCCATCATCCAGGCCATGTGCTGGCCGTCGGTGCCGACGTCCGGAGCCGGAATGTCCTTGTCCGGACCGATGATCATGTTGATCTCGGTCGTGTAGCGACGCATCAGCGCCTGGTGCTCCTGGCGCGAAAGCTCCGACGGATTCACGCGGATGCCGCCCTTGGCGCCGCCGAGTGGGAGTCCGACGAGCGAGCACTTGAAGGTCATGAGCATGGCGAGGCCGGCGGTCTCGGAGAGCGTTACTTCCGGATGGAAGCGGATGCCGCCCTTGCCAGGCCCGAGGGTCATGTTGTGCTGGACGCGATAGCCTTCGAAAACCTTGATGTTGCCGTTATCCAGTCGGATCGGCACGCTGACCACGAGAGCGCGCTTCGGCACGCTCAGGCGCGCGGCGACGTTCGGGTCGAGATTCATCACGCCAGCAGCTTCGTGGAGCTGCTGGACCGCATTGCGGTACAGGTCGCTCGCGGACCAGATGTCGGCGCCGGGAACTTCATGGTGGTTGTTGGACATGATGTGTCTGTCTCCTCTTTTTATTGCGTAGGCACGGACCTTAGTGCGCTTTTTTGAGTGAATCAAGGATGTTGCTCGGTTACGCTTTTTTCCGATGAGCCAGAAAATCCGAGTTGCCGTCCTGTATGGGGGTCGATCCGGCGAGCATGAAATCTCGCTTCGGTCGGCCGCTTCCGTCATCCGCAATCTGGACAGGTCTCGGTTTGAGATCGTCCCGATTGCCATCGACAAGCAGGGGCAGTGGCACTTGGTTGACCGCGATTTCGCCGAAAAAGAGGCCCAGGGCTCCACACTGAGCATTCCTGCTGCGGCGCTTCCTGTGGTCCTTCCCCCGGATCCCACCCGTGGAAAGGGCAAGGCCGTCTTCGTCAGCCTGAAGGATGGATCCGTTGCCGCCACAGCAGAGGCCGTATTTCCTGTGCTTCATGGTCCACTTTGCGAGGACGGCACGATCCAGGGAATCCTAGAGCTGGCCGAAGTCGCCTACGTGGGCTGCGGCGTGCTCGCTTCGTCCGTCGGCATGGACAAGGACATGGCCAAGCGGGTGGCCCGCGATGCGGGCATTCCGATTGTGCCATTCGTCCTCGCTCGTGCCGGTCGTTGGCAGAAGGGAGCCTCGGAGATCCGCGCGCAGGTGAAGAAGGAACTCGGCTTTCCGTGCTTCGTGAAGCCCGTGAACATGGGCTCGAGCGTCGGCGTGCACAAGGTGAAGACCGAGGCGGATTTCGATGCCGCCATGAACGATGCGTTTCAGTATGACACCAAGGTGCTCGTCGAGAAGGCAATCGCCGCGCGCGAGATCGAAGTGTCGGCGCTCGAGAGTCGCGAGCACGGCGAGCCGGCGCGCGTGAGTGTTGCCGCCGAGATCATTCCGTCGCACGAGTTCTACTCGTATGAGGCCAAGTACCTCGATGAGGACGGTGCCGCACTCCTGATTCCAGCCCGGATTTCTCCGGAGCAGCTGGCCACCGTCCAGCAGATTGCCGTGAAGGTCTTCGAGGCGCTCGAATGCGAGGGCATGTCGCGCGTGGATTTCTTCCTCGATAAGGTCACCGGCCAGTTCTACTTCAACGAGGTGAACACGATTCCGGGTTTCACTTCGATCAGCATGTATCCGAAGATGTGGGAGGCCTCGGGCCTGCCCTATGCCAAGCTCCTCTCCGAGCTCGTCGATCTGGCGCTGGAACGCCATCGTCGGAAGCTCGCGCTCAAGCGCGAAAAATAGCCGTACTCTTGCCGGAATTCCCGAACTGACGTAGCAGGCAGTGGATGAAGTTTCTGTTCTTGATCGTTCTCCTGCTTCTGGGTCCTGTCGCGGCCCCGGCCATGGACTGCCCATCGATCAGTGGCGCTTATCGCTGGGAAGGTGACGGTGCGAGCACCCTGCTCATCCTGTCGCAGCAGGGATGCGGCCTGGTGAAGCTGGAAATGGACCCGGGCGAGGGGACGCGCGTGAAGCGCGACCTGATTCCGGATGGTGCTCGGCGCCCGCTGGGGCGGGGAGAAGGCGTGGACGCCGTCGAGTGGAGCGACTGGAGAGAGGGTGGGCTGAACGTCCATCTGGAGGAGCACTACCTTCGACAGAATGTCCGAATCGGCACCCACGCCCGCTGGAGCCTGAGCTCCAACGGAGATCTCATCGAGGATCTCGACATCACCCGTGACGGCAGCTCGATCTACCGAGCCCAGGCCGTTTATCGCCGGCAGGAATGAGATGAACGGCTTCCGAGACGTTTCCTCGAAGCTGCCGTCATTCCTTTTCGCCAGCCTGTTTCTGCTCTCGTGTTCGAGCGCGTTGCTTGCGCCGGTTCACGCGCGTGAGGATGTTCCCGAATTCGAAAGTCTCTTTGAAGAAGAGCCGGACCGGTTCGAGGGTCCGGACCTGCTGAGCTCGGAGTATCAGTCGGACGTCTTTTCCTACATGAAGCCGGAGACCTGGCAGTACGACTGGATCTCGCGGCCGCGACTGCTGGATCTGAGCATCGGCAGCCTGAACGCCACGCAGTTCCTGATGGATACGCGCCTCAAGATCCACGCTCCTCTGAGTGAAAAGTTCGAGTTTCGTTTTCTTTTTCTCGACGACCGCGACTTTGAGAAGAAGTCCGTCCACCATGTGCTCGAGTTCGTGTACTGGCCGTTTCCGAAGATCGGCCTGAGTGCCTACGGAGATCCGGATTTTTCCAAGCGGAGGAATGATACCGGACTGGCGCTGACCTGGCGCCCCGCCCCTCGGCACGAGATTCGTTTCTTCAATACCTTCGTCGACGTCACGCGCCTCAAGCGAAACGATCGTCCGGACACGTTCATCGAGCCCGACCTTCCGTATTCGCGCGGCCTTGTCGGAAGGCTCTGGGCGAGCATCGAGTCCGGATCGCAGGACTTCCTGCAATACGCCCTGCGCTTCGACACGAGGACTCGCTG
This sequence comes from Bdellovibrionia bacterium, assembly GCA_044347055.1. Classification (GTDB taxonomy): domain Bacteria; phylum Bdellovibrionota; class UBA1018; order UBA1018; family UBA1018; genus CAIOHW01. Next base: position 5,954 of record JBIIXZ010000003.1, on the reverse strand, counting down.
GCTCTTTCCGCAGGATGAGCTCATCCATGGTTTTCGGAAGGCCTTCGGATCGGTATTCTTCAGCAGGCGCCTCGGCCCTGACGTGCGCCTGAGCGGCCGCGCACAGTTCGATGACAAGCGCGAAACCCGCGAGCCATCATCGGGAACGAGCCCGGTGACTCCTCGAGACTGGAGGACGCGGCGATTCATCAGCCATCTGCGCGCCACGTTCTCAGGGCTGGGGCCCCGTGGCGACTGGGAGCTCGGAGTGGGGGCCATGACGGCGCTTCGCTGGTGGCAGACCGAGCTTGGAAATGCGCGCTATCGCGATCTCCTTCCGCTCGTGTCGCTGAGTCTGCCCGGATTTCGATCGGGCACCCGCCGGGATCGCTGGAGCATCGGCATCATCCAGACGCTGCACGAAAGCGACGGAACACGGGCGCTTTTCGCTGAATCAGAAATTTCAGACGTGACGGAACATCGGCTCAGCGTGGGGTATGACTTCGTCTTCGGCGACCAGGCGGTCCTCCGTCTCCAAGCCAATGGCGATCTCGACGAGTACGGCACTCCACGCGCGTGGGAAGGCGGCAATGGCCAGCTGATCCTGCGGTTCTAGGCCTCGTGCCGCTAAAAGCAGTAGCCGAGGTGGAACCCGGTCGACAGCGAGGTCGATGCCCCTCGCGTGATGAGCCCCTGGAGCCGAAACAGAAACCCCTCCTGCTGGCGAAGCTCGATGCCGGCTCCCGCCGTCAGCAGGATCGGCAGGGATGAAAATCGCAGCGTGCCGAGGATCGCCTCGCGCTGCTCGACGTTTTCCGAATTCGTGAACGGAGTCAGTCCTGCAGTGGTGAACCATGACACCGGCTCGTCAGACAGGTAATAGTTCGCATGCAATGGAAACAGGAGTGCAGCGGCGTCGGGCCGGTCGGGCGAGGACTGGACGTTTACCCGCGAGAATCCGAGTCCGACGGCCCAACGTTCGTTGAGCGCGCGATCCACCTGCACGCCGTAGACGATGCTTCTTCCCATGACTTCCAGGCTCGCAGCCAGGGGAAGGTCCGTCCTCGCAGCGAGCGCTGCAGGAGCGGTGAGGAACAGTGCCGCGGACAGCAAACGGGCGATCAAGGCGTTGCTCCTGCAAAGTCGCGATTGAACCAGTACCTTCCGCTCGCCTTCATCAGCAGGAAATCCGGAACGGAAGCGTGGCCGGGCTTCGGAGCGTAGTAGTGCGACGCATTCTCGTGCGCATTGCGCCAGACCATGACGTAACTCAGCTCGGAAGGATCGAGCGTCTGCAGAAGGAGCTTCGTCCACCACTGAGGATCCGGAATGCCCTCGAAGCCGGTCTCGGTGAGGGCGGCAAGCTTGCCACGGGCACGAGCGAAGCTCGTGATTTCCGCCATCTTCGCACGCACCACGGGCGCGTTGATGAGACCCAGCGTGTCGCGGCCCACATCGCCGTACATGTCGAGACCGACAATATCGACGACATCATCGCCGGGGTAGCCGACGAACGGCAGGAACGGCTGCCAGACCGGAGTCGCATCCGGTGAGTAGGCGATGATCAGCGAATCGAGCCCGCGCACTTCGACAAGGTAGTCGACCGTGAAACGAAACACGGCTGCAAAGTCCGCGGCTGTTCCGTGCTGGAGTCCCCACCAGAACCAGTAGCCGTTGTGCTCATGGAACGGCCGAAAAATAATCGGAATGCGCCGGCCCTGCGAATCGCGGAGCGAATCCATAAAGTCGGCGGCGCGATCGAGGAGCGCCACGAAGGCAGAGTGGTCCTCGCCACCAGGAAGAATCGTCGCGAGTGCAGGAGTCGTATCGGTGTACGGTCCGCCGGTCACGGGGTTCGGCATGTGCCAGCTGATGGTGTTCACTCCACCGCGTTCGTGGGCCGCGACGATGTGGCGACGAAGGTCGTCGGAAATATCGAGGAGATCCCAGCCGTAGAGCGCGGGGTAGTCACCGCTGACGAACAACACATCGGAAAGGTAGGTGCCCGGAGGCTGCGACCCCTGCCAGCCGAAGCTGCCTTCCCACGTTGCGTTTTGGTGGCCGAAGAGAGCGGCCCTGCCGCGGACGCGTTCGAGCTTCTGGTAGAGCGCGCGAGCCTCCGGCGACCTGGGGGTCGTGCGTGCGTGGGTGTTCGCAGCCGAAAAGACGAGTAACGCAATGGAAACCGTGACCGCGCCGAGAGTGCGACTGAATCGTCCGTGAGCCATGCCGAAATCGTGGCAGCTCAGTGCAGGATCATCAAGGGCTGTTCAGCAGGAGGAGGGCCTACTTTTTCCGTCCTGCGCGCTCTTCGAGGAGCTTGAGCGCCATCTCGAGAGTGACGGAGTCCTGCGACGTTTCCTTCGGCACCGTCGCATTGATCTTGCCGTGCTTCACGTACACGCCGTACTTGCCCTCGAGCAGCTGGACGGGCTTCTTGTCCTTGGGGTGATTGCCGAGCTCCTTGAGGATCGTGCTTCCGGCGCGGCCCTTTTTCTCTTCGGCGAGGAGTTCCAGCGCGCGCTCGAGAGTGATCGTGTAGACGTCATCCGTCTTCTTGAGCGAGCGGAACTGGTTGTCGACGACCACGTACGGGCCGAAGCGTCCATTATTCGCAGTGATCGGAAGCTTCAAGGTCGGGTGGATCCCGAGAACCTTCGGCAGCGAAAGCCACTTGAGCGCCATCTGGATCGTCACGTCACGAGGATGGATTCCTTTCGGAAGCGAGGCGCGGCGAGGCTTCGGGACCTCGGGTGCCTTTGGCTCAGCCTTCGCATCAGCCTTCGAATCAGTGCCGGAGTCGCCTGTTTCGGCATCCTTCTTTTTCGACTTCTTCGGCTTCGCAGCCGGCTTCTCAGGCTTCGGCGGAGTTTCGCCGAGCTGCACGTACGCTCCGTAACGGCCCGTCAGGCAGTACACATCCAGTCCGCTTGCCGGATCCTTCCCGAGCGACTGCGGTCCTTTTTCCGACGCTTCGATGATCTCGTGGATGTTCTCGACCGAAAGATCGGCGGGAGCAATGTCCTCCGGAATCGAGGCATGCACCTCGTCGGCCTTTTTCGCGCCCTTCGACTTGATGATGTAGGGACCGAACTTGCCCACCTTGATGTCGATGCCCTTGAGGTGATGGAGCATCACCGTGCGCGACTCCTCGGGATCGATGTTCTTGTCCTGGGTCTTGACCCGTTCACGAAGGCCTGCTTTTCCGAGATAGAAATCACGCAGGTACGGCAGGTACTCGAGCTTGCCTTCCGCGATTTCATCGAGCGACTCTTCCATCTTCGCCGTGAAGCCCGTGTCGACCAGGGACTGGAAGTGCCTTTCGAGCAGTTGAGTGACCGCAAATCCGGTGAAGGTCGGCACGAGCGCCGAACCGATCTTGCGGACGTAGCCTCGATCCACGATCGTGCCGATGATCGAAGCATAGGTCGAGGGACGGCCGATGCCTTCCTTTTCGAGCATCTGCACCAGGCTCGCCTCGGTGAAGCGTGCGGGGGGCTTGGTTTCGTGCTGGAGCGCCTCGATGGACTTCGGCTTCAGCAAATCTTTTGCCTGGAGGTTCGGCAGAAGAACTTCGCGATCTTCGAGCGCGGCTTCCGGATCGTCAGCACCCTCGACGTAGGCGCGAATGAATCCCGGAAACACGATTCGGGTGCCCGATGCCGTGAAGACTGCTGGTCCGGCTTCGATTTTCGCCGTTACCGTCAGCTTCTTTGCTTCAGCCATCTGGCTGGCGACCGTTCGCTTCCAGATCATGTCATAGAGCGCGAGGTGGACGCCGGTGAGGCCGGTGTCCTTCGGATGCTGGAATTCAGCTCCAGCCGGACGAATGGCTTCGTGGGCTTCCTGCGCGCCGCGGGCCTTCGAAGTGAACTGGCGCGGTTCCGGAGAGAGGTAGTCCTTGCCGTAGAGTTCCTCGACCGATGCGCGAGCCGCCTTCAGCGCCTCCTGCGAGAGGTTGGGCGAGTCGGTACGCATGTAGGTGATGAAGCCTTCTTCGTACAGTGACTGGGCCGTTCGCATCGCTTCCTTGGCAGAAAGTCCGAGCTTGCGGTTGGCCTCCTGCTGGAGGGTCGATGTAATAAAAGGAGGAGCGGGACGCGAGGTCGAGGGCTTTTCCTCGACCGAGAGGACCGTGAATGGGGTCGACTTCAGCGAATCGACAAGCTTGCGCGCGTCGACCTCCGCGAGCAGCTGCACATCCTTGCCCGCGAGAAGCTTGCCCGTGTCTTCGTCGAAGTCCTTGCCGGTCGCGATGCGCTTTCCATCGACCGAGAAGAGCTTCGCCTGAAAGGCTTCGGCTCCCTTGGCGAGCTCGGCTTCGAGGTCCCAGTAGTCGGCTTTCACGAACTTCAGGCGCTGGCGTTCGCGCTCGACGATCACTCGAAGCGCCACCGACTGCACTCGTCCGGCCGATAGTCCGAAGGCGATCTTCTTCCAGATGAGCGGTGACAGCGTGTAGCCGACCAGTCGGTCGAGAATGCGGCGGGTTTCCTGCGCACGCACGAGCCTCGAATCGACGTCGCGCACTTCCTGGAGCGCGCGCTCGATCGCGGTCTTGGTGATTTCATGGAACACCATGCGCTTGACCGGAACCTTGGGCTTCAGCACCTGAAGGAGGTGCCACGCGATGGATTCTCCTTCGCGGTCTTCGTCAGTCGCGAGGTAGACGCTTTCTGCATCCTTCAGCTTCTTCTTGAGCTCCTGGATGACTTTGGTCTTGGTTTTCGGAACGACGTACAGCGGTTCGAAGTCCTGATCGACGTTCACGCCGATTTTGGTCCATTCCTGCGCCTTCAGGGCGGCGGGAATGTCCGCGGCAGACTGCGGCAGATCACGCACGTGGCCCATGCTGGCCTCGACGGTGTAGGCCCTGGGAAGGAATTTTCGGATCGTTTTGGCCTTTGTCGGAGACTCGACGATGACCAGCGCTGTCTTAGCCATTCTCTTCATCTAGAGTGAACCCCGATCATTTTTCAAGTGCCGTCCGTTTTGGTCCGTTTTCAATCCCAGCGCGAGAGGCTGTTGAATCGTCGCGAGTTCGAGCCACACGGCACCGAGCGAATGCGATCCCCAGAGCGGAATTGCCGCATGTTCATCGATGAGTCGCTGGTTTCCTGCAAATGCCGGATCGCCCGGAAATGACGGCACCGAAAAAACCGTGGCATGCCGTTCCATGGCGTAGTCCGCCGTGAGGAGCGAGCCCGACTTTGCGGGTGCTTCGATCACGCAGGTCGCGCGCGACCACGCGGCGATGCAGCGGTTCCTTCGCACGAAATGCTGGCGGGCGGGATGCATGGAGGGAGCGAACTCCGAAATCACGAGTCCCCCGGAGTCGAGGATCGCCTCTCGCAGCGGCTGTGATTCCGGTGGATAGACGTGCTCATGGCCCGAACCGAGGATGGCAATCGTTGGAATTCCGGACTCGATGGCCGACTCATGGGCGACTCGATCAATTCCGCGTGCCAGTCCCGAGAGGATGATCAGTTTCGACCCGCGAAGCCCGCGCACGAGTTCCTGCGTGAACCACTCGGAGCGCCCGAGCGGACGTCGGGTGCCCACGATCGCCAGGCCCCGCTCCGGAAGGTGCTCGAGAAGCGAGAGCGCGCTTTCGTCGCGCGACTGGACCCAGAGCTCCTGAAGCTCCGGACGAGGAACGGGCCACAGACAGGGAAAGCTTCCTGAAGATCGACGGAGATGATGGAGCTGCATTCAGCTCCACGCTGCAAGACCGGTGCGCAAAATGGGTCAGAATGCGGGGGCTTCTTCGGTCGACTCCGTCGTCGGCTCCTCGTCGCTGGAAGGCTCCGAGGGCTCCGTGTCCGTTGTTTCCGAACTCGGGGCTTCCGGCTCCGAGGCTTCCGGCGCCGAAGTGGGCGTCGGCTCCGGCTGGGGCTCCGAGGCGCTTTCCTGATGCTTCTCGAGCTGATTCAGGTTGGCCTTTTCCTCGTCCGTAAGTCCGTTTTCCTGCTCGA
>JBIIXZ010000267.1:0-3240 GCA_044347055.1 Bdellovibrionia bacterium | reverse complement strand
TCAGTCGAGAGACCGTGTGCTTTTCGCCGTACTCGCTCATGTCGAAGCGTTGAAAATGAGTACCCAGCGCAAGTGCCAGCTGCTTGGCGAGCTCGGTTTTTCCGACACCGGTCGGACCACAGAACAGGAAAGATCCGACCGGCTTTTCACCCGTTCTCAGGCCTGACCGCGCCATGCGGATGGCAGCGACGAGCGATTCGATCGCGTGGTCCTGGCCGTAGATCACTCGCTTGAGATCGCGCTCGAGGTTCCGGAGCCGATCCTTTTGGCTGCGATTGACGGTCTTTTCTGGAATTCGCGCCATCTTGGCGATCATCGCCTCGATATCGGCGGCATCCACCTTTTCCTGCTTTTGGAGGCGTGCGCGGGCTCCCGCTTCGTCGATCACGTCGATGGCCTTGTCCGGAAGGTGTCGATCGGTCAGGTGACGAACCGAGAGTTCGACGGCCGTCTTGATTGCATCATCCGTGAACGTGCACTGGTGGTGCTTTTCGAATTCCGACTTGAGCCCCTGCAGGATCTGCACGGCTTCGTCAGCCGAGGGCTCCGGAACATCGATTTTCTGGAACCGGCGTGCCAGCGCCGGATCCTTTTCGATCGTGCTGCGGTACTCGTTGTAGGTGGTCGAACCAATGCAGCGAAGATCTCCTCGCGCGAGAGCGGGCTTCAGCAGGTTCGCGGCATCCATGACGCCGCCTCCCACCTGCCCCGCCCCGATCATCATGTGAATCTCGTCGATGACGACGATCGGAAGCTCACCGGCACTCTTCTTTTTTTCCAGCGCCTGAAGGACCTTCTTCACGCGCGCTTCGAAATCGCCGCGGTATTTCGTGCCAGCGATCAAAGTGCCGAGATCGAGCTGATAGAGGTGCGCATTTTCGAGCAGGTCCGGCACCTCTCCTTTCACCACGAGCCAGGCAAGGCCCTCGGCAAGGGCGGTCTTTCCGACACCGGCCTCGCCTACAAGAAGCGGGTTATTTTTTCGGCGACGGCACAGCGTCTGGATCATGCGTTCCAGCTCCAGCTTTCGTCCAACGAGCGGATCGATCTTGCCGGCCTTGGCGCGCGCATTGAGATCAATCGCGTATTGCTGCAGCGGATCTTTTTCGGGAGCCTTTTCCGTCGACGCTCCGGCCTGGGCATCGAGACCCGCCTGAAGCACGGATTCATCCTCGCGCGGAGCACCGTGGCTTAGAATTTCGACCACATCGAGGCGTTCGACATCCATTCCCTCGAGGAGCGCCTTGGAGAACGAGCCATCCGCCTGGAAGATCGATACCAGAAGATCCTCGGGCTGGACCTCTCCCTTTCCGGAGGACTGCACCTGGATGATCGATCGCTGGATCAGGCGCTCGACCGCAGGAGTGGCCAGCGGACCGCGAGGGCCCTGCTGCGGATCTTCAGGAGGCAGGCGCGGCACTTCGCGGTCGAGATGGTACTCGAGCGATTCACGAAGCGTCGCGAGATCGACTCCGCACTCCGTGAGGACTTCAGCGACGCGTGCGTCATCCGCCAGGCTCAGGAACAGGTGCTCGACCGTCAGCAGCTCATGACGGCGCTCGATGGCCAATTGGATTGCCTGCTGAATGACTGCTTCGGCTGCTTTTCCGATCATCGTAACTCCTTCGGTCTTCTGCAGCGGCGCGAGCCGCTGGTTGCTTGCGCGGCGCGAGCCGCTGATTGCTTGCGCGGCGCGAGCCGCTGGAACATTACGCCGGCTCTGCCGTGGCCTTGAGCGGGAACCCTCGCGATCGTGCGGTATCGACGACTTGTACTGCCTTGGCTTCGGCAATCTCGGGAGTGTAGATTCCTGCGACCGCCCGGCCCTTCGTGTGGATCTCGAGCGTCAGCTTCACCGCCTGCTCTTCCGTCTTCTGGAAAAAACGCTGAAGGACCTCCACGACGAAATCCATCGTCGTGTAGTCATCATTGTGCAGCAGCACGACGTAACGTGGCGGTTCCTTGACTCTCGGTTTGCCTTCGGCGACCGCCGCGCCCGATTCTCTTTCCTCGCTCACTGGCCGGCCCTCTTTTTCCAGTATACCACCGGTCTTTTCGGGTTAAACTCTTGCAGATGAGCGAGGTCACTTTCAACCGCGAAGGCTTGCGTCTGCAGCTCGAACGCGCCCGCTTCGAACGGGCGCTCGAAGTCTGCGAGAGCATGGTTGCCCACCGGGTTCTCCTGACGAATTCGGAGCTTGCCCGGCTGAACAATATCCTCACCGGCCACCAGCCCACGGATGACCCGTGGCGGCAGGGCCCGATGAGCGTCACGCTGCGTTCCGGCAAGAACGTGCAGTTTTCGGTCATGGCGGACCCCAAGGTCAGCCTCCGCGACCAGCTTCACCACGCCACTGAAATTGCTGAATCGGGCAAGGCGCCCGATGGAACCGAGCATGCTCCAGAAGCGGTGATCGACGCCGCCATCGCCGTCTACGTGAACATGGTGCTGTCGCATTACTTCCAGGACGCGAATCGACGAACGGCGGTTCTGGCAGCCCACTATTTCCTGCGTCGCTACGGTATTCCCACCTCGGGCGTTGCCATCCACGAGATGGGCCTCGGCGACGTGCGCGATCCCGAGCAGGTCGAGCTGCTCCGGCAGACGCTCCGGAACATGGCGCGGCTCAAATAGTCCGCAGCAACTTCCGGCTCGGTGAAACAAAGACAAAATTAGTCTGCAACCGCCCTCGAGCTAGATCCGCCTTGGCCATCTCGGGCATCCCCGCGAGGGGCTTGCACTGAAGCTCGCCGACCCTCCGGACCTGGTGGTTGCCCATCCCGAAACGTGAAAACCGTGGCAGCACCTCTGACCAGTTTTCGGAAAGCTCACGATTATCCAGCTCCATGATCAGGGTTGGCTGATAACGCTCGAACAAATCGCCTGCCCCTTCCAAAACCTGCCATTCAAAACCTTGAACATCGATCTTGAGGACGTCCAGCTGAGTGAGGCGCTGCCGGGCGAAATAATCCGACAGCGCGAGGACCGGAACACTCGTCGCTCCCCTGGCCTCGTCGCTGCCCATCTGATCGAGACGGAACGAATGTCCTCCGGAATTTCGAGAATGGAGAATCAAATCCAGGGTTCCGGAGACTGCGCCCAAACCGGCCTGCTCTACCGTGATTTTCGACAGGCCGGAGCTCAAGCGGAAGGTCTGCCGAATCCTCTCGAAATGCTCGGGGTGAGGCTCAAAGGCAAAGATCCGAGCGTCAGGAAAATAGCGCGCGATGAAGATCGAG
>JBIIXZ010000083.1:0-11075 GCA_044347055.1 Bdellovibrionia bacterium | reverse complement strand
AGCCCGAAATGCTCGACATGGTTTTTTCCGAGAGCTCAGAGGAGCAAGCGATGTACCAATTCCCCGAGGCGACAAAATTCTTACGCAAGATCGAGAGGATGGGCTTAGCTTGCTGAAATCCATCAAGTTTTTGGTGAGAGCATCCGATAAGCGAAACAAGAGCCGTGATGACTGGAATTTCCAGCCGTACAGGCACCGGCAAATCCTGCCCGAGCTGGGGAAGATTCTGCCGGGGTAAACGACTTGAAAGGGACGCTTGGATGAAAAAGAACGTACTGGGAACCTGGGGATTCGTGGTCATCGCCGCTGCAATCGGAACGGGCTGCTCCACTGCCGGAAGAGTCCAAGGCGACAATTATGGCTCAACGGAGTTCCGTGGCAGCCGCGCTCCCGCGAGCACGGCAACGGTGCTTCGCAAGCTCATGGTCGAGGCCACGGAGGACGGTTCGGCGTGGCTCGCCAAGCTCCTGGGCAAGGGCCCGGAAGCGGACGCACTTGCCGGCCGTATTCGGAACGGACTCTCGACGCTCAAGCCCTCTGAAATTCGAGAAGACCAGAAGCTGATCAGCATCCTTTCGAAGGACGTCGCCGACGTCACCGAGGACGATGCGCGCTACCTGCTGGACATCGCCAGCAACCGGGCCGTGTCGCTCGCCAACTGCGCCGAGTGCGTGATGCGCCGAAAGGAATTCCTGGGTTATCGCAAGCTCATTCGCGAGCGCATGATGGGCGTCGCCGGCTCGGACAAGGAGGCTCGAGGCGCCGTGCTCGGCTTCCTCAAGCGCACCGAAGTGCTTCTGGACAAAGGCGTCGTCGACCCGAAGAAGGTCAGCGACTTCATGGCTGCCATCAACGCCGAGCGTTTCCGTGGCAAGGATGTCGCTCCGCTGCTCGATACCGTCCAGGCCATGATGCTCTCGGTGGGCAAGGAGCTTGACCCGAAGTCCGCAGCCGACATCATCAACAGCTGGCCGGACTCGAGCCTGAAGGGGCTCCGCAAGTTCTACAGCGAAGTGGTCCTCGTGCAGGCCAGCGAAGGACTTGAAGTCGAGGCTGCTGCTGACGTGGTGCTGCGTCGCCTGAACGTGGTCGACGCCGAGGAAATCAAGGTCATGAAGGTCTGCTCGCTGATCCGTCGCTGAGGCGCGGACTCGAGCCTGAAGTGGTCCCAAATGAAAAGGGGCTTCCGGTCATTCCGGAAGCCCCTTTTTTAATTCTTCAGCTGCTGACGATCAGTTCGCGGCGAGCTCTTCGTCGATCATCTCGCTGAACTGCTCCAGCGGAACTGCGCCGTTGACGATCTGGCCGTTCACGAAGAACGTCGGGGTGGAGCGAACTCCGACCTTCTCGCCGTATTCCATGTCGTCCCGAACTGCCTTGGCGTACTTCTTCGAAGAGTAGCACTCCTTGAACTTCTCCACGTTCGCGCCCACTTCCTTGGCGAACTTTTCAAGGCTTGCGTCATCCAGGCTCTGCTGGTTGGCGAAAATCTTGTCGTGGTACTTCCAGAACTTGTCGGTGCTCTGCTCGTTCACGCACATCGACGCTTCCGATGCCGGTCCGGCTTCCTTGTGCATCGGCAGCGGGAAGTGGCGGAAACCGATCACGACCTTGTTGCCGTACTTCTTGGCGATCTGATGGATCGTTTCCGCACCACGTGCGCAGAACGGGCACTGGAAGTCCGAGAACTCCACGATCGTGACCTTCGCGCCCTTCTTGCCGAGCGTCGGAGTGTGGTCTGCGAGCTCGACCTTGACGTCCATCTTCGGGCGTTCGAAGTACACTTCGACCGGCTTGCTCTTGGTCAAGCGGGTGATCTCCGCCTGGATCAGGTTCTGGCGCTTTTCATTCTGCATGTACGCCTTGATGCGTTCCTTGATCTGGTCGTTGATCTGCGACTCAGGAATCTTCTTCTCAGCGATGAATTTCTTCATCTCGCCTTCGCTGATCTTGATCTCGCCCTTGACGACCTTCTTCTCGATGTAATCGTCGAGCGTCATGCCGGCTTTCTTGGCGTCGGCGCCTAGGAGCTTTTCGGTCATGAGGCGGTTCACGCGATCCATTTTCAGGTCATATTCGCGCTTCTTGAGCTCGAAGAAGTCCATCTTGTCATCGCCGATGAGCTGTTCTTCGGTGATCAGTTCGTCGCCGATCTTGGCAACGACTCCAGCCTGGGGTGCAGGCTTGGTGACAATGTTCGGCTTGGCCTTGGCCTGCTTGTCCGAGCACGCAGCGACGATCGAGAAGATCATCACGGTCAGCATCGACGTTGCCAAAGTGTAAGACAGGTACTTCTTCCCTGGTTTTTGCATCTGTCAGGCCTCCATTGCCGCAGAATGATTAAAGAAAGGATCTGGAGGGATGGTAAGTCAGCCGTCCTGTGGAAACAACTTAGAAAATCCGAACGAGATCATGCAGGCGGAGGAGTCCGCGGACGTGGCCCGAAGCATCAACGACAGGGAGCTCCTTGATCTGGCTCGGACGGTTCTCCATTTTTTCGAGAGCCTCGAAGGCCATCATCCCCTCATGGGCAGTGACCGGAGAGGCGGTCATGATCTCGCTGGCCCGCAGGTGGAAAAACTTTTCGCGGTGGCTGAGAGCCCTTCTCAGGTCTCCGTCGGTGATGATTCCGCGAAGCACGGGGCCCTCGACGACCAGCACCGCTCCGAAGTTGCGCTTTCCGGCCTCCTCGATGACCGTCTCGACCGTGGCATCCGGGCTGACCCTCGGAACCACCTCGGCTGGCTGCATCACATCCCTCACTTTGAGTTGGAGGCGACGTCCCAGTGATCCGCCGGGATGGTTCATCGCAAAGGACCTCTGGTCGAAGCCACGCAGGTTCATCAGTGATACGGCCAGGGCATCGCCGAGGGCGAGGGCCAGAGTCGTGCTGGACGTGGGAGCCAGGTTGTGAGGGCAGGCTTCGAGTTCGATCCTGCCATCGATCCAGGCGTCGGAAGCCTGTGCCAGCTGAGAGGTCGGGTTTCCTCCCAGGCCGATGACCGGAACTCCGAGTGACTTGATCGAAGGAACGAGCCTGAGGATTTCGTCCGTGTTACCGGTGTGGCTCAGGGCCAGGACGACGTCTGCCGAGGTGACCATGCCGAGGTCGCCATGAAGTCCTTCCGTGGGATGCAGAAAAACTGCGAGGCTTCCGGTGCTGGCCAGCGTGGCGGCGATTTTCTGGCCGATCTTGCCGGATTTACCCACTCCGGTGACGATGATCTTGCCTCCGGTATCCAGCCTGGAGCGGATGAGGTCGATGGCCCGAAGCAGCGCATCTCGAGTCCGCGCGTCCTCGCGAACCCGGGCGAGGCACCCTGAGAGGGCCTGCATTTCGATTTCCAGTGCCCGGGCAAAGGTCTCCAAGATCTGGTCCATGATTCGAGGATCTCGCATAATGCCGCAGGAAATCAAACTGGCAATCGCCCCGGCGTTCAGCCAAAATCAAAGCCATGCGCCGTCTACTGCTTCTGGCCCTGATCTGCGCTCCCGTCGTCTCGGGCTGCAGCTCGGCCTACCGTCGCTCCGTGGGAGCCACCCAGGAACAGGTCTTCAATCGGATCTTCCTGACCGATCTGACTACTGCTTGGATCGCAGTGAGCGAAGCGCTGAAGTCCTATCGACTGGATGTGACCAACCAGAAATCCGGCTTCGTGCAGACCCGATGGACCGATAATACCTCGGACAAGAACTCCGCGGATCCGCTCGGCGGTACCGGGCCCTATCTGAAGGCCCAATATCGTTACAAAGTGACGCTGGCGCCTGGATTCATTCAGGGACGGGGCCAGGGAGTCAAAGTGACCGTGCTCAAGGAGCAGTGGGTCCAGCGCGACATTCTGGAGGGCTGGCGTCCGATGGAGACGGACACCGTCGAAGAAAATACGCTGCTCTACCGAATCGGCCGCATCATTGCGATTCGCTCGGAAATCGACCGACTCGAGCGTGAACGCACGCAACGAGAGCTGCGCGAGCTGAAGGACTTCTAGCGGAGTGCGGGAGACGACGCCCTGTCCAGGGCACGTCGAGCGTGTAGGACGAGGTGGGATTTCTTCTCGCGTTCGAACCGCTTCACCATTTCCTGCAGCTCCGAACGGGCTCGAAGCTCTCCCAGCACCGCAAGTGCCCGCTCCGGTACCCAGAGGGGACGATTGCCCGAGTAGTTCGACGAGGTTTTCAAAGCGCGAATCAGTCGGTCTCGAACCTGCCGGGTTCCTTCCTTCGGATTTCGAAGGGCAAGTCGATAGAGGGCTTCGGCGGCTTCAGCTCGCACCATGAGCGAGGAATCGTCGAGGCGGGCGGAGAGGAGATTCGCCTTGCCGGCAGCGCCGCACTTTTCCAGTGCTCTGATGGCGTAGAGACGCACCAGCCAGCGCCGGTCTTGAAGCTGCTTCGAGGCGACTTTCTGCGCCTGTTTGAGCTCGGAAGCTTCAGTCGCCAGTTCCGACGCTCCGATCAGTGCAATGGCTCGCGCCTTGTCTGAAAGACTTTCCTTTTGGGCAAGCTCCAGAAGCAGGCCAGAGAGCCCCGGTCTTGAGCGGCTTTTCTTCCACTCTTGGATGAGCGACGAGAAGTCGCCCGAGCCATGGCGCGAAATCTGCCCTTCGAGATCACGTGAGTGAATGGACGGGGCGTGAGCTCCTTCGGAGGAGAAACTCATCATGCTCAGGGTGAGCACCAGCAGGCCTGGCAAGATGGTGCCGGACGCTCTAGCCATTGAGCATCTTCTCGAACTCGGCGAGAAGGTCTGCTTCGCTGGGCTTCTTTTCCTCTTCAGCCGGCTTTTCGGTAGAAGTCGATGCTCCGGTTGCGGCCTGCTGAGGAGGAACTTCAGCCAGGCTGGCGTCGACCTGCGTGGCGAGAGTCTCGAATGCCGCCTGCACCTGGGATTCGCTGGCTGCCGGAGCTTCCGTTGAGCCTGGGGCGGAGGTTTCGGCTGCGAGAGCCTCGATAGCTGCTGCCGGAGCTTCCGGTTCGGCGTTCGTTGTCGTGGCCACGGGTTCAAGTGCCGCGACTGGCTCGAGAGCTTCAGCTGCTGTGACGACGGTTTCAGTCGGGACGCTTGCTGCTTCGGCCGCCACATCCGCAACTGCGGCAACGGGCTCAGGGGCCGGAGCGGCTTCAGGAGCAGGCGCGGGTGATGCTTCGGTCTCGGCCGAGGATGCCCGTTCGGCCGGTGCTTCCACCTCGGCAGGAGCCTCGACCACGGTGGGCGCCGTCGGTTCAGTCGACGTCGCCAGTCGTGTTCTCAGCTCGGTGTTTTCCTGCTGAAGACGCTTGAGGTTCGCCAGGTCATCCTCGATGACGCTGTACTCGGCAAGCCTGCCTTCCAGCTGGGCGATCTTCTTCTGGAGTTCGCTCGTGTCCGGACCTTCCATGCTGGCGACCGAGCCCTGGGGTTTTTCGGCCGTAGCACGGGCGAGCGTGAGCTCGCCTTCGATTCGAGTCTTTTCCTGAACGAGAAGCTCCATGGCCCGCGCCTGGTCCTTCATGCGAGCCTCGAGCGCAGAAATTTTATGAAGCAGCTCGGAGTCCTGTCCGCCGGCTACCGGAGCATCTTGTCCGTGACGAGCCTGAAGCGAGGCGAGCAGGGCGGCCTTTCCGGCTTCGCCATTGCCAATGTTGCCGGGAGAGATGCCTGATGATTGGAGCAGTCCGAACAGCTGTGCGCGCATCTGCTCGGCATCCGTGATGAGCTCGTTGAGGTAGACCTTCACGACGCTCGATGGAACCGCTTCCGCCACGGCCCCCTCGCGGCGTTTCCGCACGACGGAATAGGCAATATAGCTTCCCACGAGGAAGCAGATGAACGCTGCCTCGAAGAGCAGGGCTTCCGAAGTGAACTTCGAAAATAAGTGGACCCAGGAAGTCATCTCTTTCCAGTGTGGGACCAGAGCGGGGATGAGTCAAATCCGACGTGACTGCGATCGCTGGAGCGATGCCTCGGCAGCCTCGGCACGAGCGCCGGCCATCATGATTGCCTGGATTTCCGGATGGAGTATTCGGTTCGTCGCCAGGATCTCCATTCCTTCGATCGAGAAGCGTTCCCCGGCAAAGTCCGTCACTTTTCCGCCGGCCTCTTCGACGAGCAGCGAACCTGCCGCAACGTCCCAGGGCGAGAGGTTTCGTTCCCAGAAGCCGTCAAAAACTCCACGGGCCGTGTAGGCAAGGTCCAGTGCAGCGCTCCCCGGGCGGCGGATCGCGCGCACGATGCTGCTCAGGCGTTCGAAGGGCCGCATCTCCAGGGGCAATTCGTTTTTTCGGTAAGTAAAGCCAGTAGTCAGCAGCGAGTCCTTGAGCTTGCGGGTCATCGAAACCTGAAGGCGCTTTCGACCGAGAAAGGCGCCCTGACCGCGGACGGCCCAGTAGGTCTCATCCAGGACGGGGTGGTAGATCGAGCCGGCGATCACGACTCCGTGCCACTCTGCCGCAATCGACACGCAAAACATCGGAAAGCCATGGACGAAATTGGTGGTGCCATCCAGGGGGTCCAGCACCCAGCGACCTTCCGTCTGCTTTTGGGATGCGCCGGACTCTTCGGCGAGGAAGCCGAAATCCGGGCGCGCCTTCTTGAGCACACGCAATGCTGCGCGCTCGGCCTCCAGGTCGGCATTGGTGACCAGTCCGGCCTGGTCCTTCTCGCGGACGTCGAAGCGCCGTCCAAAGTACTTGAGGAGCACCCTGCCTGCTGCGTGACCGGCATCGACGACGGCCCTCTTGAGCTGCGCCAGTTCACGTGGGGACGGATGGTCGCGTCTCATGCGAGCGCTCCGGAGAGGGTCGATTCATCCTGCTTCTCGGCAGCCAGGCAGAGAGCGATGTCATCCTGGAATGCCTTGCGAAGCCTGCGCGTGATCGGTCCGGGTTTTCCGTTTCCGATCCTCACTTCGTCGACCTTCGTCACCGCCATGACTTCCTTGAGCGTGCTTGTCGCAAAGACCTCGTCCGCCTCATAAAGGCGCTGCTTCGTGAATCGAACTTCGCGAACCTCGATTCGGTGTTCTCGCGCCAGCCGAATGACGGTCCGGCGCGTGATGCCGTCCAGAATGCCGACATCCAGCGGTGGAGTGCAGACGATGCCGCGCCGGACGTAGAACAGGTTGAACGTGGTTCCTTCCGTGAGGCTGCCCTCGCCATCGGCGAGGAGCGCATCATCGTAGCCCGCTGTGGAGGACTCCAGGAAGGCGAGCAGGTTATTCAGATAGTTCCCGGATTTCATCGCCGGGTCGAGTGCTTCCGGATGATTGCTGATCCGCTCGACGAGGTGAAGATGAAGGCCGCGCTCATGCGCCGACTCGCTCGGAGTGTCCACCGGTTGCACGTAGATGGTGAAGAGGGTGGGGCCGAGGAGCTGGCCCTTGCCGAAGCCGATCCGGCCGACACCGCGCGAAACGACAATCCGGCAGTACACGTCGAGTTTCCGGCCCGAGCGATCCTTTCCGAACGGCTGCTCGTGAAAGAATCGGAGCGTTCGCTCCATTTCGCGGCGATACTCGTCGGGTTTCTGCGAGAGCTCCATGTTGCAGAGTCGAGCTGAGGCCTCGAGTCGATCGACATGTCCCTGCATCTGCTCGTCGAGGAAGTGTCCATCATAGGTGCGCACGACTTCGTAGAGGCTGTCACCGTACAGGTAGCTTCGATCAAAGGCGGAAAGGGCCTCCTGTCCGGGCAGAAGAAGCTTTCCTTGAACGTTCAGCACTGCGGGAATCGACGATGCCAGGGAGGGCAGGTGGTCCATGCAAACACTATAGCGAGGGCGTTGAATCGTTGCTAGAACCCTGAAAAGGCATGCTGGAAAATACTGAATCTCTTCTGCCCCTTGCGCCGGATCATCAAAAGCTCCGGGCCTACTGCGTGGGGCTGGACGACGAATCCCTCGATGAGCTGCAGCGTCTGCTTTCGACCCTTGGCGTCGAGATTGCCGGCCGTCTCCTCATGGCAAAGCGGTCCGTTCACCCGGGCACCTACATGGGACGCGGCAAGCTCGAGGAGCTCAAGCAGCTCATGGATGCGCATCTTGCCCATGCTGCCATCATCGACGTCGACCTCTCGCCGAACCAGCTGCGAAATCTCGAGAAGGAGGTCGGCAAGCCCGTGCTCGACCGCCAGGGCGTGATCATCGAGATCTTCTCGCGCCATGCCCGTACGAAGGAATCGAAGACCCAGGTGGAGCTGGCCAAGCTTCAGTACCTGCTGCCGCGGCTGATGCACTTCTGGACGCACTTCGAGCGGCAACGCGGAGGCATCGGCAACAAGGGCATGGGCGAAAAGCAGATCGAAGTCGATCGCCGTCTCGTCAAGAACCGCATGTCGATCCTGCGTGGCCGCCTCGCCGACATCGCCAAGGAGCGCCAGATCCAGCGCTCGAGCCGCAAGGACGTTCTGAAGGTTGCCCTGGTCGGTTATACCAACGCAGGAAAGTCCACGCTTCTGAACGCACTGACTGAAAGCCGCGTCCTCGCCGAGGACAAGCTCTTTGCGACGCTCGATGCCTCGGTGCGCGCGCTCGATCCGGACTGCCATCCGCCGATCGTCGCGATCGACACCGTCGGATTCATCAATCGCCTGCCGCACGGGCTTGTGGCTTCATTCCGTTCGACGCTCGAAGAGCTTCATGAGGCGGATCTGCTGCTTCATGTCGTCGATGCCAGCTCGCCCTCGGCTCGCGAGCAGATGGATGTGACCGAAAAGGTGCTCGAAGAGCTCGGAGTGGGAGGCAAGCCCAAGATTGTCGTCCTGAACAAGATGGACTGCATTCCAGAGGCCGGAGCCAGGGTCCAGGCGCGGACGCTCTCTCCCGGGGCCGAGCGCATTTCCGCGCTCTCGAAGGAGGATGTTCGAAGGCTTCGTGACCAGGTTCTCCAGTACTTTCGGAGCCATCTCGAAGTGTTTGAAGTGGTCATTCCTTATGCCGAGAGCAAGATGCACGCGATGATTCACGCGCATGGTTCGGTCGAAATCTCGCGCGAGATCGAAAAAGGAATGTTCTACCGCGTGCGCATGGCCGAAGGCTGGGCGAAGAAGCTGGGGCTGGTAAAGTTCCGGTTGTGATCTCGAAGCTGCTCCGACGTAGAAGTAGCTCCGACGTAGAAGTAGCTCCGACGTAGAAGTAGCTCCGACGTAGAAGTAGCTCCGACGTAGAAGTAGCTCCGACGTAGAAGTAGCTCCGAAATTCGGACTCTCTTTCCTCAATTCGCGCGCTGTTACTGAAAAACTCGGTCCAGCTTCCACTGATTTTCGGCGGCGCGAGAAAAAATGGCCACGAGTCGATCTCTCTGCCACAGAGTCACGACGGCGGAGTCGCCCGAACGTCCCCAGGATCCACTGGACGTCTGAGCATCAATGCGGGCCTGGATCCCGGAAGTCTCGAGCGGAGCGATCACCCGGGTCTGCCCCTGCCGAATCTGAAGCGCCTCAGTCTCGGAAATCTCAAGTGATGGAAATCCTTCCAGCATCCGCTCGAACGGCACGAAGCACGAAAGCGAGCTGATCGGAGTGCCGGAATTCAGGCTGGCGCAGATGGCATCGAGCGGAGTCGCATTCTCCAACCGGTATTTTCCAGACCCGGTGCGCTCGAGCGTCTCGAGGTAGGCGAGCGAACCGAGCCTCCGGCCGAGGTCCTGTCCGAGCACACGGATGTAGCTTCCGGCACTGCAAGAGACGCGGACATTCGCGAGCGGTGGCGTGTAGTCGATCACTTCGAATTCGTGGATGCGCACTTCGACGGGCTTGCGCTCGACCTCAAGGCCCTCGCGGGCGAGCTCGTAGAGTACCTGGCCGTCGATCTTCTTGGCCGAGTGCATGGGGGGCACCTGCAGGTAGGGGCCCTCGGTAAACCGTGAGGCCTCGCGGCGGATTTCCTCCAAGGATCCTGGAAGATGCTCGCAGCTCTCGCTCACGGGTGCGGTGGGATCGCCCGGAATCGTCGTCGCCCCAAAGCGAACGCGAGCCCGGTATTCCTTGGCTGACCCGAGAAAATACCGAGAGAGTTTCGTACCATCACCCACGCAGACGAGCAGAAGACCGGTTGCAAACGGATCGAGGGTGCCGCCGTGTCCGAATTTCGGAAGGTCGCGTTTTTTGATGGCCAGGCCGGCTTCGCGTGCCGAGTGGAGCAGCGCGCGCTGGAGCGCTTCGATCACGCCGAATGAGGAAATTCCCGCGGGCTTTGCGACCAGCAGGCATCCATTCGCGGCGAAAGGGCCGGAAGGAGCGGGAATGGAGCTCACGATGGATCAGTTTCCTTCGGAAGGCGGCTCGGACGAGATCTTCTTCAGCAGCTCGTGAACCCGGTAGGTGTTCTCGAATCCCTTGTCGGCTTTGAAGCTGATGGTAGGAATATGACGAACCGTCAGGACCGAGGCCAGATGCCGACGCAGGAATCCTGCTGCCGACGTCAGGCCCTTGATGCAGTCCTTGAGCTTCTTCTCATTCTCCTCGCGAGCCTTGGCATTTTCGTCCCCCTCGAGGGCGTGCGCCCCCAGCAGGGTCACGAGAACCGTAGCCTGGCTGCCGTCAGGAGTGACCTGGCAGCCGGTGAACGTCACGGAGGCGATCCGCGGGTCTTTCAGTTCCCGCGGAACCACCTTCGAGAGTTCTTCCAGGATGACGGCTTCAAGCCGTGCGCGACGAATGGGTTGCATCAGGTCCTCGATCCCGAAGCGGGATTATAGCTCTCCCGCAATCAGGTCGATTTGGTACGCCTCGATCAGATCGCCCGGCTTGAGGTCGTTGTAGTTCTCGAGTCCGATACCGCACTCGTAGCCCTGGGCAACTTCCTTGGCGTCGTCCTTGAATCGCTTGAGCGACGACATCTTGCCTTCGTAGATCACGCGGCTGTCGCGCAGGAGGCGGACATTCGCTCCACGAATGATCTTGCCGTCGATGACGGCGGAACCGGCGATGGTTCCGATCTTCGGCACCGAGAACGTCTGGCGAACTTCGGCGCGGCCCAAAAACCGTTCGACCTTCTTCTTGTCGAGCAGTCCGACCATGGCCTTCTTCACGTCATCCAGCAGTTCGTAGATGATATTGTAGCACTTCACTTCGATGTGCTCGGCCTCGGCCAGCTGTCG
>JBIIXZ010000266.1:0-3256 GCA_044347055.1 Bdellovibrionia bacterium | reverse complement strand
TGGGAATTGACCAAGGACGATTGGGGAAAACGCAATATGGAGACGCATCTTGAGTAACATCTCGAATCAGGAAGTTCCCTATACATTGAGATCCGCTGCTGAAGGTGACTTTGAACTTCTACGACAACTTCACGGCACTACTCTAAGGCCCTATGTCGAAAAGATTTGGGGATGGAACGACGAACAACAGCTTAAGCTTCTCAGGGAGCGTTTCGATCCAGATAAAATCAAGATCATTCAAAAGGATCGTATTGATATTGGCGTGCTTCAGGTCGAGCATCGATCAGGCGAAGTATTTCTCGGGAATGTTTTGCTTCACCCGGAGTTTCAAAATAAAGGCTTAGGCACAGCGATTGTTGGCGACGTTATAAACGACGCTAACAAGATGCAGTTGCCGGTCACTCTGACAGTTCTAAGACCCAACCCTGCCAAAGCACTCTATGAAAGGCTTGGCTTTCGCGTGACTGCCGAGGATTCCGTGCGCTTTTTTATGAAGCGCGAGAGCGCTCCGTTTCAATGCCAGGTGAGTTTAGAAATTCGTCCGGAGATCTTTGAGGACAGAATTCACATTTCTGACCTTCATCAGAAGGCCTTCGGCGGAAATGCTGAAGGTACGTTGGTCAACCAACTTGTCACGTCCCACATAACCGGACCCCTCTCCGTCCCAGCTAAACGGACCCCGGTCGCTCGTGTCGTTTAGTCGTTTTCACTCTCGTCTTCAATCTCTGGAGTGAGAATTTTTCCTTTCAAGCGGAAGCTTGGGCCTTCGAAAACGTAAGTCAGCGCGTGTTCGAACATACGGTCGATGGTTGCGTTGGCGAGTACCATGTCGGGGAATACGGTTGGCCACTCCGCGACGGCACGGTTCGAGGTCAGGATCATGGCGGAGGAGTGCTTTCGTCGGTCCAAAAGATCGAAGACCTCCTCGGCGACCTCGCGCGAGTATGTGACGACTCCGAAGTCATCGTAGATCCAGAGTTTCGCGGAGAGGATTTTCCGGAATAGCTCATCGAGATTATTGCGGAGCCTGGCCTTGGTGATCTGCTCCTGAAGTTTCTTTGCCGATGTCCAGAAGACTCGGTGCCCGGCCTGGGCGGCAAGGATTCCGAGCGCGGTTGCCAGATGGGATTTTCCTGTACCGGTTGATCCCAGGAACTGGACGATGCGGTTTTGGCGGACAAAATCCAGGCTTTTGAGATCCTCGAGCGCATCCTCATGGATCTTCTCGTTGAAGCTGAAGTCAAACATCTCCCAGGTTTTGAGCTCGGGAAACTTGGCGAGCTTGATGCGGCCATGGAGGGCGGATTCTTTGCGGGCGTCGAGCTCGCGTTCCAAGAGCGACGAGAGCCAGGCGAGCGAGACGGCCTTTTTCTGTTTGGCCAGCACGTCATCGAGTTCTCGCGCTGCCGTGGGCAGGCGGAGGATTTTGAGCTGCTCCTTGATTGTTTCCAGATCCATGAGTGGAGTTCCTTTCGGATTGCAGTGCTGGGGCTACGCTGAGGCGCCCCGGGGTTGAGCCTGGCCGTCGATGTGGTCCTGATAGACCGACATTGGCCGGGCAAACTGAAAGTCGACCTGAGCGGGTTCGGACGCGCGGATTGGCGTCGGTTCCGTAGCAGGGGCGACGGCAGAGGCGAATGCGGCGCCGTCGTGCTTGTGTGTCATCGTGAGTCGGATCAGGCGCTCGATGAAGCGCGATGAGAGTCGTCCGACTTCGAGCGCGGTCTGGCAGCCGAAGTCGATCCGCTCGCGGGGATATTTTTTCTCGAGCGTCAGGACGCCCCAGATGATCCGCACATCCACGAAGCCGTCGCCCTTTTGCAGAAGGGTCTGGATCATGCGGAGGCAGTGGGGTCCGATCGCCTCGGCCCGCCGCAGATAGTGGGCGTTGCTTTCCTCGATTTTTTGCCAGGGTTTGAGGAGATGGTCCTTGGTGGCGTGGGTTTGATGGGGACTGGTGATGCGGTCGTAGGTCTCGGTTAGGCTTGAGCCGACGAAAATGGACACCCGCGTGGCGGTTGCCAGGACGACGGCATCCTTGCCGATGTGGGCATCGCCGAGTGCGTAGTATTTTCCGGAGAATCTGACGTAACCGTCCTTGCGGACGACGGGGTAAGCCACCTCCTGCCGCTCAAACGCCAGCGCGGGAAGCGGCTTCATCTTCTCGGACTCGACGCCGACGTACACGTCGATGGGCTTGAGGGCGGTCGTGCCGTGGCGTCGTTCGTTGGCGAGCGTGACTTTGCGGTCCATGTAGGCCTGAGCGTGCTCCAGACTGACGAACTCCTGTGGGTAGGCCTGAAAGAGCCGCCGGACAAAAGGCATCGGTCGCTCGACTTTGCCCTTTTTCTCGGGATCTCGCGGAGGCAGGCACTCGGGGATAAAGTCGTAGTGTTGAGACAGCCGGACAAACGCGGGATTGAGGAGCGGATCGTACTGATCTGCGGTCAGGCAAAAGCATTTGGGGTTGTCACTGGTAAGACACCAGGGCACGCCACCGAGCTCGCGTAGCATGTGCTCGATTGCATCGAAGGTCACGGCGACGCTGTTGGTCCATACGAGCCGGACCATCATGTATCGGGAGAACCCCATGACGCCGACAAAAGCCCACAGAGTGCGGCGCTCGCCGGTTGCGGGATCGACCACGTCGCGGATCTTGCCCCAGTCAAGCAGCAGCGCCTCGCCGGGCTTATGGATGATGGGCGGTGTGATCGAGTCGCGGCTTCCGTCCTTGGCGAGTTTCTGGAGTTTATGGCGAACAAGGAATCGGTAAAAGCTGGAGCGGGTCACCGCCTTGCATGGCAGCTCCTCAAAAACGGTCACCGGGAACCACCCCGCAGTGAGGCGATCCTTGATCCAGGCCTCGTGCTGGGCGAGGAGTTGGTCTGCTTCACTGGTTCTTTGCGTGCGCTTGTCGATGGAGTCGGAAAAGACCGGTAGTGGCGCCTCGGGGAGCGGAGTGGCGCCCGGGCCCTGGCCGGATGGATCGAGGTATCCCATCGCGATGCCGCGGTCGCGGATGGCCCGAATGCGCTCGCGTCCGGCCTTCAGTTGTTTGGCTATCGACTTGATTCCGTCACGGCCAATCAGCCGCGTTAAAATTGCCCGTTCCATGTGTCGCCTCCGTGTTTGGCCGATTTCACGCGAGCTGACCCCTCGTTTTCACTGACGTGACCCCTCCCGTTTTCAGACGAGTTGACCCCGGGGTTTTCATGAAAGTGACCCCTCGTTTTCACGAAATGACCCCCTGGGGTTA
>JBIIXZ010000320.1:0-3280 GCA_044347055.1 Bdellovibrionia bacterium | reverse complement strand
CACGGCCGTGAATTCAGTGGGCTCTTCCAGCGCCACCATCACGGTGGAGGTCGTGGACCGAGAGCCGGAGATCCGATACCCCGGGCCAACCCGGGCACTCACACTGGACGAGCCGATCTCCACCTGGATTCCGATCACGAGCGGTGGAGCCATCACCTCCTGCAGCGATGCTCCTTCGCTACCCGAAGGCCTCGTCTTGTCGGCAACGGATTGCTCGATTTCAGGAACACCCACTGCCCTCTCGGTCGAACAGGAATACACCATCTCCGCGACGAACACCGGAGGCACTGCAACGACCACCATCACGCTGACTGTCAAGGATCGCGCACCGGTGATTCAGTTCATGCCGGGATCGCTCCGATTCACGGTTCAACAGGCGGCAACTCCGGTCGAGAGCCTGAACTCGGGTGGCGACGCCACCGAGTGCTCTTCGGCCCCTTCGCTTCCGGATGGACTCTCGGTTTCCGTGAGCAGCGGCAAATGCTCGATTGGCGGCACTGCGACAGCA
Source organism: Bdellovibrionia bacterium (assembly GCA_044347055.1). Classification (GTDB taxonomy): domain Bacteria; phylum Bdellovibrionota; class UBA1018; order UBA1018; family UBA1018; genus CAIOHW01. The sequence continues at coordinate 2,772 of JBIIXZ010000320.1, read as the reverse complement.
CTTAGCCCGAAGACCGGCTACACCATCACCGCAACCAATACCGGCGGAAGCTCCTCGACACTGCTCGAGGTAGAGGTCGTCGATGCCCCGCCTGTCATCAGTTACTCGCCTGACGCGCAGACCCTGACTCGAGGAACGGCGCTGCCCTCGTGGACGCCGAACAATACCGGAGGCGCGATCACGGCATGCTCCAGCTCGCATCCTTTGCCGCAGGGCCTCTCGATTTCCTTGGACTGCGCGATCTCTGGTACACCCACCAGCATCTCTTCCGAGCAACCATTCGTGATTACCGCCTCCAACACGGGAGGATCTGGAACGGCATCGATCACGATCACGGTCCAGGACCAGGCCCCAGCGGACCTGGTCTACTCCGAGCCTGAACCGATCTATGTCAAAGGCACGGCCATCGCGCCGAATTCTCCGTCGAACTCGGGTGGTGTGATCACCGCCTACTCCATCACGCCGCCACTTCCGTCAGGAATGCTATTCAATTCCAGCACGGGAATCATCAGCGGAAACCCCGTCGCAAACCAGAGCCCCGCGGGGGTCCATACCATTACCGGATCGAACACCGGCGGATCGACCACCGCGGAAGTCACCCTCACGGTGAACGATCCGGCACCGACGATCTCCTACGCTGGAACACCGTTCACCTTTGTCAAAGGAAGCGCAGTTTCGAATATCACCGCGACAGCAACAAACGCTTCGCAATTTGAACTCGGTGGAACGCTGCCCGCTGGGCTGGCCTTTGACACCTCCTCAGGCGAGATCACCGGAACTCCGAGCGATATCAGCGTCGCCACTCCGTATTCCGTGACGGTGACCAACGCAACCGGACAGACCGCTTCGACGATGATCAATATTCGAGTCATTGATGTTGCTCCATCCAACCTCGTCTATTCCGAACCCAATGCGGTTTATACCGTCTCTTCGACGATCACGGATAATTCACCGACCTCTGCGGGAGGCGCCGTGGTCACCTACTCGATCACGCCGGCCCTGCCAGACGGATTGAGCTTTGACACGAACTCAGGCGTGATCAGCGGAACACCGACAGCATCACGCAAGCCTGCAGTCGCACACACGGTTGTCGCCACGAACTCCGGTGGCTCGACTTCGGCAACCGTCATCATTGAAGTAAATCTACCGACTCCGACGCTCTCGTACACCGGAAGCCCGTTTACCTTTACCAAGGGTGCGGCGGTCTCCTCGGTCACGGCAACAGCGACGGATGCCTCCAGCTTCGCCATCTCTGGTCGTCTGCCCAATGGCCTCTCCTTCAGCATGGCCACAGGGGCGATCACAGGAAGCCCGTCGGAGCTCCTCACGACGACAGAATTTGAGGTGACTGCGTCGAACAGCACCGGTCAATCGGCGACGACGACCATTTCGATGGGTGTGAACGATGCTGCTCCAACGGACCTCGCCTATTTCGTTCCAGATCCGACCTACATCACGGGATCCGCAATCGCTCCGAACGACCCGACGAATTCCGGTGGAATGATCACCAGCTACTCGATTGATCCTGCACTTCCCGCAGGCCTGCTCTTCAACCCATCGACCGGGGTGATCAGCGGAAACGCAAGCGCGACCCAGAATCCGTCCGTCGTCCACACGATCACAGGAACGAACACCGGCGGATCCACGACGGGATCGCTCACGCTGACAGTGAACGCTCCTGCTCCCACGATTTCGTATTCCGGAAGCCCCTTCACGCTAATCAAGGGCAGTGCTTACACCCTGAGCGCCACCTCGACCCAGGGTTCGAGCTTCGAAATCGGTGGAGCACTGCCAGCGGGCCTGAGCTTCAACACGTCGACCGGCGATATTACCGGAACTCCGAGCGATCTCCTCATCGCCACACCGTATTCCGTGACGGTCACCAACAGCACCGACCAGACCGCGTCGACGACCTTCAACCTGACCGTGAACGATGTCGCACCGTCGAGCCTGAGTTACTCCGCTCCGAGCGCGACCTATACGGTCTCCACGGCGATTGCGGATAATACTCCGACGATCAGCGGCGGAACGATCCTGAGCTACTCGATCAATCCAAGCCTGCCTGCAGGACTGAGTTTCAACGCCTCGACAGGTGTCATCAGTGGAACGCCCACGGCTACCCAGAACCCAGCCGTCATCCACACGATTACGGCCCTGAACTCGGGAGGTTCAACAAGCGCTACCGTCACCCTGACTGTCAACGCTCCAGCTCCGACTCTGAGCTATTCCGGAAATCCGTTCACCTTCACCAAGGGAACCGCTGTCTCGAGCGTCACGGCCACTGCCTCGAACATCTCTTCGTTCGCGCTCAGCGGAAGGCTTCCGAATGGGCTTTCGTTCAGCACCTCCACCGGTGAGATCACTGGAACTCCGACCGAGATCATGGTCGCTACGCCCTTCGTGGTCACCGGAACCAATAGCACCGGACAAACTGCCACCGAGACCTTGAACATCACCGTCAACGACGCCGCTCCGAGCGGACTGACTTACTTTGAGTCGGCTCCGACATACACTACCGGCATCAAGATCACTGACAATACGCCCTCAAGCAGCGGTGGATCCGTCCTCTCGTATTCGATTACCCCCGCACTCCCGACCGGTCTGAGCTTCAACAGCACGAACGGCGTGATCTCGGGTACTCCGACGTCTACCCAGAATCCTGAAGCCACTCATACGGTCACCGCAGTCAACAGCGGCGGCAGTACTAGCGGAACCATAACGCTTACCGTGAATGCACCGGCTCCAACGATTTTGTATTCAGTTAGCCCGTTC
>JBIIXZ010000082.1:0-11192 GCA_044347055.1 Bdellovibrionia bacterium | reverse complement strand
CCATCAGCAGAAAAAGAAAGATAAATTCCTGGATCTTCATGAGCAGTCTCCCATGCAGAGCGACACGAGTCCGCCCTCGTCGAGCTTCTCCGGATCGACGGGCGGTTCTGCGCATCCCCAGGTTTCGGGTTCGACCTCGCCGTTTTCGCCGGTATCTCCTGCCAGAAGAACCAGCTGCTGTCCTGCTTTGCAGGGTTCTTGCGGCGCGCAAAGCGGCTCGCCTTCCTCAAATCCCGTCAGGATCTGCCCGGGCAGGCATTTGAAATTTTCCTGGGGTGACTCTACCGCTGAAGCAACCACTCCGAGCGAGCAGGACTCAATGACACGAGCGTCCGACTCCTTGCCGCCCTTCAGGCGAAGCGTGACCAGGCCCGGCTCGACGAACTGCACCTCCTGCCGGGGTTCCGTGCGTTCAATCGCCAGTTGCAGAGGAATGACGTACTCCGGCTTGGTCTCGGTGTAGCCGGGACCCCGGACCATCTTCGGAAAGGCCAGTCGCATCGATTGTCCTGAGAACCCGGGGGGAGGAGGAAGCTGTGCGAGATTCGGATACGCCTGGCTCATGAAAACTTCAGGGCACTGGTCAGCCTTTTCCGCTTTGGGGTCAATACTGCACCCTTCGGTGGCGCCGATGCCCAATGCCACTTCGAGAGAGCTGCAGGCCTGGTCGCCATTCGGCTTGCGCAGTTGCTGGCAAAGTTCGGCCTCGGTAGGCAGAGCGCGATTGCCCTCATCCGGTGCCACCTTCTTGATGAATGCTTCGCATACGCCGGAGTCCGCCCTCAAAAGGTATTGCCCGGCGAGAGTCTTCCAAGCTGCCATCTCGCCCCGAGTTTCGATCTGCTTCTGGAGACGCGAAATATTGAGGTTCATCGAGAGAAGGGCCGAGCCGGCGACTATGGCGACGCCCGACATGACCATGACCTCAACCAGGGACATCCCCTGGCGATTTCGACCAATCGTGGCAGCTTTCGATGAACAGATCCGCATTCTCCCCCCAGACCACCATCGTATCGACCGGGGCTTTGCAGTCGCAACTGTGTCGTCAGCGACATCATTGTAAGTCATTGAAATAGCTCGACTAACGCCGAGCACGGTGTTTTGTGCCATCCGTGAGATCACTTCAACCCATGATTTGACGCAATGCGTTAGCGCGTGCTATGAACCCACCGCCGAGGTGTGAATGAACCGTCTTTCTGTCTTGTCTACGATCCTGTGCGGAGCTTTTGCCGTGGCGCCCTCGGCGCTGGCCTCGGTTCCAACCGATCCGGCGGTCTTTCCGAGATTCACCGACGCATTCGTGCAGGCGGACCAGAATCGAGGCATGTCGGAACTCCTCAAGCGGCGCGGAGATTACGCTTTCGCTGAAGTCATCGAATCAGCAGTGCGCGGCCACTTTGATCCGCGGACCCCCAGCCTGGGGGGTAATGAGGCGGTGTTTTCCGTCAACCTGAGCTCGGAGCGTTTGTCGCAGGTCAGCCTCGGAAGCCATCCGATGTGCCGGGTTTCAGGAAAGTCGCTGAAGTCTACCCTCGGGCATGACCCCGGTCGCGAGGTCGTCAGCCTGATCAATGAATTCGTGGCTCATCATAACGAAGGCCGCGAGAGAATCCTGAACGCCCGAAGCGAGCACGAGCGCCTGTACGGTTGGGATGCCATGCACCTGATGTACAACAAGCTGATGGGATGCCTCGCGTACACCGAGTCATTGACCACAGCGGACCAGCCTGCCTCGACCGCGCTGGCAAAAAAGGTGGGCCCGAAGGGCTACTCCAAGCCTTCGGGCGTGAAGTTTTATTACGACAAGGCCCAAAAGAATCCTGCCAGCGCGCTCAATATCGGTCTTTATCAGTTTGCGCCCGACTCGAACGGAAACCTCCAGTCGTGCATTCGCGACTGGAACCAGCGCTGGCCCGGGCAGCTGATTTCGGAGCGGGCCTCCAAGGCTGAGCTCATCCGGATCCTCGGTGACTCTCACCAGGTCTTCAACGCGTTCTGCGGAGTGAATAAGCTCACCCAGAGCTTTCATGTTCAGGTCAACACCACCAGCTCGACCAGGACCCATCCAGCCAATTTCAACTTGAACTCCCGGGGTAAACTCACCGGACTCAAGGCGCCGGCTGATCGTTGCGTGTCGCTGCACTTTCACAGCTCAAAAACTTATAATCACTTCGGTCCGCTGCAGAACAGCACGCGCCGCAACCTTCGCGAACTGCTCCAGTGCGCGCTCCGGTGAGCTGACGGGCTGAGTGGCGCCGGATCTGGAAAATAGAAAGGGCTGGAAATCCTAACGGAATTCCAGCCCTTTCTATTTTGTTTGAGTGGAGAAAAAAGAACGCTTACGCCGTCTTCGTTTCAGGCTTCCAGGTGCGCTTCACCGGGCGGACGACCTTGCCCGAGCGAATGCAGCGGGTGCAGACCTTGAGGGTCTGGGTGGCTCCGTTCACGACAGCCTTCATCTTCTTGACGTTCGGCAGCCAGCGGGTGCGGGTCTTGATGTTCGAGTGCGAGACGAGATTCCCGGTGGTGGGGCCTTTTGCACAAATTTCACACTTCTTAGCCATGACAAATCCTCTGACAAATCTTTATTGGGAGTCCAAAAAACTCGAATCCTAAAATGAATCGACAACCTAGAGGAGCCCATGAGAATTTGCAAGGCGGAAAACAAGGAGAATCTGCACTGATGTCACGCGAAAGCCCAATGGTCGCCCGGGGAGTCTTCCGCCGGCGGGGGGTCCGATTTGCAGCGGCACTGGCCCTCGGAGTGCTCGTGGCGACCGCTTTTCTCTGGCTTCGTCGGGCTGCAGACGCGGTTTACGCGCATCAGGACTCCGTTGATGGGGTGCACCTTCCTGAGGTGGATGCGATCGTCGTGCTGGCCGGGGGAAGGGGCCGGATCTCCGCTGCTGGCGATCTCTGGTACCGCTATTGGGAGCAGGACGTATCGCGGGCGTCCACGCCCGTGCTGTACTTTTCCGGCCTGGGAGCCCAGAGCACCTGGCGAACCGTCCGTGGCCAGCTCCGGTCCGGGGTGATGCAGGTCATCGAGCCCCGAGATGTGATCCTGGAAAATCGAAGCACCAGTACCGAAGAAAATGCCCTGTGGTTGCTGCAGTACGCCCGAGAGAGAAACTGGAATTCGGTCCTGCTGGTGACTTCGCGCTATCACATGCGGCGGGCCCGGCTGATCGTGGAGCGGCTATTCGAAAAGGAACGGCAGCACCGGATCACGCTCCGTTCGCAGGACGCCCCTCCGCTCGAGCCCATTCGGCTCGAAACCCTGTCCGTTTACCAGGAGCCGTTCGAGCCGGGAGAGTGGTCGGGCGATCTTCACGGAATCCAAGTGACCCTCGGAGAGTTCTTCAAGTGGATGTACTACCGCCACCTGTGGAATCCGGATGTCGCCTCGAAGGTTCCGGTACCGCCGCCTGCAGCTCAGTAAATCAGGGGCGGGCGAACTGGATATCGCGAGCCCGGGCAATGGAAATCAGCTCCTGAAGGGCCAGCGCTCGGTGGCTGATGCTGTTCTTCTCGGCATCCGTCATTTCGGCCAGAGTACGGCTCTGACCCTTTGGAATGAAGATCGGGTCATAGCCGAATCCATTCCTTCCCCGGGGAGACTCCGCGATGGTCCCCTCGAGGATGCCGGTGGCGTGGAACGAAATGCCTTCGAGGCACAAGGCGAGAGTGGCCACGAATCGGGCCTGTCGCTCGGACTCGGGCTTGCCGTGGAGCTCACCCAGCAGTTTTTCGATGTTTGCCGCATCTTGCGACTGGCCCGCCTTGGCAACGGCATAACGGCGGGTTTTCACGCCCGGGCGTCCGCCCAGTGCCGCGACTTCGAGCCCGGAGTCGTCCGCGAGGCAGGGAAAGTGGCATCCCTTGTTGGCCAGACGAGCCTTGGCGGTGGCGTTTTCCACGTAGGTATCGTGCGTTTCAACCAGGTCGATCTTGCCTGCATTTCGGATCAGGCCTTCGACGGAGAGGAGCTCGATCTGCGGATACTGCGCAAAGAGCGCTCGGAACTCGAGAAACTTGTGCGGATTCAGAGAAGCCAGGACGACTTTATTGACGACGCGCATGTTCCTAGAGGTATCACGAGAAATGACTCAGCGGTAGGTGGCTTCCCAACCGAACGCCTCCAGCTGTGGAATCTCGTCCGCAGCCAGCACGCCTGCGGCAATGTACGGAGCAAAGTAGTCGAGCACGGATTCGTGGGCCTCGGTCTGCTCCTGTGCGGTCTCGCCCGGGCACTTCGTGGAATCCAGGTAGCACGCACGAAGCTCGGCCAGTGTCGCGTCGCAGTCGCCGGAAAGAGCGCTGACAACGGCGACCGAAAAGTTCAGCGAGCCGGAGACTTTGAAGCTCCCCTGGGTGGAGCTGCTGGCCGAAGCTCGGACCTTGCCCTCCTTGCTGAGCTGAAGCTGCGTCTGGCAAGCATCGTCCGTCCACAACGTCTGGGGCTCGCCGGCTGAAACCGGAGAGGTCAGGTCTCCCGTCTTCGTCAGGGTCATTTCAAAGTAGTTCGATGTGTCCAGCGAATGTGGCACCAGGTAGGCCTTGGCTCGCGCCGTGTTGGCAGAAACGTAGACAGGATCGGTCATGATCGACTGGATCACCTGCGGAATCATCGTGGTGCTGGCATTGGCGCAGCGCCAGTCCTCTCCCGCAAGGTTCGCGCAGATGGACATCGCCTGAGCCTCGGTTTTGTAGAAGCCGCTCATGGATGTCGGATCCTGCGCCTGGATGACTTGATTGCCGAACCGGCATCCGGGAAATGAAATCAGGGAGATCAGCGCCGTTGCAGCGGCCGCATGTCGTACCAGAGTGTTGACTGCCATGTTCCGTCCTCCTGCACCCCTTGTCGGAGGCGTGCGAGAGGCTCTCGAGAGGCATCGTTTGCCGGGCAGCTTCTGCCGATCACGCGCTGAACTGCCAAAAGGTACCGGATACCGTGTCTCATCAGGGCAGCGCTTCGAGCTCCGCAGCCGTGGTGCAGGCAAGGGGAGGGCTGGTGAGCAGCTCGTTGCTCAGCGTGCTCCAGTATTCCTCGCGGTAGTGATGTCCCGGAAAGATCCTCAGTGCCGGGTCCATGCCCTTGTAGCGCTGGAGCGTGGAGAACATCTCGACCGAGCTTCCAGTCGGAAGATCCGTGCGGCCGCAGTCGCGGATGAAGAGGGTATCACCGGTGAGGAGGTGGCCTTCGATTTCGTACGAGAGGGCGCCCGCAGAATGCCCGGGGGTGTGGATCGCGCGGATGAAAGTCCTGCCGAGCTGAAGGTGGTGGCCATCCTCAAGAAAGTGCAGGTTCGGATCGAGAGCCTCCAAATCGAGCCGATGAGCATCGAGCTCATGCAGGTAGATCGGCAGCTCCGAATGCTTTCGAACCAGGGGGAGTACTCCGGCCGTATGATCGTGGTGAGTATGCGTCAGCAGGATTCCCTCGAGCGTGAGCTGGTATCGATCCAAATCCGCTTCGGGCTGAGAGAGGTCTCGCTGTGGATCAACCCACAGGGCCTTTCGCGAGCTCCAGTCGACCACGAGATACACCAGGTTCTGCATCGATCCGATCTCGTATTGAAGGACCGGCGACTGGCCGGGATCGTGCCAGCGCGCCAGGGGCGACAGAGGAGAAGAAGTCGAGGACATGTCCAAATTCTAACTGAAACGAGTGTGTCCACGATGACATATCTTTTGCGTCGAGTGATCTCTCTCTAGACTCAGGAGTGTGAGCACTACGGGGTTTCGACCATGTGCGGCGGTGCTGGCGCTCCTTCTGCTTTCGGGTTGTCCCGGAGCCACGGGCGTCAGGAGTAATCCGGATCGCGACACGGAGATTTCTCAGGTCGATAGATCCGAGATATCCGACATGCTTTTGTCCTTCGACGATCTGCATCGTGCGAACTCAGGCGAGTCATTTTCCTGTCCAGCAATCGAGGATCTGCCGGCAGCAAGCTACTCCGGTCCAGTGGGTCAGCGCGTTTCTCGTGCTGCGATGGATATGCTGGGCTACGAGGATCGCACGAACCGAGCCCCGGATGGACTCAAGTGCGCCGTGCAGGTTCACAACATTCTGAGGCGTGCTGGAGTCGATGTGCCTTTTGACGCGTCGGTCGTGGGCCTGGTGGCCAAGCTGAAGAAGGCGGGCTGGTGCGGAAGTTCCACCGCGATTCCGGGCGCCATCGCCTACACGAACGAGGAATTCGGCAATGGTCCGAGAAGCCACATCGGCGTGGTCTCGTATCCTGTGCCGAAGATTGCCTCCAAGGTGGAACAGCAAATGAGCGATACGCTTCGACAGAAATATCGGTTCGTTCCGGAGTTTCGGCGTTCGGTATCGGAGCGCCTGACGATCTATCATAACGCCACGAGGTGGATCGTGGGATATCCCCAGGGCAACTACGATCGTCAGTTCTTTTCGAAGGCGAAGTTCCTGGTGCCGCCTGAATCCTGCAAAGGGGGGCGATGATGTTCCGAGCGTTCCGGCTGCTCCTGATTATCCTCTTGGCGCTGTCATCGACTCCGGTTCGAGCAGCTGAGGAGATGAACATTCTCGCGGAAAGTGCCGAGGTCCGCCGTGAGCTCACCCGCGGGGATGAGCCTGACAGCACTCCAAAGTATGTGTTCCAGTACGCGACGCCGGAGGAACACCCTTCTTCAAGGAGATTCCTCGTCTTTATCCGTCAGGAGAGCGAGAATGGCGTGCCGGGCGACTCCGAGATCCTGGTCATCTCCGTCCGACGGAAGGGGGCCGCGATTCTCGCAGAGCGGATCTTCCGTGATGTCTCGGTGCTGGGCCTGCGATCGTCGCGTCGCGCAGCGCTTTCAGAGCGCGAGCTTCGCGCCGTCTTCCGGGCGCAGGGAATCCATGATCAGAGACGCATGGGAGGGCGGGCAAAGTATCTTGCCTTCGCAAGGTCGAGGCTCGCCGAAGGCGATCTCTCGCGGGATGAGCGCTGGATCTTTGATCAGGTTCTCGGCAAGGGGTGGGAATCCGCTCGTTAAGGTGGCCCGCTTTCGCGCCTAGCCGTCGGAAGGAATGTCGTTTGCACTCCAATCCGGCGTGGAAAAGATTCCTCTTTCAGCAATTCAAGAAGGCATCGAGGCGTTCAGGAACATCGTCGTCCTCGAGCAGCGCCGCGCCAGACAGCAGGCAGCAAGAGTGGCTTCGCGACAAGGAATGCGAGGGGCGCTGCTGGCTCTCGGAGCCGTGGTGCTCGCGTTTGCCATTCACCTCGCGCTCTTCTGGGTGACGGTGGCCTTGTACCAGACGGGCTGGAGCATCGGGCCGCTGATCCTGGCGATCCTGGGCTTCGGAATCCTCTTTGCCGGGCTTTGTTACGCCATCGGAAAGGCCGTGGTTCGCCGCGCTTCCATCAAATCCATCGTGAGGACATCCTATGAACGCCATCGAGAAGACCGAGAGACAGCTGGACCACGAAAAGAAGCGGCTTAAGGACGCCGGCGAGCAGATTCTGGGCTGGCTGGAAAAGTCGCCTCCCAACAAGCTTGCCGAAGAAAACCCGTGGCTGCTGGCCGGAATTGCCGCAGCCATCGCAGGTGGTGTCGGTTACTTCGTCGGCCAGTGGTTTTCTTCGCGTCGACAAGATTAAGCGCGTTTAGCGCTTCTGGTCCAACCGCCAGCTCATGGCGTACTCCGCGAACTCGACGGAAGCTGCGGCCTTCGTCGGGTGGAGCGGATTGCGCGTGTCGATCATCACGGCGATTTCGTTGGTGACCGTTTTGTCTTCGGCATTCTTGGCGGCATTCGGATGCGGACCATGGTGAATGCCGAGTGGATGGAATGTCACGGAGCCCGCCGCGATGCCCTCGCGCGAGAAGAAGTTGCCCGCGTGATAGAACAGCACCTCGTCGAAATCGATGTTGCGATGATAGAACGGCACTTTCATGGCTCCGGGCTCGCTCTCGAGCGGACGGGGCAGGAAGGAGCAAACGACGAAGTTCTTCATGACGAAGGTCGTGTGGACGCTCGGGGGCAGGTGGTATCCCGGTGAGACCACCGGCTTGATCTGGTCCACGTTGATTGCCCAGGGTGCGAGATCGCCTTTCCATCCTGCGATATCGATGGGACTGAAGGGGTAAAATACCTTCGTCCAGGAGCCTCCGCGCTTGATGTGCAGTTCGTATTCTCCTGCGGCATTCTTTCCGTCGGTGCGAGGCTCGGTGGGCACGCAGGGAATGCGCATGATCATCGGATCGAACTGAGCGTGCCGGCCCAGCATGCCGCGATCCGGAAGCTCGACTTCCGAGGCGGATTCGATCACCAGATGGATGTCGCTCGACTGGGCGAGAAAGCGATAGGTCGTGCCGCGTGGAATGACGATGTAGTCGCCCTTGCGGTACACGAGATCGCCGTAATCGGTCTGAAGCGTGCCGGCGCCTTCATGGATGAAGCGGATCTCATCGCCGTCGCCGTTACGAGCAAAGACCTTCATCTCGCCGCTGAGCTTGCCGATGCCGAGCCTGCAGTCGGCGTTTTCCAGGAAATTTTGCGGCTGCGCGTTCTGCGCGCCTTCGAGCTTCGTCACATGGTAGGCGCGGGGCTTGGTCTCGCCCTCGATGCGCAGCCAGCCGGTCGGCGGATGCCGATGGTAGAGGTGGCTCGTGCGGCCGAAGAAGCCATTACGTGCATGTTCCTCTTCGTACAGGCCTTCCGGAACATGGACGTGCGCCTGTGCGGCGACCGGACCCTGAGACCAACCAAAACCGGACGGAATGTTTGTGAACTTTTTCGACATACCCACGGGTTACCAGCGTCAGGCAAAAAAGAAAACGCCCCCGGAGACCATCGTCTCGACGGGGGCGTGTGGCACGCGCGGCCGGAGCTGCGCGCTGCGGAGTTACTTCTGCAGGTCGACGAAATAGCCGTCGCCGCGAACGTAGTAGCTCTCGGTGTTGTCGAGGTGGGTCAGCGGGGTGCGAATCTGGCTCGAGATCAGCACTTCAGCGGCTGCCGTCGGAAACGCAGATGTACCGGCATTGGCAACCGTCGGAATCGAGGCGGTGGCGTCGAATTTCCAGCCCCAGGCCACATCGACGATCTCCGGATAAACCGTGATTCCCATCAGGTAGAGCCCTTTGCCGTTCACGTTTCCACCCCAGTTGTAGACGATGCGGTAGCGGAAGTGCACGACGGTGGCTCCGAACTTGTTCTGGATCTTGCGCTCGTAGCGGCGAGAAACAGGAACCTGCCAGCCGCCCAGCTGCTGCCAGGTGGTGATGCCCTGGGGGAGGAGGTCGGCGCGGGCCGAAGTGAAGTTGGCGACAGGCTTGCCGGCTTCAACGATGTTCCAGACCTTCTTGCCGAGCAGGATGATCTTGTCGAGGATGACATGGGCCTCGTCGATCGCCGTGCCGATATTTCCTTCGTACACGGGCGTCATTTCGAGTGGGCTCACGGCCAGCTCGGTCGTGGTGTCCGAGCCGATGCTGAAGTAGTCCGCATCAGTGAACGCAGCCGATGCAGCCTGATTCGCCATCAATCCAACAAACAGAGTCAAAATCGTCTTTTTCATGAGTACCTCTCTCTGGGCGAGGGGCTTATGGCGGCACGCGTCAGGTCGCAAGAGATTTCTTGTCGTGTTGCGTTAGAATTACGTCAGTCACTTCGAAGTAATTTGGTCGGGTATTGTTCCGTTGTGACCGCTGTGGGTCGGGGTCGACACACCTCATTTGGTCAAGTTTTTGACGTCTTTGGCCGATAAGATTCGAGATGAGAACTGCTCTTTTCGGCCCGAAAGTCCTCCGGTCTGTCTGGTCTCTTGCGGCGATTCTGAGCCTCGCCAGTGCAGTTTCTGCTCTTGCCGGCCCTGGGCCCACCGCCGCCGAACGCGAGCTCTCGAAGCGCGATCCGCAGCTGGGGCAACTCATTCACTTCGAGCAGCAGGTCAACGACAAGGTCGAGAACTCGAGCCAGTTCGCCACGATCCGGCGTGTTCGTCTGCCGCAGGAGTATCGACCCGAATCGGGCTCGGTTTTCAAGCTGTGGACTGTTGAAGTGCCTGAAGATCAGGTGGCCCTGTGGGTGACAGGCGATGCTCCGGAAAGCCGCGTGTTCGTTACTCGCGGCGACAAGCGCTACGTGAAGTTCTACGTTCATCCGCATTCCGAAGAGCTCTTTCGCAAGTACCTGCCCGAAGCGAAGTGGACGCAGGAACTCTCGGCAGCGGCCACGTCTTCGTATCGGTCGCTGATCGCGTGGGGCCCGAAGGATGAACCCTTTGGCGTGAAGGTCAGCCTCGATGCCACGATCGGCCAGGTGTGGCGCGTGCTCAAGCGCGACCAGATTGAAACGAGTGCCGCCATCTCATCGTGGCTCGGCACCGTGAATAAGAAAAAGTGGGAAAGGCAGGGCGCGCTCTTTCTCGATGAACCGGTGAACGGATTCCTCAAGGGCCCGGATATCGGGTTTTCGCTCCGCAATTACCCTCAGGTCAAAGATGGCCATCAGCTGATGCCGCTCTTTTCGTTTTACTCGCGCGATGCGGGCGAGCCTCCGGCCGTGCTTCAGGCGCTCAAGCGCGCCGTAGAGAAAACCGGCATCTCGCCGCAGGAGTGGGTCGACCAGAATCTCATCGAGCCGCAGATCCGGCACTTTACCCGGATGATGATGGAAGAGGGCGTGGTCGGAGCGCCTCATGAACAGAACGTGATGATCGAGCTCGATCGAGAGGGCAATCCGACAGGGCGCTTTCATTACCGCGATACCGGAGGCTTCTCGGTCGATGCCGAGCTGAGGCGTGCCGCAGGCAAGGACCTGTCGTTCATTCCGGAAGGCATCGCGCATGAGTCGGTGCTGCTCACCAAGGGTAATCCGCTCGATGCGGCATCGAACTACTTCGTGCATTCGAACTTCTTCGCCCTGCGCTCGGCGCTGCAGAGCGAGTATCCGGAAATCTCGGAAACCTTCATCATGGATCGCTTTCGCAAGCGCCTGGTCGAGAACCTCGAGCCCGAAATGGGCAAGCTGCCGCTCAATCTGCGCGAGATCCGATCGGCGATTGCCCAGAGGCGTCGCCTGGCTCCGGAGACCGTGGGCGTTCGAGTTCGAGTGAACGAACGGGGCTGTATTCCGGCGTTCCAGGCGATTGCGGGAGGGGCGCGGTGATTCTGATCGTGCTCAGAAGGTCGATACTGATCTGCGGACTCGCTCTCGTGGCGAGCCCGTGGCC
>JBIIXZ010000265.1:0-3287 GCA_044347055.1 Bdellovibrionia bacterium | reverse complement strand
GGCAATCGACCTCGATGAGGCCGTCGCACGAGTGAAGCTATACAAGACGCCCCAGCCACAAGAGCAGCCCGATCAAGAGGAGCTGATCTGGCTCTCGTTTCTCTCCGAGAGTCCGACGCGGAGCCCGGATGCCTGGACCCGAGTACGAGCACAGTGTCGACTCGGCAGAAGACCCGTGCCTTTCTCCATCGCGGGTGGACTTCGAAGCGTGTCGTTCGAGGAGACGGCCATCGCCAGGTTTACGCAATCGGCGCCGCAGATCGCCGTCGAAGGAGAGCTCGAACTCTCGCGTGGCCGCTCGACCCTCGCAGCAGGGTTGCGAAGCCAGCTCTTGTCCTTCGGGTCTTCGCTCGTTTCGGACGAGCATGGTGCACGTCTGCTGGAGGGTGATCTACTGTATCGTGTCTGGACGGATGGAGTATCGAGCGCACCCCTGCGCTTGAGTGCACTTCGGCTCGGTGTTGGCCTCGCCTATCGCACGATGATCGTCACCGACGGTGCCTATGGCTACTCGAACCTTCTCGGTCCTGCCGTAGAGCTCTCTGCGTTTCGCGACAACATGGAGGCCAGCGCTTCGTTTTCGCCCTTCTCCGCCCAGTTCCTTCCTCAGAGCCATGAGCTTCGCGCTCGAGTGGGAGTGCTGCTCCGGAACGCGCAAATGAAGGCCGGGCCGGAGCTCGAATGGGGACGGCTGGCCTATCGCACAGGCCCCGGAGCGACCATGAGCCAGTCGACCTGGACGCTGTCCTGGAGGTGGAGGCCATGAAGCCGACAATGCGCGGCCTTTTGGCGCTCGTGTGGGCTCTGGTCATTTCGGGCTGCCTTGCTCCCGGCGCTCCGAATAATCAGGGCCTTCATGACTGGCTCAACCGCGAGAAGCCTGCACAATTTTCAGTCGACGCTGTCTCCGACCAGTCCGTGCTGCCCACGAATTCACTGTCTTCAGTTCAGCTCACCGGCAGCTGCGACTCCATCACCGCGCTGCCGCTCGAGGTGGAAATCGAATCACCGGTCCTCACTTCGAAGAACCTCGCGCCTTGCATCGATGGGCGATGGACGTCTTCTTCCTGGAATTGGACTGCAGTCGAGGACGGCACCATTCCGCTTGCGCTCACTCTGCGCGATTCGGCCGGCGGATCGAGCCGCAGAATCGCGTTTTCGGTGATCAAGGACACGGTCGCTCCGGTGCTGACGTTATCGGCTCCGCTTCCAGAAACCGTCGGAACCAATGAGGCCACCGTGACACTGACCACCTCCGAGTCGGTGACATTCTCGCTCAGTGCCTCGTCCTTCACGCTCTCCACAACCCAGAACGCGCGCTGCCAGCCACCACTGGTTTCGAGTATCGGCAGCCCGTCACGCACGATCACCCTTCGGGGCTGCACAGGCTACGGCCAGGTTACCCTTTCGGTGGCTGAAGGCTCAGCGCAAGATGCTGCCGGCAACCGCTCCGGAGCAGCGAGCGCCACCACATCACTTCAAGTGCTGAGCCCCCTGCCCTCGAATCCGACGCTCTGGACACAGATTCTTCGCGACGGCTACCTGCCCGGGTCTCAGAAATCCGAGATCATCGCGCGCACTTTCGAGGCCCCCTTCGACGCGCTCGAGGTCCTGCTCCAGGACACAGGCCTCAGCGTCTCACAACTTTCTGAGCTGGCCTCGAGGCTGACTGCGATCGCGGACGCCTCCATCGAAGGATCGATTCAATCCGATGAGGCGATGTCACTGCTCGTGCAGCTGGCCCTGCGTCCCGACTCGGGGCCCATTTCCATTCCGTTTGAGCTCCTCCTGCCGATGCATCTCGTGAAATTGCAGGGCTCTTCGTCATTTTTTGTGGGGCCTCATGCAGGAAACTACCGCGACGCCCTCGCCCAGATTGCCTCGCTGGGTACGCGACTGCTTGCTCGAGACGTGCGCACGAGCGATCTCTCGAGCTGGATCGGAGACCCGGAGATGGATGTCCGGCGCTACCAGGCGCTGGTGTTTTTGTGCCACGAATTTGCGATCGAGCGCGTTCCGAGCGCGCAGGTGGGGGTAGCAAGCGGCTACTCGTGCGTTTTCAATGTGGGGCGCGATCCGAACCTGAACGTCTCGCTGATCTTCGACCTGAGCGGCATGGACCTCACGACCAGCGCCCCCGTGGTGCTTCCGGACTTTGCGCTTCTTGAGTTCAAGTGGTCGGGCGTGCTCGCACCAGGTGTCGACCTCAGGTCGAGAAACTTTCAGCAGGGATGCTCGCAGGATCTCTGCATCCTCGATTTTTCGTCGGCAGATCTTCGCGGCGCACGCTTCGATGGAGCAAATCTTCGGGACTCTCGTTTTACGGCGGCGAATCTACGAGGCGCCACTTTCGACGGAGCCGTACTCCTGGACGCGAGCTTCTCAACCAGCAGGCTGGAGAACGTCGATTTCACGCTCGAGAATCTCACCGGTGTGGATTTCTGGGATACCGACCTGTCCGAGACACGGCTCGATCTGGCCGATCTCTCACGAGCCAATCTGACGGGAGCCCGTCTTCCACCGAACCTTCTGTTGGGCAGCACAAGTGGTGCCGAAGTTCGCTTTTCTTATGACTCGAGTCTGAGCGAGGAGCAGAATCTGGCTGGCTTTTTAAATCTTCAAGAGCAGGTGGAGTCTTCACTTCCGAGGCTCGTCACGAGTGAGCTCACGCTCTGGGTGGACGGGCTTCCGACAGCCACTCGATCGGAAGACTAACTGTGTCGTGAGTCATGACTCACAATGTTTACAGCGCGCAAGAGATCGGATTGCCGTCAGCCTAAACCAAGCGACAATAAGCCCGAGTGAACTACCGACGCATCCTTCAAGAACAACTCGAAACTCGAGTGGCAAGCAACCCTCGATACTCGCTTCGAGCTTTCGCGCGAGACATCGGGATCTCGCCCTCACGCCTCAGCGCTATTTTGAAAGGCAGGCAGGGACTGTCCGAATCCAGCGCCTCGCGCATTGCCGCGAAGCTCGGATGGGAGGGTGAAGCGGCTGAACGTTTTGTCCTGATGGTTCTCGCTGCGGATTCGCGCTCCAAAGGACGTCGCACCGAAGCCCTGAACCGGCTCAATCATGACTCTTCGCCTGAACGGGCGCAGGATATCCTGCAGCTACCGCTCTATCTCGACCCCGAGCGCGGCTCTTTCCTGGAAGCTGCTCTCGAAGACCTGAAAAAAAGCCTGCACTCTCAAGGCCTTGCCTCACCGGGTGACCAGGCCGAGACCCATGTGCTGCGGGTCACGCTGCTCGAGAAGTAGCCCTGCCTACCCGCCTACAAGAAG
>JBIIXZ010000264.1:0-3290 GCA_044347055.1 Bdellovibrionia bacterium | reverse complement strand
AAAGCCGGACGGTATCGCGGTTCGTCGCCATCGGTGGTTAGCCCTCTGCGAACAGTCTAGCCCAGCAATTTCTGGCTCACGACCTTTTTTTACGAATTCATTGAAGAATTCCGACCGGCATGGATTTCGGGCCCAGAAAAAACTCCGCTCAGGCGGGAAAGTTCTTCGAAATCCAGCGATCGATCTGCTCGTCGATTTTGGAGCGAAAAGGGGTCGCCAGCAGGCTCAGCTGGGCATGGAGCACCATGCTTTCCTCACTGCAGCTGAGGGTTGCACTGACCATCGAATGTTTCAGGTGCAGCTGGCGCTTTCCGGGGTCTCGAGAAAGCTCCATCTTGCCGGCCAGTCCCCACTTTTCCACCATCTGATCGATGTCTTTCGAGATCTTCTCGTAGAGGTCCTGGGCGGAGCGGCCGGGAATCTTCACCGTCTTGCTATAGGCTGGCATCCTTCGAGAGTAATCCGGGTGTTGCTCCATCGCAACGGTGAGAGCTATGGTGGCCAAACATGAAAGTTCCTTCCTCACTCAGCCTGGCCTTCGATGAAAAATTCGAACGCCTGCTTGCCGAAGTGGCTCTGGCCGAAGGGCTGCTGCCTGCCGTCGACGAGATCCGAGCCAGGCGTTTCCTCACGCGCTCGGTGGCACCCCACGTCGAACGTCTCACGGAACTTTTCAACCGGCTCGACTCCGAAAAGCCAGACTCCGGGCTGGAAAAGTACTGGCGCAAGGGGAGCAATCCAGAAAACCTGCGGCTTGCCTACTTTCTGTCCTTCATGCCGGGCAATCTGTACCGCATGGCTTCCGTGTGGAGCGAGCTTGCACGCCTTGGCTTTCGGTGGCCTGTCTCCGAGACGCCCGAGACCGCAAGCTTCCGCGCCGTGGAGTTCGGGGCAGGACCTGCCACCGGATCGTCGGGCATCCTCGCCGGAGAGGCGCACTCACCCGTCGGGCTTCCGGCCAACGGAAACTTTGCCCTGATCGAACAGGATCGCGGCACGCTGAAGCTCGGTGAACGCTTCTTCGATGCCTTTCGCCGGCACCTGGGTCTGCCCGCCTATTCCACGCGTCCGTTTCATCGAAAGCTCGAGCTCAGGCAGGGATGGCTACCCTCCTCCGCGCCCAGCTTCCATCTGTGGCTGATGAGCTTTGTCCTGAACGAATTTCATGAGAGCCCCCAGGAGCTCGCAGCATCTCTGCTGAAAAGCTGGGACAAGCACCTCGAACCGGAAGGCCTCGCCATTCTGGTGGAGCCCGCGCTTCGGCTGCAGTCGCGCCGCATCCTCGAGCTTCGCCAGGCCATCCTGGACCAGGATCGCACGGGCGAGTTTCAGGTCCTGCTGCCGTGCCTCGGACACCAGGCCTGCGGCGCTCTCGCCGATTCGGAAGACTGGTGCCATGAAGAAGTGGCATGGTGGCGGCCGCCCTACCTCAAGATGCTCGATGAAATGACGGGCCTCGATCGCAAGAGCCTGCCGTTCAGCTATCTGGTCGTGATCCGAAGCCGCCGCCGGCGCGAAGAGATCCTGCCGGGACTCGCTCGGGCCCGCACCACGCATCGCCTCGTCAGTCCGGCATTCAAGGTCGGCAGCGACTGGGAATTCTATACCTGCGGAACGAATGACGGAAAACGCCGCTCCCGCCTGAAGCAGTCTCAAGGAGAGCCGATCCGCGGCAGCATCCTCGTCAATGCCTCAGTTCGAGGAGACGTTCAGGCCTCGCGGATTGAAAAGCTCGACGAATTAATCTGAATCAGCCGAAAGCTCAGCCGCGCTCGCGGAGCAGCTTCTCGATGTCATCCTGCCCTACTTTTGCGCGAGAGCCCCCGAAGGCCTTGAGCGTGTACTCGAGACGATTGACCAGGATCTGCTGCTCCTCGCCCGTCTCCTGGTCGTGGTGCTGGATCAGGTACTTCACGCTCGTGATGACGTCCCAGAGGCTTCCGACGCACTTGCGGATCTGCGGGCGCGACTCGGCCACCGCGCCCTTGACGGCAATCTCCTCCCCGAGGCTGGCGATGTGAGCGACATCAGCAAACCCCAGCTGCTGGGCGGTGCCACGAATCGTGAGCATCATTCCCGCAAAGCTCTGGAGCTGGAGCCGGTTGCCTTCCAAGTCCTTCTCGACCTCCGAGAGGGTTGACTCGGCGCTACGGGCAAAGTCCGACAGCTCGTTCACGAAATCCTGAATTTTTGCCTGCCTGTCCTGGGTCATCGGAGGCTCCTTTTGGCAAGGGCGCCGCCAACCTTGGAAAGCAAGGTGGCTGCAGCGA
Organism: Bdellovibrionia bacterium; assembly: GCA_044347055.1. Lineage (GTDB taxonomy): Bacteria > Bdellovibrionota > UBA1018 > UBA1018 > UBA1018 > CAIOHW01. The sequence goes on along the minus strand of JBIIXZ010000264.1, from coordinate 1,020 downwards.
TCGGTTTCACCAGATAATCATCGACTCCGGCCTTGAGGGCCTCGATGACCTTCTCCTTCGTATTTTCGGCAGTCAGCATGACAAAGGCCGTCCTGTCGTTCTCACGTTTTGCCCGAAGCTCCTTCAGGAGGTCGAGCCCGGACCCCGGATTGAGGTACCAGTCGCAGAGGATCAGGTCGACGACCTCCACCATGAGGATCACCTGCGCCTCTTCGACGCTGGAAGCCGTCTGGATTCGCGTGAAGCCCAATTCCTGAAGCATTTGCTTCAGGTGGAAGCGCATCGCCTGCACATCTTCGATGATGAGGACCGATGAATTAGGGACGGACATGCTTTCCAGTTTAGGGCCTTTCATGAGAGGTTTCGAGTGAAATGTCGAACTCACCAGAGCCCCGTCATCCACGTCGCCATTGGCTGATCACCGGCGCTGCCGGATTCATCGGCGCCCGCATGGTGGAACACTGCCGATCCATCGGAATCGAAGTAACCAGCGTGGATGACCTGCCGGCATTCGATTCACGCCCCGAACATGCCAGCATCGATTTCGGAAGGAAGATTTCCAAGGATGCGCTGATGCAGGAGCTGCGCTCAGGATCCATTCCGAAGCCCGATGCGATCATCCATCTCGGAGCCTGTTCCTCGACGACCGAGCTCAACGTCGAGTTCCTCCGCCGGGTGAACATCGTCTATTCGCAGGACCTCTGGACCTACTGCACTCGAGAAAGCATTCCTTTCATTTATGCCAGCAGCGCCGCCACCTATGGCGAAGGCGAGCTGGGCTATGATGACGATGAGTCTCGCATGGCCTCGCTGCGTCCATTGAACCCCTATGGCGATTCCAAGCGGCTTTTCGACATCTGGGCGGTCGAGCAGGAGCGACTGGGCAATCACCCGCCGATTTGGTCGGGGCACAAATTTTTCAACGTGTACGGTTTCGGCGAGCGACACAAGGGCGGCCAGGCCAGCGTCGTCCTGCACGCTTTCGACCAGATCCGGAAGACCGGAAAGGTGAAGCTCTTC
>JBIIXZ010000263.1:0-3294 GCA_044347055.1 Bdellovibrionia bacterium | reverse complement strand
CCGGAACCGTGGCACCAAACACGATGGGCGCATGATTTCCTGACGACAGGAAACTGAAGGCTCCTGCAGTGCCACCCGTGCAGGGATTCGTCGTGCACGGCTGAATGTCGACCAGTAGATTCCGAAGCACTGGAGTCATGCCGACGTTCAGGCCTGGGCCGCAGCCCTGAAGAATGAACGGAATCAGCACAGCGAGCAGTCGACTCGAGATCATAGACGAAAGCTCCCGCCAATTCGGTATTCCGTGACATGGTCCGCGGCCAGCCACCTGCGGTAGCCGACCCATGCTCCGTCGAAGATCAGGAATTTTCGATCGAGCAGGGCATTGACGCCGAGAGCCCCCGACGAGCTGGTGAGACTGCCCTGAAGAGAGCTTCCTTCAAGCGGCGCCAGGACGCCGACGGCCTGCGCTTCGAGGCGGACCGTGCTGGCAAGCGAGATGGCCAACGATACTCCGAGGTCCACTGCAGGAATGAGCGTGCCGGCGGAGTTCTTCAGGAGCTGAGCCCCGACGACACCGCCGGTCGCAAGTGAGCCGAGAGCAAAAAGATGCGGGTTCCAGGACAAGCCTCCGGAGCGCAGCTCTCCACCCGTTTTTTGCGATGCCTGGAAGGCATACGCTCGAAACGAGGGAGGAGAGGCGTCAGCGGTTGTGGCGAAGCCGACTAAAACACTGAGTGTGAGGGCACATCGCTTCCATGCGTGCATCTCGAAAAGGGTAACGTTCGACCGATGTGAAAGCAATCTTCCTGAGTTCCGGCGAAACGGCCAATCAGCGTTCCAACACCTCAGGAACGGTGGCCTCTTCGACGGTGATGAGCCGGTGTCCGGCACTGGGCTGCCTGCGAATCGGGCATTCGTTCACCATGCATCGATTGCAGTACGACTGCTGGCACGGGTCGACGTGCGAGTGGAATTCTCCCTCCATTCCCAGTCGTTTCAGAACGCGCTTTCCGTAGTCCTCGACGAGATGGTGGGCCTGCTTGATCGGCAGGTACTCCGGAATCACCAAATGCACATCCACATGAGTGTGGCGTCCGGAACGAAGAGTTCTCAGGCCGTGCAGGGTGATGATTTCCGCTGGGCGATCGTGATTGAACTCCGCGACGAGCGAATTCAGGGTTGCCGGATCCTCGAGATCCAGGAGGGCTCCGGAGGCGCGCTTGACGAGCAGGAATCCTGTTCGAAGAAGCCAGAGGCCCATCACAATGGCAATGGCGGAGTCGAGCCAGCGCAGTCCGGTCAGCCAGACGATGCCGACGCCGACAATGAGTCCTAGCGTGGTGTAAAAATCAGAAAGCACATGCTGGCCGTCGGCATCGAGCGCCGCCGACTTCAGTGCTCGTCCTCGCGAAATCAGGTGCCAGCCGAGCGCGCCATTCAAGAGCCCCGAGACGAGCGTGATGGCCAGTCCAAGGTCGAGGCTCTGGAGTGGCTCATAAGAAATCCAGGAGAGCACGCCCTCGTAGACGATCAGGATGGCGGCCAGGGAAATCAGGCCGCCTTCGAATGCGGCCGAAAAATGCTCGATTTTGCCGTGCCCGTAGGGGTGGTCCTTGTCGACCGGCTGCTCGGCGAAGACGACCGCGCCGAGGGCAAAAGCGGCGGCCACGACATTGACCACGCCTTCATAGGCGTCGGACTTCAGTGCTGCCGAACCGGTCATCCGGTAGGCCATGAACTTGAGGATCAGTATTCCGGAACCGGCCAGGATGGAAATGAAGGTGGCGCGAAGCCGGGGATTTCTCAAGGCGTTCATGAATTCCAGACTAAGCGATGAGCCTGCTCGAGTTCTAGCCGAAAGATCGGAGGGAGCGTTCAGCGTGAATTCACCCCTTGCTTTGAATTCCCTCGGCCAAGAGGAGCTTCCGGATCAGCTCTCGCTTGTCTCCCTGGATTTCAATGACTCCGTCGCGACCGCTCATCAGGTAGGTTCCACCTGCGCCGCACTTTTTCTTGAGGTTTGTCGTGAGCTGCTTCAGGAAGAGCTCATTTTTCGGAAGCTTGTCGATGATCGTCACGGTCTTTCCACCCCGAGCCTGCTTTTCGATCCGCAGGACGGCGACGAATTTGAACGACTTCACGTCGACTTCGGGTTCACAGGTGCATTCACTCACCACCTCGCGGCATCGAGGGCACTTCTGGTTGAGTGCGGGGTCCGTGGAATAAACGAGTCGAGTGTCCTTGCCCATGATCTAGATCAGCTCCGGTAGTTTCTTGGCCACAGCCTGCCGCTCAGCGTCTTGCGGCTCCGTATAGGAGCGTTCCTCCGATGACGGCAATCGGAAAGAGGAACGCCGACAGAAATGGAACCGCAAATCCGGGCAGGAGGACCAGTCCGAAGCCCAGGCAGAGCGGAAGATTTCGAACGACGAAAAGCAGCGACAGCGCCACGCCCTCGTCGCGTCGAGTCTGCGGGTAGCCGAGGAACTGGAACGAAAGTCCGAGAGCAATTACGACCGGGCCGAGCACGCCGAGGAGTGGAACCGATGCCAGCACCATTCCCAAGAGGCTGATCAGCAGCGATACCACCGTCTTTGCTGCATCCATTCGAATGCGCCGCCATTGTGCCCGTGAAAACCAGGAAAGGTCTGCGCTCGAACGAGAGAGCGCGGGCTGCACGAGGGGCTCGGTCAGCTCCGAGAGCCAGTCGGCAAACGGAATCGCGAGGAACGCCGCTCCCCAGACGAGCAGGAGGGCTCCCGCCACCCAGGAGAGGAAGGCGAAAGTCCACTCGAGCACCTGGGCGAGCACTCCTCCGATGGCGATGCCCAGTGAAGTGGCCGCCCAGCCCAGGAGCATCAGTGCTGCCTGTGACGCCTGCTGGATCAGGAGATAGGAGAGCGCTCCTGCGAGAATCCATGGAATGAGGCAGGCCAGCAGCAGGCGCGGCGTGGTGAGGGCCAGACGTGCGGCACGAAAAGGAATGCTCAGCCCCAGCAGGAAGGCGCTCATGAGGGCTCGCTCGAGACCAGTTTCAGGCCGATGATGGACAGAATCAGCGTGCCGAGAAAGAAGAGTCGCGGCAGCGAGGCGGGATCCTTGAAAAAGGCCATTCCGACGATTGCCGTTCCGAACGCGCCGATTCCGGTCCAGACGGCGTAAGCGGTACCGAGCGGAATCGTTCGGACAGCGATCGAAAGCGCCGCGAAGCTCAAGGCCGCTGTGATGATGAAGAGCGCCACGTAAATCGGGCGCGTGAATCCATCCGACAGCTTTAAAAACGAAGTGAATCCCACCTCGAAGCATCCCGCGACGATCAATGCAGTCCATCCACTCAGCATGAGGAGAAGC
>JBIIXZ010000262.1:0-3312 GCA_044347055.1 Bdellovibrionia bacterium | reverse complement strand
GACCGAAGCGACATGACCCCGGTTCTGGCACAGGAGGAAGGCGAACTGCAAGATTACTGGAGGCGATGCATGACGCGATGAGCCTGATGATGGCACTCGGGACAACGCGCGGTCTCCTGGGTCAAATTCCGGCTGAAATCGGTCAGGTAGCTGAAGTGCAGCCGGGCCTGGCATTGATTGCAGCGAGTGTACTTCAGGAGGACTTCCTCGGCTGAGGCCTGAACCAGCCCGGCCGAAATCGGGGCCGGCTTGACGCCCTCGTTTGGTGCGCCCTCGGTGGGGGCGACTACCTGCTGAACTTCGACCTTGTTGTCCGACTTGGTGTTCGACATGGACTCAGCTCCTCCGGCGTTGCTGCCGCCGACACTCACTTCTTCGGTGCAGGCACTCCCCCGCTGAACGGGAAAGATTTGCCCGTGCAAGGAGCGGACTCTAGGACGAAGCTGCCGGACCGGGTCGATCATCCACCACGGTCGATACCACCATGTCGCTGAGCACATTGGTCGCCGAACGCGCTCGACCCAGAATCCAGTCAACCGAGAGCAGGAGCGCGAGGTTCTCCGTCGGAATGCCGATGGTCGTGAGCACGAGAGCCAGAGAAATGAATCCGGCCTCCGGCACTCCGGCGATTCCCATCGCCGTCAGCATGCACAGTGCGGCTCCAGCCACCTGCTGCGCGAAACTCAGATCCATTCCGAGCGCCTGTGCCACGAAGAGAAAGGCCATTCCTTCGTAGAGGACGATGCCGTCATTGTTGAGGTTCGTTCCGACGCACGCTCCGAGCGCGGAGGCCCGGCGCGACACTCCGAGGCGATCCAGGGCGCGAAGCGTGAATGGCAGGGTCGCGAGGCTGCTGTTCGTGCCGATCGACTGGAGCACGGGCTGGCGCGCTTCGCTCCAGAATTTCCGGAGCGGAATACCCGCAAAGAGCCTGATCCACGCCTGGTAAGTGATCAGGATGTGCAGGGCGAGGCCCAGCAGCGCCACTCCGAGATAAGGAAACAAGGCCAGCAGCGGCTGGTAGCCGTATTTTGCCACGGAAGATGCCACTGCGGCGAAGACCGCAATCGGAATCAGTCGAGTGACCCAGAAGAGCACTCGTTCCGTCATCCGCTGGAGCACCTCGAATGCGCCGCGGACCGAAGCTCCGGACTCACCCTCTGCTCGGAGCGCAGTCCCGGCCAGCAGAGCCAGAAGGACTGCGGGAATAACGGCGTTTTCGGCAAACGGCTGCGCGATGCTCTGAGGCAGCCACGAAGTCAGCGTCTTGAAGAAGTCGAGCTGCGGAAGAGCCGGAATGGCGTCCGCCGACGCTGCGCCCCCGCTCCAGGCCTGCTGGAGCGACAGCCCCGGCTGGAAAAAATGCGACAGCCCCAGCCCGATGGCGAGGGCAATGGTGGCATTCGTCACGGCCACGCCCACCATCCGAACGCCATGCCGCAGCGTCACCTGCGCGTGCGTGATCGAGTTCACGATCGCCAGGAAAAGCAGCGGCACGGCCACGGCCTTGATGAGCTGGATGACCGCCTTCGAAATTTCGGAAAGCTCAGCACCCCATCCCTCGGGCCCGCCCATGAACGGACCGACTGCCATACCTGCTGCAAGACCGATGAGGATGCGGATCATGGCCCAATCCTTTTCAAGCGTGTTTCATTTCTACTGCAGCACCATCTTACTGACGCTGATCAGGACTCTCGAGTGATGATGTCCCGTAAACTGATGAAAGAGAGTTCCTTCGACTTTCACGCGCTGCCCTGGGCCCGCTTTTCGGAAACGACTCCAAAGTCGGTCATTCTCCGCATCGATTGCGAGCTGAACAACCCTCACGTTCCGCTCCGTCTGGACGTTCTCGACCCCAGGATGCGCCCCTTTGGCCTCAACCTCCACCGGAGCATCCAACCTGAGATAGAAAGATCGTTCCCTCTCGTCGCCATTACCGATGCTTTCATAATTCGGAGGTCCCGGGAACGTTTGCAATTCCAAGGTTCCGCTCAGCACAACTGTTGGACCATAGGTGAACACCTGACCATGAGCCAGCACAGAGAAGAACAAAGTCCCCAACATAAAAGCGCGAAACGACCTCACCCTTTGATCTCCAGATTGTCGAAGACATCCGAGTTCGGCCGGGCACGAAGAAACAAGTTTCCCCTTGGCGAAGTCGCGACCACCGCATCGACCTCCCCCGCTGAGGCCAACCGGATTCCTTCAGCTTTGGAGACCCATCCATATTCCTCGATTCGGTAGGACTGGATCGTGCCCTTCTTATCCTTTCTGACACCTGTGATCTGCTTCTTCGGCGTGCATTCGATGATGCGACCTTCCTTGCCCCATCCTTCCATTTGCTCGATCGCCCGCCAGAGCTTCTCAAATTCGGAAGCCGAAAAATCTCTAATTTTCTTGCTCCCTTTGATGCCGGTCTTCTTCCGGATAAAGGTGATGTATTTCTTCGTCTCATTTTCATTCGGTGGAGCATAGACTTTCATGAGATCCGGAATGCCCTTGCCACCGTGGATGTTGATAAGAGAATCAAGCAAAGCTTCGTGACCTGTCTTGTAATCCGGAAAAACGGCAAAGCGATCCGCTTTGCCGATCGCTCCGTTTCTCTTGCTCACTGCACCGGGCACCAAGTTCCCCGGGTTTTGATTTCGCCAGGGCCGGCTACCCCCCTCGAAGCGCCACTGTCTTCCGTCTGAGTCTGTGTAGATCACGGATCTTTGAGGGCCGTCTTTTGCCGAAACGTATTTGGGCATGCGCTGCCTCCATAGGGTTCACCGCCAAACTTTCTGAATGACGATCTCTAAGAGCGCGAACCGATCTTCTGTCGATGCCTGGGCAGGCTTTTCTTATCGAAAGACCTCGATCGGGTTCACTCAGTGGGCTCTTACCATGCGAATGAGCATGGGTACATACGCGCAACTTCTACATTTTCTCTACTGACTATCTGCCCGGCTTGATCCGGCCTCCGAAGTAGGCGTTATGCGCTCGGCAGAGGAGACGGAGATTTTCGGTCGTCGTCTTCCCACCCCTCGAAAAGGGCACGTGATGATCCAGCTCGAGTTTGAATCGACTGTTGCAGTGCCTGCCCGTGAGTGGATCGACGTACTGACAAGTGCGGTCCCGCCTCCAGACGGATCTTCGGATTGAACGTGAGGGATTTCGGGATGAGTGCCGTGTGGAGTCCCGATGACCCACTGCAGCTTTCTGCGCTGGAACCGACTGAGAAGCTCCGGTATCGGCTTCAGCTCTTTTACTCCATTCCGACTTCGTAGGCTCTTCCTGCCTCATGCTTTCCTCCGGCTTCACGTTCGGCCT
>JBIIXZ010000261.1:0-3347 GCA_044347055.1 Bdellovibrionia bacterium | reverse complement strand
ACGACGCTTGTTTTTGTGCAACCAGCGCAGAATGTCCGAAAGCCCCTTGTTGCGCTTGTCCTGGAAGAACGGATCGTTCTTGAGCGCATCGGCGGCCTTCTTCAAGGCGCGGCCTTCGGCGGCATCGTTTTCCTTCACCGGATAATCGTTCAGGTCGTACTTCTTGATATCCTCCGGAAGCACTCCGAGAAAGCGGACTTCAGGGGCCGAATAATCCGAGTTGCGGATCAGCGACGCGGCAGATCCGGCCTTGAGCGTGCGATAGATGTTCTGGAGCGTGTAGGCGTCAAGGTCTCCAAAGAAATAGAGCGGAACGCTGAGCTGGTCCTGGATCAGCTTCGTCCAGCCACGAACGGCGTTCGACGGAACGCCCTGCGCGCCGATGAGGATGCAGTTGTGACGCTTGGTGAATCCGTTGGCGACCAGCGTGTTGGCGGTGCCTTCCGATTCGATGATCAGGCAGAAATCGATCTTCTTCCTCGCAGAAAGCTTCAGCGATTGGGGGCGGTTCTTCGGCTGAAACGGGCTCGTGCCGAGCTTTGAAAGGTCAATCACCGCCTGGTCGCCGTCCGGCAGCGTCTCGGTGACGACGAGTTGCTGCGAGTAGGTTTGACCGCCGCGATCGTTGGCGTAGCAGTTGAGCTCCTCGCGGTAGCACTCGAGCATTTCGCAGATGAAATCGATCGTGGCATCGCTCTCCGGCTGATCCGAAAAATCGAGCGGCTTCAGCATCGGGTTGTGCTTAATCTCACCCTTGCTGATGTAATAGAGCTCGCGCTTCGTATTGACGGCGCCTGTGTCGATGTTCCGGAGCAGGATCTCGAGCATGAAGATCGCTCGAGACATCTTCTTGACCGAGCTGACGTTCAGCTCGGTGGCCACCTTCTTGTCGCCCGGAGTGAGGAACCCGACCTTGTGGTTGTAGAGCGCGTTATCGAGCGAGCACTTCGTGGCGTACAGCACCGGACGGCGGGCACGCTCGAGATCCGCGAGCAGGCGATTGCAGAGCTCCTTGCTGAGCTTCGGAATCTGGTCGTCACCGGACTTGGATTTTCTGGTCTTGGTCGTCATTTCTGGTCCTTCAATGCTGTGAAACTCAGTCTTCCTGGAGCACGCCTTCTTCGATGGCCTCGACCACCGGCTGGCGCGAGGCTTCCTTTTCCTTCTGCGCTTCGAGACGGCTGTGGGCCTGCTCGAGCTCCTGCTCCGCTACCTCAGCGTCTCGGCCGAGAAGCTTGCGAAGACCCTCTTCCGCTTTCGTGCGGCGCGAATCCGGAGCCTCGACGATGCGGCAGATGCCATGCACGAGGATCGGGCCGAACTGCTCAATGTGGCGGATCTTCTCCTCGAGTTCATTGGCCTTTTCTTCGCGACGAATGTGCTTCGAAAGCTTCTGGCCCGCCTGGATCAGCGCGCGGCGAATTTCTTCAACGAGCTCATCCGAAGCATCGATCGTTTCCTTGGAGGCGTTCTTGAACTTGATGAACGGCGACACCACCGAAACGGCGATGATGTACGGGCCGATCGGAAAGGATTCCTTCGGCTGCGCCAGGCCATAGGCGCGCCAGTTGACCGACGTCAGCGCCTGGGCAATCGCGCAGGCAGACTTGTCGAACTGGAGCGGAACACGGTTGGCGAAGCGAAGCGTCTGAACCGGGCTGTCCGGATCGATGCTGCGGTCTTCGAGGCGGGCGATGGCCACTTCGACTTCCACCGGTTTGAAATCGCAGATCGTCGGCTTGCGGGTGACCACCGAAAAAAAGTCGACCGCGCCGAGGCGCTTGATGCTCTTGGCGAGCGACTCCTCGCCGATCGACAGCACGGACTTCGTCGATGGCGCCATGAGCTGCAGGTTCTGGATCGCCGTGAAGAGCTCCTTGAAATCGGCCTCTCCGAGCGCGTCCACGGACTTCTCGAGCATCGAATTCTTGATGCCACCCTTGACGAGATCCTGGAGCGTGCCGTCGGTCACGCGCGAGAAGCCGCGCTTCAGCCACACGCCCGTCTTCACGCGGCCGAACAGGTGCGAGTGGGCGATGAACTCGCCCAGCTTCATCGTGTGCGGGTGCGGCTCGGTCGCTTCCGGAACCTGCGGAATCTCCTGGCTCACGCGCTCCACGGTCTGGAGCTCCATGTCCGGCACCTTGTAGTGCAGGGTCAGGTGAGGATTCACGAGCGTCGTTCCGTTCAGGTAGCTGAGCAGTCCGGCCTCGCCGTTGAGCTGAACGCGTCCGTCAAACACGAACTCGACCGCAGTGCCGTTGGGGCGGTCCCAATCGATGGTTTCGCGGTTCTTGATGACTCCGCGGTTATGCTTGATGTCGACTTCGACCACGCACGAGACGGCCTTGCGCATGGCCTTGGTCTTCGTGGTGACCTTTGCGCCACTGGCGCAGGTCAGCTGCGCCCACGTGGTGGCGGCAGAAATACCGATGCCCTGCTGGCCGCGCGAACAGCGACCACGGCCGAACTTGGAGGACGCGAGGTACTCGCCGAAGACTTTCGGAACGTCATCCGGATCAATGCCAGGACCGTTGTCTTCCACCCGGATGCGGACCTGGTCGGAATTCTTGATCGAACCCGCTCCGAGCTTTTCGATGACGACGGTGACTTCGGGAAGGATGCCATGCTCCTCGCAGGCATCGAGCGCGTTGTCGACGGCCTCCTTGAGCGTGGTCAGCGTGGCCTTGATCTGCGAAGAGAACCCTACCTGCTGAAGGTTCTTCGAGAAGTATTCGGCCGTGCTGCTGGTGGTGATCTTGTTGCTGGCCTTGCTGGAACGGGCGATCTCCTTGGCCTGTTCCGCTTCCGCCTTGTCGGCGGCACGAGCGGAGACCTTCTCGGTCCTGGCGGTTTTCTCTGTCTTTGCTGCGGCGCGTGCCGACGCCTTCGGGCTGGCCGCTTTTTTCTTCGCACTCGTCATATGGGCGAGATTGAAGCAGACAACCCGATCGAGTGTCAATTCATTGATGCTCATTTAACGCACGTCGAAGGCAATCCGTTTGCAGACTGCTGCCGTCATGAAGACCAAGAGTCGCGAGAAGTCGCACGCCGAGCAGCCGAAGCAGGAAGATTTGGAGCAGCACCGTTACGCGCGCGGATCATTCATCTCTGATGTTCGGACACTCAAGGAACGCGTTCGAAAAGACATGGAGCTCGGAGCCGTGACGCCGAATTATGCCCACGACCGTGAGACGGTCATCAAGGTGCTGAATCACGCCCTCGCGACGGAACTGGTCTGCCTGCTTCGCTACAAGAACCACTACTTCACGGCGAGCGGCATGCAGTGGCACGCCATCGCCGAGGAGTTCATCGAACACGCCGAGGATGAAGAGGACCACGCGGAT
>JBIIXZ010000260.1:0-3350 GCA_044347055.1 Bdellovibrionia bacterium | reverse complement strand
CGAGGGTAGTGGATGTAGAACAGGATGCTGCCGGTGTCCTGGCAGAGCGGCTGGCTCTTCTTCTTCGCCAGCTCGATATTCTTCTGGATGATCTTCAGCGCGTATTCGCCGCGAGATTCCTTGGCTTCGCGCTCCAAGCCCTCCACCACGGCGTCAACGACGTCCTGTGGCAGCTCGGCCGAGGTCTTTCGGATGATTTCAATGAACGTTTCCTGGAGTTTCTTCTGAAGGCTGGGATTCATGGCCCGGTTCTAACCAGCCGCTTCATGGGACGCAAGCTGTTGAATCGTCTGAACGAAGCGGCAATACTACCCTACAGCATGACCCACCCGTCACCTCCCGTAGATCGAGAGATCCTGACCCTGACTCGCGAGGGAGAGTGGCTCGCCGACGGCCAGCCGATTCAGCATGAACCGACGCGAAATCTGTTCTCGCGGAGCCTCAGGCGCCGGGAAAATGGGAGCTGGTGGCTGGAGATCGGCCGAGAAACCAAGCAGGTCGATGTCGAAGACACCGCGCTTTTCGTTCGATTACTGGAGGGGTCACCCGAATCGGGACTCGAGATCGTCCTGAACGACGGAACCCGGGAACCACTCCGTCCCGAAACCCTGCTGCTCGTCACCGAACGCCTGACCTGCCTGACGGCTCGAGGCGTGGAGGCCAAGTTCCTCCGCGCGCCCTATGCTGACCTGATGATGCGGGCCCTGGGCGAACGTGACGGCATCTATCAACTACGAATCGGCGGAAACGACTACCGAATCGGCACTCCACTTCCGACGCGCATCCTGTTCTTTGACGGGATCTGTGGACTCTGCAATCGCACGGTGGATTTTCTGCTCTCGCGAGATCGCCGCGAAAGGATCTGCTTTGCCCCCCTCCAGGGAAGAGTCGCCTCGGCTCTGCTTCCTGCCCAGGTTCGGCTGAATCTGGACACGGTGATTTTCTGGAAAAAAGGAGAGATTCTGAATCGATCGAGCGCCGTACTGAAGTCACTCGTCGAGATCGGGTTGCCGTGGTCGCTGACTCGACTGCTTCTGCTCATTCCCCGGTTCATCCGGGACTTCTTGTACGACCTCGTCGCATCCAATCGCTACGCCTGGTTTGGAAGACGCGAGATCTGCCGCATGCCCACGGCCGAAGAACGGCAACGGATCCTGCCCTGAAGCCTGCTTCGCAGCTCAGGTTCAGCCGTGGCCTCCCATGAGGAATGGCTGGCTCATGAATTCGAGGCTCCGATCGCGCGCGTTTCGCTCGAAGAACTCGAACGTCTCCGACCAAATGACCTCGGGATCCGTGATCGTGAAGAGCTTGCGCCGATATTCGTGGCAGCCGGGGAATCCGGCCGAGTACCAGGCGAGGAACTTACGCGCGTGCACCATCGCCATGCGAGCCGGAAAGGTGTGCTCGAGGAGCTCGCGCTGCTCGCGCATGAGTGCGAGATAATCACTGATTTCAGGGCGCTTCGGTTCACGACCGTGAAATACGGCCTCGGACTGCTCGAAAAGGAACGGATTGCGAAGCGCTCCGCGACCGATCATCACCGCGTCGACACCATAGGTTCGGTAACGCCTGACGGCGTCCTCGGCCGTGCTCACGTCGCCATTGCCGATGATCGGGAGCGGGCTCTTGGCTTTGACGTCGCCGATGAAGTCCCAGTCCGCCTCGCCGCTGTACCCCTGGGCGCGAGTGCGACCATGGATCGCGACCCACTTCACGCCGGCATCCGCAGCGACGCGGACAATCTCGACGGCATTCCGTGACTGCGCGTCCCAGCCCGTTCGGATCTTGATGGTCACCGGAATTTTCACGGATTCGACCATGGCCTGGAGAATCTTCGAAAGTCCGATCGGATCGCGGCACATCGCGGAGCCTGCGCCCTTCTTGACGACCTTGGGCACGGGGCATCCCATGTTCAGGTCGACGAAATCGGCACCGAGCTTTTCGACGTACTGGCACGCCTTGACCAGGTGTTCCTGGTCTTCGCCGAAGATCTGGAGGCCCACTCGGCGTTCTTCCTCATGGTACTTCAGGAGATCGAGCGTGCGAGCTCCGGCGTACTCGATGCCCGTAGCGGACACGAGTTCCGAAATCACGACTGCCGAGCGATGCCGGCGCATGAGCCGACGAAAAGGCGAATGCGTGATGCCGGCCATCGGCGCGAGAATGAACGGGTGGTCGATTTCAAAGGGACCGAGTTTCAGCACGGGTACTGCTTCCTGCGATTACTTCTTGAGTGCGAGAATTTCGGAGATTTCCTTCGGAGCATCGGCCGTCAGGTTCTCATTCCCCATCGGCGTGACGAGAATATCGTCCTCGATGCGGATGCCGATCTTCTGGAACATCGCCGGAAGGGCGGTGTCGCCCGGCTGCGAGTAGAAACCCGGCTCGACCGTCAGGCACATTCCGGGCTCAAGCACGCGAGGCTCGCCGTTCTTCAGGTAGAGGCCGACGTCATGCACGTCCATGCCGAGCCAATGGCTCGTGTTATGCGGGTAGAAGCGACGGAAGCCGAAGGTCTTCACGATTTCATCGCGATTACCCTGCAGCAGACCCAAAGACAGCAGTCCATCAGTCAGTCCTTCGCAGACATGCTTGTGGATGTCCGGCAGGCGAACGCCCGGACGAACCATCGCGACGGCACTCTTCTGGATGTCGAGGACGAGCTGATAGAGCTTCGCCTGGCCCTCAGTGAAGGCCTTGCCGACCGGGAAGGTCCGAGTGATGTCCGACGTGTAGTAGTCGTACTCGCCACCGGCATCGATCAGGATCAGATCGCCATCGTTCAGGATTTCATTGTTCGAGCGATAGTGCAGGCAGGTCGCGTTCTTTCCGCCTGCGACGATGCTTCCGTAGCCGACGCGCTGGCAGCCGTTCTTGCGGAAGACGTAGTCGACGAGAGCCTCGACTTCGAACTCGTTCATCCCCGGACGGATTTCCTGCATGGCCGTCTTGTGAGCGAGCGCCGTGATCTTGCAGGCCTTGCGCAGGAGTTCGACTTCTTCGGGCGACTTGAACAGGCGCATTTCGCCGACAATTTCATTCGGGTCGTGGATTGGGGGCAGCGCCTTGCCACTGCGGCCGAGGCTTCGACGATGCGTCTCGATCGCCGACAGAACGCGCTGATCCGTCGCCTGGTGCATTCCCATGCGGTAATAGATGCGCTCGGATCCTTTCAGGAGATCCGGCAGGCGCTGGTCAAACTCGTCGATAGGATACGCCTCGTCAGCGCCAAAGACTTTCTTCGCGCCCTCAGTTCCGTAACGCTCGCCTTCCCACAATTCCTTTTCCACATCGCGGCGGCGCACGAAGAGGACCATGCGGTGCTTCTTGCCGCTCGCCTGCGACCCTGC
>JBIIXZ010000259.1:0-3356 GCA_044347055.1 Bdellovibrionia bacterium | reverse complement strand
GTCGAGAAGGACTACGCCGTCGCAGGTCTTCTTGAGCCCACGCACAAGACCACCGTCACCACCCACATGGCCGAGATCATCTCGATGATCCAAAAGATCATCGAGCACGGGCAGGGCTATGTCGTGGACGGCGAAGTGTTCTTCTCGGTGAAGGACTTTCCGGGTTACGGCAAGCTGTCACACCGGAACATCGATGAGCTCGAAGCCGGCGCGCGCGTGGAGATCAACGAGAAAAAGCGCAACCCGCTCGACTTTTCGCTCTGGAAGCCCGCGAAGCCCGGCGAGCCGTTCTGGGAGTCGCCGTGGGGCAGGGGGCGTCCGGGCTGGCACATCGAATGTTCGGCGATGGCTTCGAAGTGGCTCGGAGACCGCATCGACGTCCATCATGGCGGCGAGGATCTCGTGTTCCCGCACCACGAAAATGAAATCGCCCAGAGCGAGGCGGCCTGCGGCAACGCACCCTTTGTGAAGTACTGGCTGCATTCGGCATTCTTGACGCTCTCCAAGGAGAAGATGTCCAAGAGCCTAGGAAACGTTTTCCTCGCGCGTGATTTTCTCACCCAGTACAGCGGCGAGATCGCGCGGTACCTGCTGCTGTCGGTGCATTACCGGTCGATCATCGACTTTGGTGACGAGGCGATCGACAACGCACTCACCGGTCTGAGCCGCATTTACGAAGCCAAGCAGAAGGCGAAGGTTCTTGCCGGAGCAAAACGTGCGGTGCCGGATCTTCGTGCCGAATCGCTCTGGGGCGAGTTTGTCGCCGAGAGCGAAAAGACCCGCGAGCAGATGCTGGATGCGATGGCAAACGACTTCGGCACGCCGGAGGTGCTCTCGGCCGTTTTCCAGCTGATTCGTGAATTCAACCGGATCTCCGCCGAGCCTCTCGCGCAGGCCACGCCCTCCGCGGTGCTCGGAGCGCAGGCCCTCATGGACATCCTTGAGAAGGAGTTGGGCGAGCTGATGGGCTTTGGTAGGCAGGATCCGGAGAAGGCGCTTGCCGACATCGCGCGCGTGAAGGCGGCACGATCCGGCGGCAAGATTTCTCCCGAGCAGATCGAAGCACTCATTGTCGAGCGTCGCGACGCTCGGGCCGCGAAGAACTTCCAGCGCGCCGATGAGATCCGCAAGGAGCTCCTCGCGAAGGGCGTCGAGATCAAGGATGGTCCGCAGGGCACCACCTGGGAGTACCGTTGATGGCGGCATCGAACCGCAAGTTCGAGCTCGCCACTCCCTTCCAGCCGACTGGAGACCAGCCCCAGGCCATCGAGGCTTTGTCGCGCGGGGTGACGGACGGCCGCAAGTCGCAGGTCCTGCTCGGGGTGACCGGCTCCGGCAAGACCTTCACGATGGCAAACGTCATCGCGAAGACCGGCAAACCGACGCTGGTCCTCTGCCATAACAAGACGCTCGCGGCGCAGCTCTTTACGGAATTTCGTGAGTTCTTTCCGAAGAACGCGGTCGAGTACTTCGTCAGCTACTACGACTACTACCAGCCTGAAGCCTACATCCCGTCGACGGATACCTACATCGAGAAGGATTCGGCCATCAATGAGGAGATCGACAAGCTCCGGCACTCGGCCACCCGTTCGCTCCTCGATCGCAACGACGTGCTGATCGTGGCCTCGATTTCCTGCATTTATGGCCTCGGTTCGCCGGAGGCCTACGAGGGCATGCTCCTGTACCTGGAGGTCGGACGCGAGATCAAGCGGCAGGAGATGCTGCGCAAGCTCGTCGAAATCCAGTACAAGCGCAATGACGTGGATTTTCATCGCGGAACGTTCCGCGTTCGCGGCGATGTGGTTGAGATCTTTCCCGCGTACGAAGAAGAGCGCGCCATCCGCGTGGAGTTTTTCGGCGACGAAATCGAGTCCATCTCCGAAATCGATCCACTTCGCGGCGTGCGCATCCAGAAAATTCCGCGGATCACGATCTATCCCGGCAGCCATTACGTCACGACGCTCGAGAACCGGAAACGCGCGATCGATTCGATACGGATCGAGCTCCAGGAGCGCTTGACGGAGCTTCGAGCGAACAATCGGCTCGTCGAGGCGCAGCGCCTCGAGCAGCGGACGATGTTCGACCTCGAGATGATCGAGGAGCTCGGCTTCTGCCAGGGAATTGAAAACTACTCGCGCCACCTGACCGGCCGTGACCCGGGTGCCGCCCCGCCCACGCTGCTCGAATATTTTCCGAAGGACTGGCTCCTGATCGTGGATGAAAGCCACGTCACGGTTCCGCAGATCGGCGGGATGTCGAGAGGCGACCGTGCCCGAAAGAGCACGCTGGTGGAGCATGGGTTCCGGCTTCCGTCGGCGCTCGACAACCGTCCGCTGAACTTCGAGGAATGGGAAAAAGCCAAGAACCAGGTCATCTACGTGTCGGCCACTCCCGGAGAGTATGAGCTCCAGCAAACCCAGGGTGAGTTCGTGGAGCAGGTGATCCGTCCGACGGGGCTTCTCGATCCGCTCGTGGAGGTCCGGCCGGCCACCACGCAGGTCGACGATCTTCTGGTCGAGATCCGCAAGCGGGTCGAGCGCCAGGAGCGCGTGCTCGTGACGACTCTCACGAAGAAGCTCGCCGAAGATCTCACGCGCTACTACACGGAAAAAGGCGTGAAGGTAAAGTACCTCCACTCGGACATCGACACGCTCGAGCGCATCGAGATCCTGCGCGATCTGCGCATGGGGCTCTTCGACGTGCTCGTTGGAATCAACCTGCTTCGAGAGGGCCTCGATCTTCCGGAGGTCGCGCTCGTGGCGATCCTGGATGCCGACAAGGAGGGCTTCCTGCGAAGCCATCGCTCTCTGATCCAGACGATCGGCCGCGCCGCTCGAAACTCCAACGGCTACGTGCTTCTGTATGCCGAACGAATCACCGACAGCATGAAAATTGCGATCGAGGAGACCGCTCGTCGTCGCAAGATCCAGGAGGAGTTCAACCAGAAGCACGGAATCACTCCGACGACGATCAAGAAGGCCATTCCCGCCCCGATTGTTTCGGAAGAGGCACAGGTCATGGAGAAGCTCGACAAGGCGGCGCTCGCCAAGCGCGCACTTCGTACTGGAGCGGGCTCGGGCCACGGCCAGAGCGTCTGGAGCGCGGCTGAGTCGGGGGCGGAGGTGGTTGCCGGCCTGGATCTGCTGGATTCGAGCGCGACGATCGCGGCGATCGCCCAGGCGGCAGGCGACTACTTCACGAAGATCGAGGAGCTGCCGAAGACCATCAAGAAGATGGAGGAGGCCATGCGGGAGGCTGCCAAGCAGCTCCAGTTCGAGGAGGCGGCCCAGCTTCGCGACCGGCTTCGGCGCGTGCGTGCGCTCAGTCTCGGGCTCGCCCTCTAAGCCGCCGTCCGC
>JBIIXZ010000081.1:0-11403 GCA_044347055.1 Bdellovibrionia bacterium | reverse complement strand
ATCCTGCAGGTCCTGCTCGTTTTTACGCGGAAGCAGGATTCGCTTCAGTCCTGCCCGGTGGGCTGCCAGGATCTTCTCCTTGATTCCTCCCACCGGCATCACCACTCCGCGGAGCGTGATCTCTCCGGTCATGCCGATTTCCGGATCGACCGGCTGGTTGCGTACGAGCGAGACGAGTGCCGATACGAGCGTGACCCCTGCGGAAGGTCCATCCTTCGGGATGCCGCCTGCAGGAACGTGGATGTGGATATCGCGCTGCGAGAAGTCGAACGGAATCGGAATCACGCTGGAACGTGCGAGGCTCAGCGCGATCTGGGCGGACTCCTTCATGATCTCGCCGAGCTGTCCGGTGAGGACCAGCTGGCCCTTGCCGGGCATCTGCGTTGCCTCGATGAACAGGATGTCGCCGCCGTGCGGGGTCCAGGCGAGGCCGGTGGCGACTCCCGGGCGCAGCGCCCTTCCTGCCACTTCCGAAAAGAATCGCTGCGGTCCGAGCAGCTCGCGCAGCATCTCCGGCTTGATGAGCATGGATTGGGTCGGACGTTCACGCACCCAGCGTTCGGCACAGGCGCGGAGCAGCGCTGCAATCTTGCGCTGGAGCTCACGCACGCCCGCCTCGCGAGTGTACTCCATGATGAGCTCGTTCCACGTTTCATCCGGAATGATGATCTGTCCGCTCTTCAGGCCATGTGCCTCGAGCTGCTTGCGAAACAGGTGCTCCTTGGCGATCGCGAGCTTCTCGGTGTTCGTGTAGCCGTTGACCTCGATCATTTCCATTCGATCGCGCAGCGGAGGAGGAATCGTGTCGACGACGTTTGCGGTGCAGATGAAGAAGACCTGGGACAGGTCGAATGGAACGTCGAGGTAGTGGTCGACGAAGGTCCTGTTCTGCTCCGGATCGAGGACCTCAAGAAGTGCAGCCGACGGGTCGCCTTGAAAGTCCGCGCGCAGCTTGTCGATTTCATCGAGCATCATGACGGGATTTCGGCTGCCTGCGCGCTTGATGCTCTGGACGATTCGGCCCGGCATCGCGCCCACGTAGGTGCGGCGATGTCCTCGGATCTCCGCCTCGTCGCGCACTCCGCCGAGCGAAGTGCGGATGAATTTGCGCTCGATGGTTCGTGCAATCGATTGTCCGAGCGAGGTCTTGCCGACGCCGGGAGGGCCCACGAGGCAGAGGATGGGTCCGCTCAGGTCGTTTTTCAGCTTGGCCACCGCCAGGAACTGGAGGATGCGCTTCTTCACGCTCTCCAGCCCCGAGTGATCCTCGTCGAGGATCTTACGGGCCCGCTCGAGGTCCAGATTGTCCGGGGTGATCGTGTGCCAGGGCATCGAGGCCAGCCATTCGAGGTAGGTGCGAACGACATGGTATTCCGCTGATGCAGGGGGAAGCTGCCGGAGACGGCGAAGCTCGTCTTCCGCCTGGCGCGCGGGCTCTTCCGGAAGCCGCGCCTTGCGAATCTTTTCCGCGATCTCATCGCTGATTTCCTCTCCGGCCTCTTCGCCGAGCTCGGATCGGATCGTGCGAAGCTGCTCGCGAAGGAGGGCCTCGCGCTGGGCCTTGTTCAGGCGCTCGCTCATCTTGTCGCGAATCTCGCGCTGGATTCCGAGGACGTCGCGCTCCTTGCCCATGAATTCGATGAGCTTCTCCATCCTCGGAATGAGCATGGGGTTTTCGAGGAGCTCCTGCTTCTGCGAGAGGCTCAGGTTGAGGTAGGCCGCCGCGACATGGGTGAGGTAGGTGGGGTCATCAATCTTGTCGATGAGGCGGACCAGGCCTTCCGTGGCTCCGGGCATCATCTCGAGGATTTCCTCGGCCAGCCCTCGAAGGGTTTCGAAGAGGGCTTCCTGCCGCTTCATGTCCGGTCCGAACTGGTCGGCCACCCACTCGCCGCGTGCGCGCAACGAACCGTCCATGGCGCGCGAGTAGTCCAGGACTCGGTAGCGCGCGATACCGGTCACGACGATCTGCCGCCCGCCCGACTCGCTCGGCGTCGAACTTTCGAGCTTGCACAGCGTTCCGGTGCGGTAAAGATCCTCGGGCTCGGGATCTCCGGTCGTGATGGTCTTCTGCGCGACGATCAGCAGCAGCTGCTGGTGCCTTTCGCTCTCCTCGACGGCGAGAATGCTCCTGGTGCGGCCGACCACCAGGGGCATGGAAATGCCGGGAAAGATCACGGCGTTCCGGATCGGGAGGACAGGAAGCTCCGACGGAATGCTCTGCCGGGCTCCTTGCGATAAGTCGTCTTGCTCGGGTGCCATGAGCCGCATCCCGGAGGGAGGAGCAAGGGGCAGGCCGACGGCAGAGGGTCAAATTGCTCCTCCGATCGAGGCATGCTAGACGATGCGCATGACTTTGACCGCAGAACAGCTGAGGAATCGACTCGAGTCGCTAGCTCCGGGAACCCGCGCCCAGGTGACGGATCTGACCGGAACGCAGGACCACTGGCAGGCCGTCATCATTTCGCCCGCATTCGAAGGAAAGATGATGATCGAGCAGCACCGCATGGTGATGAAGCACATGCACTCCGAGATCGACTCCGGCGTGGTCCATGCGCTCACGATCAAGACTTACGCGCCGTCCCAGGCGCCCCAGCAGTAAACCCCATTTCAAGGAGAAACCATGTCGCACCCGCTTCGTCCCGAAATTGAAAAGCTCGTCCAGTCCAACCCGGTCATGATCTTCATGAAGGGGACGCCGGACTTTCCGATGTGCGGATTTTCAGCACGCGCCGTCCAGGTCCTGAAGGCCGCCGGAGCCACCTCCGTGGGCGGTTTCGACGTTCTGTCGGATGATCCGATGTGGGATGCCCTCGAGGATTACAGCCAGTGGCCGACGGTTCCGCAGATCTTCATCGGCGGAAAATTCGTGGGAGGCTGCGACATCGTGACGGAAATGTTCGAGCGCGGCGAGCTCCAGCCGCTCGTCTCGGCCGCATTGAAGGCCTGATCTCTACGGCGCAGGCCCCCGAGACCACGGTCCCGGTGCCTCTGAAAGTACAAAAGGCCGGACGGGGAATTCCCCGTCCGGCCTTTTTGTTTCCACTCTCGAAACGCTCAAGCCATGCGATAGGCTTTTTTCTTCAGCGCGCGCTTGCTGCGCTCGACGGCCACCTTGTGGTCCTTCGGCGCTTCGCCCTTGGCGTAGGCGGTTGCCTGGTCGCGGCGGCGCTTGCGATGCTTCGTGCTCAGTCTCTTGGCCATGTTCAAATCCTTTCAATAAAAAATTTACGAGCAATCTGGCTAACACTTCGCGCGGGAGACCGTCAAGCTTCCGACTCCTGCCCCGTCCAGATCCGCATTGAGGGTTCTCGGGCCTTTCTATACCCTTGTTGCAGGAGCGGTTCTGAAGATGTCACGGATGAAGTCTTCGATTTTCGGTTTTCCTGCTATTGCAGCCGGATTCACCCTGGTTCTGGCGGCTCCGGCATGGGCCAAGCCCATCGTCAGCGACGAGGTCATCCCGGTGACCGTCCGTGCCAACGGGCAGGTCCGGGTGGCTTCCGCCGCCCCGGGAACCTCAGTGCCGAGCTCCGCTGGCGGCGCGGCAGCTGCCGTGGACGAGCTCCTCTTGAGCGCCGTCTCGAATGGTCGTGTGACGGGGCTTCAGTTTCTGGATTTCGCTGCCCGGACGCAGCTTCGAGTGCTTGCCGGAAAGTATATTGCCTTCCGAAAGAAGAAGGCTTCCGCAGTCGAGCAGCAGGCCTGGATCGACCAGTGCCGGAACCCTGCCACTCGTCACGTCTTTTGTCGCGAGCAGGATCTCGCCGAAGCGAAGCCCCAGGTCGAAACCGACATTCGTGGCAAGGCCAGACGCAAGGTCCGTGCGGGAAAGGAAGAGGCCGACCGGGCCTATGACGCATTGGTCGCGGGCAATGCCGATGAGCTGCTCTCGAGCAGCGAAAGCGCGATCAACCAGGCTCTCCGCAGGATTCCGCAGTCCGCCGGCCTGTCGAAGGCGGCGGCAGCTGTGACGGCCCTCTCGCCCTGCGATGCGGTTCCATTGAACACGATGATGGCGCAGAAGGCGGAGGAGTTCCTTCCGCTCGACGAGGCGCGAACGCTGGTGCTCCAGCTGCATGAGCATGCCGCGTCCTGCAAGACGGACTCGGAATGGAGCAGTCGTTCGAAATACCGGCTCTCGCTTCTGCTGATCGCGAAAGGCGAGTGGTCGAAGGCTGAAAAGTGGCTCGAGCAGCTCTCCCAGGACCGGGCCAACGACTACTTTTCGCGTTCGCTGTACTGGCGCGCGAGGGCGGCCCGCACCCGGGGCGACATGCTGGGATTCGAGCAGGCCAAGGCCAGGTTGACCCGCGAATTTCCGATCCACTACCATTCGCTGCTGCTGAGCGGAAAAAAGGCGTTCAATTCCGCGCAGAACCTGCATCTTCCGGAGCCGGTGGTCAGGCTCGAGAGCGTGGCCCTGGGTTCGAAGTGGAATGATCGGATCCGCGCACTCGAAACCCTCCAGGAGCAGGGAGCCACCGAGTATACTCGCAGCCTGTTTGAGCAGCTCGAGGAGATGATGGACAAGGCGGAGCCCGAAGCCCGCCTCTACCTTGCGGTTCTCCAGAACCGAAATTTCAATGCCATCGGCACCTTCCGGACCCTGAGTTCGCTCATGCGCGATCATCCGTCCGTCCTCTCGCGCCAGACGCTGTCCCTGTTCTTTCCGCTCAAAAAGGAGCATCGCCACATCCTGTACACCTTTGCAGGCGGCGGCCTCGATCCGTACATACTTGCCGCACTGATCCGGCAGGAAAGCGGATTCGTCAGCTCGGCGCGCTCGCCGGCCGGGGCGCTCGGCCTGATGCAGCTCATGCCGGCCACCGCAAAGAGGCTGGACCGCGTGAGCAAGCGCGAGCTCCTTGACGGCCGGACGAACGTTCGGCTGGGCGTGAAGTACTTCAAGCAGCTGGTCGACCGGTTCGGCGGAAAGGTCGACCATGCACTGGCCGGATACAATGCCGGACCGGAGCGCGTCGACGACTGGAAGCGCCGCTACCAGGTCGACGATCCGGTGCTTTTTGTCGACCTGATTCCGTTCCGCGAGACCCGCGAATACGTCTCGCTCATCAGTCGCAACTACTACTGGTACCTGCAGATCTATGCCCGGCACATTTTCGAAGAGCGCTTCGAAGCCGCGCGAATGATGTCAAAAAATGATCGCAGAGCCCAGGCCGCTCCGGCGTCACGCGCACCGGCGGGGCAGAGTTTCCCGTTGGAATTTTCGCTTTTTAGCGCACACTGAAGATCACAAGGAGATCTTCGCATGCCCGCTGATTCGAGCCGCGTGAAACCCGGTCCGACCGTCCTTCATCGCCTCAAGGAGTGGGCTGACTCGAGACCGACGTCGCCCGCCCAGGGTTACAAGAAGGGCGAACAGTGGCGCATCCTGACCGCTCGCGAGTACTGCGATCGCGTCTACCACCTCGCGCTGTTCCTGGAGTCCAGGGGTTTCGGCAAGGACGATATCGGGACGATCTTTGCTTATAATTCCCCGGAGTGGGTGCATGCGGATCTTGCGATGCTGCTGCTCGGCGCGAAGTCTGCCGGCCTCTACCCGAACAGCACTCCCAAGGACATCCTCTACATCCTCAATCACACGGAATCGCGGGTTCTTTCGGTCCAGAACGCGGAGTATTTCAACAAGTTCGTGGGCGACAAGGGAGTGGCCCTTCCGGAGCGGATCGAGATGATCCTGGTTTTCGACGGTGACTGCTCGATTTCGCCCAAGGCCGTCAGCTATGAGGCCGCAATTTCCGAAGGCCGTCGCATTGCCGAGTCGGGGAAGGCTCGCTCGATGGAGAAGATGCTCGGAATGATTGATCCGAACGCCCCGGGGTTCATGATCTACACGTCGGGCACGACCGGAAATCCCAAGGGCGCGCTGCTCTCGCATGACAACATGACGTACACTTCGGATCGTGTCCGGGATTACTGGCGTCTTCCGGAGTCGGGACGCCTGTTCTCGTTCCTTCCACTCTGTCACATCGCGGAGAAGCTCCAGAACATCGGCGTCGGCATCACCATGCAGTACCAGGTGTCGTTTGCCACCAAGTTCGAGAAGGTTGCCTCCGAGCTGCCCGAGGTGGAGCCCACCCTGCTGCTTTCCGTGCCCAGGCTTTGGGAAAAGATGGTGGAAGGAGTCATGACCAAGCTCGACAAGGCTCCGCCTGCGCGCCGCAAGCTCGCGGAATGGGCGCTGACCACGGGTGCGCGTTGCGCCGGAATCCAGCTCTCCGGGCGTCCTCTTCCGATTCTCGATCTTGCTCAGCTCAAGCTCGCCGACAAGCTGGTCCTTTCGAAGGTTCGAAAGGCGCTGGGGCTCGGCCAGGCGCTGACCCTCGCCTCGGGAGCGGCGGCGCTTCCGGCGCACGTGTCGCGCTGGTTCCGCTCGATCGGACTCGAAATCCTGGAAGATTACGGGCAGACCGAAACGACCGGCGTGGTCTGCATGACCGAGCCCGGCGTCGATAGCGCGGGCACGGTCGGAAAGCCGGTGCCGGGAATGGAGCTCAAGATCGCCGAGGACGGCGAGATGCTCACGCGCGGTCGTCATGTGTTCCTGGGCTATTACAAGGATCCGGAGAACACGAAGGCCGCCTTCGGTGATGGCGGCTGGCTCCAGACCGGAGACCTTGCTGAAATCACCCCGCGCGGCCTCGTCAAGATCCGCGGTCGCAAGAAGGAGATCATGAAGACTTCCGGCGGCAAGATGATCGCGCCGCTGCCGATCGAAGAGAAGATCAAGGTGCACGCGATGGTGAGCCAGGTCTGCCTCGTGGGCGACAATCGCAAGTTCATCTCCGCCCTGGTCACCCTGGGCGAGGGCACTCTGGCCGAGCTGAAGAATCGGCCGGGAGCGGATGATGGCCGAGTGGTTCGCGATTCCGAGATCCTGAAAGCCGTGAAGACGCACGTCGA
The DNA here is from genome assembly GCA_044347055.1 of Bdellovibrionia bacterium. Classification (GTDB taxonomy): domain Bacteria; phylum Bdellovibrionota; class UBA1018; order UBA1018; family UBA1018; genus CAIOHW01. Next base: position 4,476 of record JBIIXZ010000081.1, on the reverse strand, counting down.
TCAGGTGAATCAAGAGCTTGCCAATTATGAGCAGGTGAAAAAGGTGACGATCCTGGCAGCGGAGTTTTCGATCGAAGCAGGAGAGATGACGCCGACCCTCAAGATGAAGAGAAACGTCATCGAGACCCGCTACAAGGATCTCATTGATCAGATGTATTCTGATTAATTTCAATGACTTACGGACAAATCCGTTTCGGCTGACTAGTTTAAACGGTTATTGCGCCATGCGTTAGATTGGGGTACTCCCGCCCGACTGTCACTCAAGGGCCTGTGTGGAGGAATCCTGGTGAAGATCTGCCGTGGAAGACGTCGGGTGTTGTTTTTTCTGGTCGCGTTGTCTCTCGGGAGGCCGGCTTGGGCCCTCCGGGAGCTGCCGTATCATCCGCAGCTGATCCAGAAGATCGAAGAAGTGTTCCTGGACCGCGACGTGCTCTCTCCGCCCAAGCTCGCCGCCTATCGAAAGACGATTCAAACAAGACGTGACGAGGTCCATCAGGCCATTTACCGCGCGAACCGCGGTTTTCTGGGGCGTAACGCCAAGGAGGCCGAAAAGAAGGCTCGCGAAGATGATACCGTCGTCAATTTCGATTTGATCCTCGCGGACCTCGACCGGCTGGCCAGCATTGATCCTGCAGATCGCGCGGCCATCCTTCGGGGCGCGGTCCGTGCTCTGGAGATCGATCACTCGCTGCGCGTCGAGGGCGAGATTCTCGGTTCCGTACAACAGATTCGATACATCCGGGCCTCGTACAAGAACTGGTCGATTCCGTTGAAGAGCCCGATCACGAACGAGGCGACGAACCTGTTGGATCCTTCCACTGGAAAATTCCTGTCGCATGACGAGCTTGCGGCACTTGCCGCAGCCGGGGCGGACCTGTCGCGTCTCGAGCCGGATCCGAATTCCACGTTCTGGCATCGGCATGACATCGCAGCCGTCGACGTGAAACCCTACTTCCAGGGCGGACAGGCTCCTCTTCAGCGCGGCCTGAGGGTGGACTTTCCGGAGCAGAACCAGGGGTATTTCAAGGCGGTTCGAAAGACGCAATCCAAGCCCAAGCTCGACGTGACCTTCACGACCAGCGACGGACGCAAGGTCAAGATCAAGCTCAAGGTGGCTCGCGAGATCCATTCCGAGCCGACGGCGGCGTCGCTTGCGGCGGCCCTGGGGTTTCACTCCGACGTTTCGAAGCATGTCGAAAGCTTCAAGATGATCCTCGGAAAACTCACCTACAAGCAGTTCAAGAAGGAGTGGAACTCCTATTACTCGAGCTACGACCTCGACAAGTATGTGCAGTTCGTCGGCTCCGACGAGGACGGCAACTACGTCGTGTTCCATCGAGGCCTGCTCGAGTCGAAGCCCGAAGGATTGAACCGGGTGGGTCCCTGGGCGTGGGGCGAGCTCGGTCATCGGGGAGTGCGTGAAACGCGTGCGTTGATCCTTTTCGACCAGTGGATTGCCAACGCCGACCTGAAGGAGTCCGAAAACAACAAGCTCATCATCCGCGAAGTCGATGGGACGGCGACGATGTTCCATGCCCAGCACGATCTGGGCTTCGCCTTCGGCAAGCTCTTTCGAGAAACTCCCGGGCAGTTTCCTTGGAATCTCGTGGACAGGATCGACTCGCAGAGAATTCATCTCAATTACGAGGCGTTCCAGAAGAACTCGGGTTTTGAGCATATCACCATCAATGACGCGCGCTGGACCTATCGACTCATCGGTCGATTGACCCGCAGGCAGATCACCGACGCCGTCGAACTCGGCGCATGGCCGGAGGGAATGAAAAAGCTCCTCGTCGAAAAGCTCATCCACCGACGCAACGAAATGGTCCAGGCGCTCGGTCTCCAGGAGGAGATCGGAATCCTGCCCGTTGATCGCCAGGTTTCATCGGAGGATGGCCTCGTGAAAAACGGCGAACTCAAGGTGCCGGTGGTCCCGAAGTTTCCTGAAAAGTTCGAGCAGGGCATCTGGGAGACGATTTCGCCCACCGTCGCGAAGATCCGCGATGCGCTGATGCGACTCGGAGCGAAGGCCTTTTCCGGCATGAGCTCGTTTGACCTTGCGCCGATCGAAGTGGGCCTGGACTCCAGCCTGATCTCCAATGTTCACTTCAACCTGTCGCGAGAGGTGGATGAAAACCCGGAGCCGGAGGACGAAAATGATCGATACCTGGTCCGGGACACTTTCCGAATCGGGCTCGAGCTGGGGGCAGGTTTCGTGGTCGGTGGCCGAGTGGCATTCATTCGGAGCTACACGCTGATTTATCCGAAGCCGACCTCGACCGCCGCCCAGTATGCGGGCAACTTCATCTACAACGTGCTTTTGCCCTACAGCGCAGCCCTGGACCAGCTGCCTCCCCGGCACATCCTCATCATCGAGGATTCGCTCGAGGGCGGCGGGGTCCTGCGCCTGGATCCCGATCTCCTGAACCTGGCTTTGAGTGTTCCGATTGGAATCAAGGGGATGGCATCCAAGGTCTACCTCCAGCGTTCGATCGTCTCCAAGAGGGGCGATCGCGTGAGGCTCTATGAGGACAAGTCACTTTATACCGAACTCGTGGCACGTCTTTACCTGCGGCTGGCGATGCTGAAGCTTCCGCTCGGCCAGCACACTGCCAGCATCGGCAGCATCAATCGGACCTGGTACGAGATTCCGTCCATCTCCAGCCTGAACGATCTGGCCTCGCGCCAGATTCTCGACACGGCCGTGGCCAAGGGTGATTTCACGGGAGTGGAAAAAATCGGCCGGCCGGCGGAGGTCAGCTCCAAGTTTCGGCAGTCTGTACTGCGACTCAGCCTGCTCGGCTTCCTGACCTCTGACAGTCGTTTTCGAGTCGACGAGCTCAGGATCGTGAATCCCCAGGCAACCGAGCAACAGCTCCAGGCGCTTCGCGAGCTCCAGGTGCAGAGCAGTGCCAGGTCAGGATGGTCGTGGCTCGACAACGGCGAAACCCGTTCGCGCAGGTTCACGCTCAGTTCGGCGATGGACGGTGACACTCGCGAGATCGCCAATCCGGAGATCCGGATGAGCTTCGAAATCTCCGACAAGAATACGACGACCTCCGAGTACTCGGAAAAGTACCTTCGGTTCATCGACCAGCTTGCCAGCGTGCCGAACTGGATGCTTTTTACGCCGGAGCTCCACAGCCGGAACCACAGATGGGGATACCTGCACACGACTTCGAACGTCGTTTACGGCGCGGCCGCGATCGAGGCGCTGCTGAACCTGAATGAATCGGCATTCTTTGATGCCTTCGAGCGGACCTTTGCGCGATCGAATCCCAGGACCCGCGAGTATTTCCTGGGTTTTGCCCAGTTCCTGTACGGCAGCATTGAATCCGCGAGAAAGGCGACCACGGATTCGGAGCGACTGGTTCGCCTCGTTCGCGGGCTCAAGTATGCGGTCTTTTCGGAGGAGGGCACGCTCAATGGCATCCTGCTCGGAATTGTGAACCGTCTCGTGGGATACGATAAGATCTACATGAATGCGATGGTTGCCCTTCCTTCGGATCGAGAGAACAAGCTGCCTGGAGGGGTGCCGCTGTTCCGAGAGATGGGTGAGCGTCCATCGAAGGAGCAGACTCCCTTTGTTTTCGGGCAGGTGCAGCCTTCGGAATTCTGGCAATCCCTGTGAGGTGGACCCTTGAACCCGTTTGAATCCGGCTCGAGAAAAGTCATTCCAGCGTGCCTCGTTTACCTGTTTCGTCGAGGCACGGATCGGCGTGAGGTGCTGATGATGCATCGCCAGGGCCGCGAAGCAGACTACCATTCCGGAAAATGGAATGGGCTGGGTGGAAAGTTCGAGCGGGACGAGTCGCCATGGCAGGCGGCCTCGCGTGAGGTCTCGGAGGAGGCCGGCCTGCTGCTCGAGCCCGCGCGTTACCGGTGGCTGGGCACGCTCCAGTTTCCGAATTTCAAAGCGCACAAGGCCGAGGACTGGTGGTGCACGGTGATGACGGCCGACCTCGATGCGGCTGAGTCAGCCCGGATTCCCGAGGGGGCTCGCTTCAGTGATGAGGGCTCGCTTCATTGGATCCCGGAATCCAGGGTGCTGGAGCTCGCGCTCTGGGAAGGAGATCGACTGTTCCTGCCCCAGGTCCTGGCGGGGACCGCTTTTTCTGGAACGATCTGGTATGAGGGGCAGTCGGTTCGTGCACACAATCTGGCCTAAAGCCCCGAATTCTGTGCTATCCGGTTTCGCAAATGGCTGAACTTGAAACTGAAGTCAAACGGCGCCGCACCTTTGCGATCATCTCGCACCCGGACGCCGGAAAAACCACCCTTACGGAGAAGCTCCTGCTGTACGGCGGAGCCATCCACCTGGCCGGCGCCGTGAAGGCGAAAGCCAACCAGCGCAACACGACCTCCGACTGGATGGAGATCGAAAAGCAGCGTGGAATCTCCATTTCATCGAGCGTGCTCCAGTTTGAGTACGAAGGCCATCAGGTCAACCTGCTCGATACTCCGGGCCACAAGGAC
>JBIIXZ010000080.1:0-11418 GCA_044347055.1 Bdellovibrionia bacterium | reverse complement strand
GCAAGTTTTGCCGGGCCGTCAAAAATTTTTTCAGTGCGATGAAAAAACATCACCGCGACCGATGAAGCCGGGCTCGCCGAACTTCGTCGATCGCGGTGATATCAAGCAGTTGGCCGGTTCAGGCGGCGATCATGCCGCTTTCTTGACGGTGCCGGGCTCGAGGCCCTCGGCGGGAGTGGGAGGGGCTTCGGACAGGCCTCCCTGGATCAGCCGCAGATGGCTTCGATCCTTTTTCTTCGCTTCTTCCTTCTCGCGCATCTCTTCGACGAGCTCCTGGTTGTGGCGATAAAACCAGAATTCCTCGAAGCTGTAGCCAGCGGCTTTCAGTCCATCCTTCAGGTCACGATCCGACATACGTTCTGCTCCTGCCCGGTGTGTTGACGCTCCTCACGAGCGCATTCGCCAAGCATCTCGCCGTCGGTGTCGGTCGTCAAAATGTGTCCGGATCGACACGAATTCGGCCCTGAAAAGACGAGAGAATTTCAGAAGAAGTGGTAGCCGACGGAAAAGCCGAGCACGCCGCCGGTTCTACCCGAGTCGAACGGAAAAACCTGGAGAGCAAACGCGAGCCCGGATTGTCCGACGTAGGATGCCGGTGCGACCGAAACGCTGATCCTGCGCTCGCTGCTGGATTGGTACTGAAGGCCCGGCGAAAGGAAGGACCAGAATGCTCCTTGGTCTCCGGCCTCGGTCTTGAACAAAAGCAGGTTCACGCCGCCAAAAAAAAGATCAGGCCGCGAGCCTCGATCCACGGTCTGAAAACGAAAGCCTCCCACGAAAAGGGGCGATGGAGCAGTAAAGGCGGGATCAGCGGAAACCGCAGGAATCTGAGGAGCTGCGAGTGCGCCAGAGCCCGCGAGCAGCGACCATCCCAGCAGAAAGCGAAAACTAGAACGCATATCCGAGGCTCACGCCTCCCCAGGGATGAAAATCCCGGTCCGCATAGGCAACGTATCCGGTGGCCCGGAAAAGATAACCCTGATCGCTTCGATTTTCGTAACCGAAGCCAAAAACCGGAAGCACCGACTCGCGAATGGGCCAGTTCGCCGCCGGCGAAGTGCGTCCGTCGATGTTGTCAGGATTCAGCACCAGCGAGGCGCCTGCTGTCGCGAAAAGAGCGCCCTGAGTGTTCGTGAAATAGTAATTGGCGTAGACCGGAATCATCGAGATCGATCCGCCACCAAATCCGAATCCTGCGCCGAAGTTCTCGTCCAGCATGCGATCAAAAAATACGCTCGCACTCGATGCTCGACCGAGGGCCTCGATGCCCACCACGGTCGGATAGGTCGGGCGCGTGGATTCGGCGCGGGCCACGGATGCGGAAATCAAGGCGAGGACGGCAACAAGGACACGAGTTTTTCGAGCGAGGATCATACCTTCAATCGTGAGCTGAAAAGCTGAAACTTTCCACGGCAATCTTGGCCCAGCGCTGCGCATGAAGATCGCCGCGAAAAAAGATCCAGGCTGCGGAAGCGAGCATGCAGCAAAGCGCGACCAGGAACAGGAACACCATGGGCTGGCGCTGCTTTCGCCTTTTGAAGTGGATGGCCAGCTGGATCGCCCCGAGCGCTGCAGGAATCGCAAGCACCGGAAAAAAATGGGCGAACACGTAAACGAAATGCATCAGCCGAGAAGGTTCTTCAGAGCCGAAACCTGGTCGAGTTTCTCCCAGGTGAACTCGGGCTCGGCACGACCGAAGTGGCCGTAGGCCGCAGTCTTCGAATAGATCGGACGCAGGAGCTGCAACGACTCGATGATGCCGGACGGGCGCAGGTGGAATACTTCGCGAATGGCGGCCTCGATCTTCGAGAGCTCGACCTTTTCTGTGCCGTAGGCGTTGACATGCACGCTGACCGGATCGGCAACACCGATCGCGTAAGCCAGCTGAACGAGGCAGCGATCCGCCAAACCGGCTGCCACGACATTCTTGGCCACGTAGCGGGCCATGTAGGCTGCCGAGCGGTCCACCTTCGAGGGGTCCTTGCCCGAGAATGCTCCACCGCCGTGGGCTCCATGGCCGCCGTAAGTGTCGACGATGATCTTTCGTCCCGTGAGTCCGCAGTCGCCCATCGGCCCGCCGATGACGAAACGTCCCGTCGGATTGATGAAGAACTTGGTCTTGGAATCCAGGAGCTGGCCCGGAATGGTCTTTCGGACCACTTCCTCAATCACGGCTTCCTGGATCTGCTTGTGGCCGATGTTTTCATCGTGCTGCGAGCTCACGACCACGGCATCCACCCGAGTGGGCTTGCCGTCGACGTATTCCATGGTGACCTGGGTCTTGCCGTCCGGACGCAGCCACGGAAGCGTTCCGTCCTTGCGAACCTGCGACAGGCGCATGGCGAGCTTCTGCGACAAGTCGATCGTGTGCGGCATCAGCTGGTCGGATTCATTGACCGCGTAACCGAACATGATTCCCTGGTCGCCGGCGCCCTGTTCCTTCTGGTTGTGCATGCCCTGGCCGACAGTGACTCCCTGGGCAATATCCGGGGACTGACGATCCAGCGACACGAGCACGCCACAGGTCTGGTAGTCGAAACCCTTGAGCGAGGAGTCGTAGCCGATCTTCTTCACCGCCTCGCGGGCGATGTGGGCGTAGTCCACGCGAGCATTCGTCGTCACCTCGCCGGCAACGACGATCAGCCCCGTGGTGATCAAGGTCTCGCACGCAACGCGCGAACGCGGATCCTGCGCGAGCAGGGCGTCCAGCACGGCATCAGAAATCTGGTCTGCCATCTTGTCCGGATGACCTTCCGTGACGGATTCAGAAGTGAAGAGCGTGCGAGTCGACATGGTCCAGTCCTTAACCAGTTGAATCAGATGTGAATCGGAAACTTCGGGGTGGTGCCCTTGTTCTGCTCCTTGCGCTTGCGGGCCTTGCCCTTGCGCGCCTGACGAACCTTGCGGGCCATGCGAGTTTTACCGGTACGAGATGCCATAAAAACCTCTTTGATCAATAATTGAACGAGGGGATCGAGATAGCCCACCCCCGGCCTCAAATCAAGGATTTCGGGGAATGGATCTTGCCCTGCGCCACCGCATGGCTCACCCTCTTGTCGCTCGTTTGACCCTGCTCCTGTGGCTGACTGCCTCACCGACCACCTTCGGTGCCGGCCCGCAGGTGGTCGAGCTCGCCCCCTGGCGTCTGAGCCCCGGGCAAACACGAACTATTCCGGTCGAGGGTCTTGAGAGATACTCCGTGAGCGGCTCCGCCGTCCGCGCAGCCCCGCTCCCGCCTCCGGCAGGATCGGACACCTTGCTGATCAAGGCCATGGCCCCTGGAACGGCCGAGGTCTGGATTTGGAAGAAGGACTCGTCGCTCATTCACCTCTCGGTCCTGGTCCAGCCTCAAACACGCCCTGCAACGAGCGAAGATCCTCTCGGCAGGGCGCTGGCCGAGCTCCGTGAAGCGAGCACCGCCATCGCCGGAGAGCGGGTCATTTTGCGGGGCATGATCCACTCCGAGGAGGAGCTTGCCCGGATTCACGTCCTGGAGGACGCCTTTCCGAAGCAGGTCGAAAACCACACCGAACCGTCCGCGGAACTTCTGGCCCGAGCCCGTTTGAAGCTGGAGAGCTGGATTCGAGAGCAGCGGCTCGAAGCCGTTGTCCGGCTCGAGTCGCTGGGCAGCCAGATCTGGATCCGAGGAACTGCTCCGGATGTTCCCACCCGAGCGGGGTGGGAGCAGAAGCTGCGATCCCTGTTTGCTGCGGTCCACATCGACCTCTCCACGCTTCCGGATGCCGGAAGAACCTTGTTTTTCAGGGTTTTTTTACTCGAGATGAAGCAGAGCGCCTTCCGCCAGCTCGGCCTCGAATGGCCGTCTCATCTGTCGGGATCGCTGCAGGTGGAGGGAGGGTCGCTCTACTGGGCCCACGCCCCCAGCATCGACCTGACCCTTCGTTGGCTCGAGGGCCAGGGCTGGGCCAAGATCCTGTCACAGCCCGAGCTCGTGGTGCGTGTTCCGGGCGAAGCCGAGCTGTTCAACGGCGGTGAAATTCCGATCGAGGTGCGCCCGAGGGCGGGAAACCGCGGCGGAAGCTGGGTCGACTGGAAGAGCTACGGCCTGACCCTGAAGATACGAGCCCTTCAAAGCACGAGCGAGCAGGTCCGGCTGGAGATCTCCTCCGAAATGAGCGAACTGGATCGGGCCAATGGAACAGAAACCGTTCCGGCGCTTCAGTCGAGCCGCGTCCGCTCGCAGGTCGATGCCCGGATCGGAGAGCCCCTCTTTTTGTCGGGACTGCTGCAGGAAAAATCGGGCAACCAGGAGCGCGGCCTCCCGTTTCTAAGTAAAATCCCCGTCCTCGGCCGCCTGTTCGGTTTCGAAGACACCATCCGCAATCGCTCCGAGCTGGTCGCAGTGCTGGTGCCGTTGAATGCGCCTCCCCCGTCGCCACGACGTGAGGCGGGCCGGGTGATCCCAGAAGCGCTCCCTCGCGGCAGGACAGACCCTCCCGCGATTTCGGACGCCGTGAAGCCCCTTCCGATTGCCGGGGCCCGCAGGACTCGCGACTGGTTCTCACCACTGATGGAACGAGGGAGACGCTGATGCTGCTCGGCAGGCTCCAGGAGTGGATTTCCGACCCGACGGTCACCGATATCTGCATCAATGCCGACGGCCGAGCCTGGCTGGATCGCGGGCAGGGCATGGTCCTTCAGGAAGGAACCTCGGAGGATCCGGTTCAGGTCGCGTCACAGCTCAAGGGCTGGGTGCTGGAGCAGCTCTCGCGCTCCGGAAAAAGCTGGGATGCCCGAAACCCCTTCGTGGATTCGCCGCTTCCGCCGTCCCATCGCCTGCACGCCATTTTTCCGCCCGTGGCGGGCGACGGAATGACGCTTTCGCTGAGACGCCTGGGCAGGGCACTGGAGTCTTCCGCCGAAGCCCGGTGGAGCTCGAGCGCTCGCCTGTTCGAGCAGCTTCGCCAGGCCGTCTCCTCCGCCCAGACAGTGCTCGTCGCCGGATCCACCGGCAGCGGAAAAACCACTCTTCTGAACGATCTGCTCGCCTCCATTCCCCAAAACGAGCGGATCATCGCGCTCGAGGATACTCCCGAGCTGAGTCCGCGACATCCGCATTTTGTCGCCTTGCAATCGCGAACCGCCAACGCGGATGGATTCGGCGAGATCTCGATTCGAGGCCTGCTCCGCCAGGCGCTTCGAATGAGGCCGGACCGGATCCTCGTGGGCGAGTGCCGTGGCCAGGAGGTGCTCGATCTGTTGCAGGTGATCAATACCGGGCACCAGGGATCCCTGGCGACGATCCATGCCAATTCGGCACGCGATGCACTCCGGCGACTGGAGATCCTGGCCCTGCTTTCGGCGCCGGAATCTCTTTCGCTCACGGCCCTGCGCGAATGGATCACGAGCGGAATCCGTTGGGTGGCGCACGTTGCCCGAGAAAAAGATGGCACGCGGCGCATTCGCGAGCTGGTCCAGGTTCAGGGAATGGAATCAGGAACGATTCTCCTTCGTCCGGCGGACCCGGGTGGCGCGCACTGAAGGAATGTGATTTAACTTGGCACGACCATGAACAAGCAGCCTCCTCCCCTGCACCACTCCCTGCTTCTGACGGCACGAACCGACGGGCGCGGCCATGAGGGCGAAATCGCCTGGAGCATGGAGTTCACGATCTTCAGGAGCCGAAACGGGTTCAAGCGGCATGCAGAGTGGATCGGAATTTTTGAGCGGCGCGGGAAGGCCGCCGGCGAGGTCCAGCGAAAGGTTTTCCGCAAGACGCTGCCGTTGCCCCATTCTCTCGAAGATCCGGCAAGCCTCTTCGAGAATCCGTGGAAATGCGAAGGAGTTGAATTCACCGGGTCCGCATACTCCGGCAGCGTTCCCACCTCCGAGGGCGAGCTGACCTGGCATTTCGAACTCGAGCCCGGGCACCTCCTGGACTTTCGCCCCCTGTCTCGATGGCTGGAGTTTCAAAGCGTGCGGACCCAGATTCCTGTTCGAGGGACGTGGAAGCTGAACGGACGAAATTCCGAGTCCGACGCGCTCTCCTGGTCTTCGTCCGATTCGCCCGCTCGCGGCGTGCTCCAGAAGCGCAACGATTCAAGACGAATCTGGCAGACCGTCTGGTTCCATGCGCAGTCGCTGCGGGACACTTCCGGCAGCCTCGAGTACTGCGCCGAAGGCCTGCATGCACGGGCCTTTGGAAAGCGGGGAATTCCGTTCACGAGCGTGAGCGCCTTTGAAAAGCTCAAGGGCATGCCGGATGCTTCGCTCTGGCGCGCCGTCCGATCCAGCATGCAGCGGATTCCCCAGGGATGGTCTTTCCGGACAGAACAGGACGGACGCGAGCTCCGCGGTCGGATCGAGGTCGAACCGAAGCATTGGATTTCGATTCGTCATGAAGACGTGGAAGGCTCCGTGTTTTATCGCACCAGCTCGCGCATGGCGCGCCTCGAGATCCTTGCCCTCGAGCACGGCAAGCCGCAGGGTTTCTTCAGCACGGGGCTGGATACGCTGGTGGAGTGGACGACCCGCGAACGCCCCATCGAATCGCCCGAGCTCCGCTGATCCGGAAAAAGCCACGGCCTGCCGGTGATCGCCAGCGCAATGGCAATCGCCCAGCTCAGCGTTGCCCCCAGCTCCCGCATCGCCTCGGTCATGCAATCCCCCAGCTTTCCCAGCTGAGCCAGAACGCCATCGCCAGCAGGAGCAGGACCGAGGGGGCGACGCAGATGAAAAGCGGCTTCAGCGCACGGGTCGAGAGCAGCTGCATGTTGCGTTCGACCTCGCAGTCCAGCTCCACCCGAAGCGCCTCGAGAGCGGCCTCGATCCGCTCCGCGCAGCCCCGTCCCTCATAAATGGAAGCCTGGATCGCCTTTCGCAACGAGCTTCCGAGGACGATCAATGATCGAGCCGCAGGTTCGAAGCGAGCATCGGCGACCGGCGGGTCCGACCACAAGTCCGCGCCCCAGTGCTGCACCAGCGCTCCCGCCTGACGATGCAGCTGAGGCAGCGCCTTGGACCACGCCAGATCGGCCGGAGTTCCTCCACGAAGCGATCCGAGCAGGCGTTCGCCAAAACAGAACGTCGCCGCCCACCACGACCTGCGCTCGCGAGCCAGCCCTCCCCACCGTGCGTCCTCCGAAAGTTGAAGCATCCAGATCATGGCGATCGCAGACAGGAAGATCGCCGCCAGCGTGGATAGCCACCACGACATCCCGATCTGCGAAAGACCGGGAACCAGAAAGTAGAGCGCGACCGAAATGAGTGGAACGATTGCCCCGCAGACCGCTGCCTGGCCCCACGCCTGCGCGCTCCGGGCTCGCGCGTCCGCTTCGGCCTTTTTCTGGCCGCCGATTGCTTTTTCAATCCTACGAAGCGTTGGAACGATCGGAATTCCGCCCTCGCGGAGTTCGCTCACGCACTCCTGGGCGAGCCCTCCCCAGGGGGCCTCGACTTCCGAGAGCAGGCGCCACTCATCGGGCGAGGGCAGCCAGCCCGTCTCGAGCTTTTCGCGCAGGTCGCGAACGATGCCGAGCGAACGCTCCCAGTTGGCGCGAGAGCCAGAGAGGAGGAACGTGACCGACCGGAGATCCGTCGCAAATAGCAGCAGCGCACCGGCGCCGCTGATCCAGGAAAGCAGATGGAGTGCAGCCATTCGGCGGCTGCATCAAGCAACTCTCAGGCCGAGAAGACCTTTTCCATCGGAACTTCTCCGCCTACCGTCATTGCCGGAATTCGGATCGTGGGCTGGGCATCAGTGACCGGGGCTCCCTGCCCGTCCTTGCCGCAGGTGCCGAGCGCGAATCCGAAGTCGGATCCGACGCGATCCACTTCCATCATGACCTTCGGACCATTGCCCACGAGAGTGGCGCCTCGAATCGGGGCGCCGACCTTGCCATCACGAATGAGGTACCCTTCGGTGACTGCAAAGACGAAATCGCCAGTCACCGTGTTGACCTGGCCTCCCCCCATGGCGCGCACATAGATGCCGAATTTCGTGTCAGCGAGAATCCGTGCAGGGTCATCCTTTCCAGGGGCGATGTACGTATTCGTCATCCGGACGATCGGGCGATGCCGAAAGCTTTCGCGTCGTCCGTTGCCTGTCGACGGCATGTCGAACTTCATGGCCGACATCCGGTCCACCAGGTAGCCCTTGAGGATGCCGTTTTCGATCAGTGTGGTCTTCCGCGACGGATTTCCCTCGTCATCATAGGCGTACGATCCTCGACGCCCCGGCATCGTTCCGTCATCGATGACGGTGATGAGCGGAGAGGCAACCTGCTGGCCGATCTTTCCCTGGTAAACAGACAGACCATTGCATGCCAGATCCGCCTCCAGGCCGTGGCCCACGGCTTCGTGGATCATCGTTCCGCCCGCTTCGGCAGCAAGAACGACCGGCATGGTTCCGGCGGGAGCAGGTTCAGCCGAAAGCAGGACCTTCACCCGCCGCGCGCATTCGGCGGCGATCCGTTCTGGAGGGTTGGCATCGAAAAACTCGATACCTACATAGCCTCCGTCCACTTCATAGGCGCTCTCGGTTCGACCGTCCTTTTCGCCCACCACCTCGCAGACGTAGGTGAGGGTCGTCTTCGAATCACGCGCCACCACTCCATCGCTGTTGATGATGCAGATTCTTCGGAGCGCGTCGATCAGGATCGAGCTGACCTGCCGCGCATCCGGAAGCTCCTGCCGCGCAGCCAGCTCGCCACGACGAACCAGATGGATTTTTTCAGCCATGGACAGGGCCTGGGGCGAGCGCGCCACCTGATGCTCCAGGATTCCGGCATCCCGCTGAACCGCCTGGCGCCAGTCTCTTCGGGCCGCCCCTGCGCCGGCCTCGCCGGTTACTGCAGAAGAGAGCGCCTTCGCCAGCGACCCCAGCGACTCCATCGAAAAATCCGTGGTGTACCCGTACACCGAGCGGTTGTCGAAAAGGATGCGAAGACCGACACCGCGATCAATGCCATCGACGATTTCGTCGAGCTTTCCGCCATCGATGGTGACTCGAGTGGCGCGCGTTTCTTCAAAGAACAGCTCGGCGAGAGCGCCTCCCCTGGAGAGAGCAAGATCGAGCACGCGCTCGATGTCCGCTTGCGAGAGGCTTTCAATTCCGAGTTCGCTGAGGTTCTGGTCGATCAAGTTCATGGATCCACGTTCCGCCCTGCCTGAGGTGTTCGAGCACTTCCTGAACCTGCGTCAAAAAACCGGCAGGAATCGTCAGCTCCAGGTCGCAGGTGGATTCACCTGAAGGAGAGAGTCGCGGTGCTTCGGGATAACCGCCCTCGGGCAACGTCGAGTATGACACGATTCCATCCTGCGCTTCCAGCACGTGGTACACCCACGCGGAATCTCGCTTCGTGATCCGGATGACTTGTCGAAAGGCGGCGGAAGGTTCCATTTTCTTGCTGAATCCCTCCCCCGCTCTTATCCTGTAGATCAGATGACACGCAACGCCCGGCTCGATCGGATCACGCGGTGGACCCTTCCTCTTTCTCTCGCGCTGCTTGCTGGCTGCGCGACGAACCGGACGGCAGTGCAGGCTCCGGACCCTCGCCAGGAGGAGCTCGAGCAGGCGCGACGGCAGGTGCAGGAGCTCCGCGACCAGGTGTCCACCCTGAACGGACGCCTCGAAGGCATGGAGCTCAAGATGGCTTCTCTTCACGATGAGCTCAAGGCCTCCAAGACCTCGTTCGAGACCCTGTCTCGCAGGGGCCAGGACTCGGGAGTGGTCGAGGTTTCCGCGCCGGCTTCTTCATCCATTGGAAAATCGGTCACGACCGAAAAGGCGGAGTCGGACCCTGATGCAGGCTTTGTGACCGACTCGGCCGTCGATGCCTATCGGCAGGCGATGATTCAGTTCGAGGCGCGGAAGTACCCTGAGGCCATGCTGGCTTTCACGAACTTCCTCGAGCAGTACGCCGACCACCCCTGGGCGGGAGCTGCCCAGTACCACGTCGGCCAGTGCTATTTTCTGCAGAAGGAATACAAGCTCGCGATGCAGGAGTACCAGCGCGTTCTCACGTCCTATGATCGCAGCTCGCACGTGGCTGATGCGCTCCGGCAGCTGGCTGCTTGCGAGGATGAACTCAAGATGCCTGCAGCGGCAGCCAAGCACCGGCAGCTCCTCAGTTCGCTTTTTCCGAACTCGCCTGCGGCACGGGTACTCCCGGCTGAGGCATCCGCGGCAAAGACCGCGACGACCTCGACTGAATCCGCCGTGCCTCCTACGGCTCCTGCGGAAGGGACCTCGAAACAGTGAAGAAGGTTGCCATCACTCTGCTGATCCTGGTTTCACCGCCCGCCCTTGCTTCGGGTGAGCGACTTTACACGGTCGTTCGCGGAGACACCCTGTCCTCGATCTCTCTTCGACTTTTCGGAGATCCGAACTACTGGCCGAAGCTGTGGGCCCTGAACGGAAAGAAGATTCCGAATCCTCACCGGATCCGGCCCTCGACCGTGCTGGTCCTCGCGCCTGGGTCGACCACCACGATGCCCTCGGTCGCACTGACGGATCGCATCCACTCGAGCTCTGCCGCGCCGAAGAAAAAGCGCTCGGATGAGTGGCGCAGCCTTCCTCCCCAGCCGTGGGAGCAGGTGG
The DNA here is from genome assembly GCA_044347055.1 of Bdellovibrionia bacterium. GTDB lineage: Bacteria > Bdellovibrionota > UBA1018 > UBA1018 > UBA1018 > CAIOHW01. Next base: position 857 of record JBIIXZ010000080.1, on the reverse strand, counting down.
AGATCTCGCTTCCGGAAGACGTGGACTCGCTAGGGTTCGACCTGAAGACCCGTTACGTCTTTCCTCGCACGAAGGGCATGGAGCTTCCCTGGATTGCGATGAGCGACACCATTGATGCGATCGGGACGATCTTTGCCTCGCGCGGAGAAAACAAGTTCCTGACCATGGGCGACCTCGTCTACATCCGCGAGGAGGATGAAGGCCTCGAGGAGGGCAAGACGCTCGCGATCACCACTTCTCCGTCCATCCTGAAAGCTTCGTTTTTCAGCCGAAAGGGATACGCCTATCCGATCCTCGGCAAAGTGAAGATCCTCGGAAAAAAGCAGGGCGTCTGGATCGGACAGATCGAGGAGGCACGCGCTTCGATCGAGCGTGAGAGCTGCTTCCTGATCGAAAATCCGGCTCGGGCCACCGTGGGAGAGCCGATTGCCGCACCCGAGGATGTATCCGCCAACTTCCTGGTGGAGCGTGGCAGCGATCTCCGCTTTTCAGCCCAGCACAAGGTGGCCTTCATCGATCGTGGAACCAATGACGGCATCTCCGAAGGAATGATCCTGCGGGCCTATCAGTACCGCGATCCGTACAACGAGCGGAAGATCTCCTCCAAGGACGTGGCCATCTCCGCGGACGTCCAGGTGATCCAGGCCTCCGAAAAATTTTCGACCGTGCTCGTGACCCGCACCATCCAGGACCCCATCGAACATGGCACTCCAGTGGTCGCGCTGACCGATGTTTCGGATTACAAACGGCAGAAGATCAACCTCGCGAGCGATGTGGATGACGGCGAAGCTCCGATCGAATCCGTGCCGCCCGTGGAAGGTGCCCCCGAGGAGCCTGAGGGTCCTCCGGCGCCTGAG
>JBIIXZ010000319.1:0-3386 GCA_044347055.1 Bdellovibrionia bacterium | reverse complement strand
CTTCAATCCGGAACGAAAGTCCGTCGCCTTCGATATCTGCTGCATCCGACTGGCCCATCAGTGCCGAATACGTCAGGGTCACCGAAGCATCTTCGTTTGATGGACCAAACGATCCGATCGTCGAGAGTGTCGGAACGTCATTGACCGGAGTGACATTCACCAGGAAGGTCCGCGTGACACTGTTGTCCTGGGCCTGACCGTCATTCACGACAACCGTAATCGTCACCGTTCCGTTGGCGTTGGCGACCGGCGTGAACTGAAGCGTGCCCGTGGGGTTCGGGCTCGTGTAGCTCAAGCTTGGATTCGGAATGATGTCCGTATTGCTGCTCGTGACGGTGATGCCCAGCGAGTCGTTTTCGTTGGCAGCACCTGTCGTGATTCCACTCAGCGTGACCGTCTGCGAGGCGGCATCTTCGAGAATCGTCAGATCATCCACGACCGCCAGGGTCGGAGCGTCGTTAACCGGCGTGACATTCACGACAAAAGTCTGGGTCACGGTGCTGTTCTGAAGCTGTCCATCACTGACGACTACGGTCATCGTCACCGTACCGTTGGCATCCGCAGCAGGAGTGTAGCTCAGCGAACCCGTTCCATTCGGACTCGTGTAGCTGACGCTCGGATTCGGAATGATCGAGGGGTTGCTGCTCGTTGCGCTGATGCTCAGGGTATCCAGCTCATTGGATGCCCCCGTCGTGATGCCGGTAAGGCTTACCGTCTGGGCGGGTGAATCCTCCGCGAGAGTTGCGCCTGAAACCGCAGCCAGAGTCGGAGCATCGTTGACCGAGTTCACCGTCAGCGTGAAGGTCTGGACGATCGTGTTGTTCGACACCATGCCGTCATCCACCTGGACGGTGATGATCGTCGAGCCAAAGACATTCGGAGTGGCCACGAAGCTGAGGGTGCCGGTGGCATCGGGCGACGAGTATGTGATGACCGGATCAGCCACCACTCCGGTGTCGCTGCTGGTTGCCGTCACGACCAGGGTGTCGAGCTCATACTGAGAACCCGTACCGATTCCGGTGAGGGTGACCGTGAACGGCATGAAGTCTTCGTTTAGGGCAAGACTACCGATCGAATCGAGAGTCGGAGCCGAGTTCGGCACCTCAAACGTCAGCTCGACATCCAGGGCCTGGCCGGTGATGTTTTGAGCGGTGAACGTGACGGTCGTGGGTGCCACCACGTCGTTGACCGTGCCCGTGATCACTCCGGTCGAGGCATCGAGCGAGAGTCCGGAGGGCAGCTCAGGGCTTCCGGGCTTCAGACCGTAGGAAGCAACGTACTCGAAGCTTGTGGGCGTGAGCGCATCGATGGCCAGTCCGCGAGTCAGCGTATAGGAGCTGGACGCATAGGCCACGCTCGGGGGCAGCTCATTGACCTGGAGAAGGAGCGTTGTCTCTCCGGAGCCAACCACGTTACTAGCCTGAATCGTATAGAGCTGCTGAAAGCTGTACTCAGCTGGAATGCCCTGAATAATACAGGTCTCGGTCAGTTCGAGGCCGGCAGGCAGCTCGGGGCTCACGCTGCACGTGGTGGGCGGGCCTCCATTGTTCACCGGAATGATGCCGTCGTGCTCTACCGTGCGAGTCAGCGAGTACGGAGATTCCGCATAGCTCAGCTGCGGCGGGCCGATCGGGGTGACCGACACCACCTCGGTAGCCGGGCCGTCTCCGAAGACATTCGTTCCGTAAATGCGGTAATAGTAGGTCGTGTTGTTCGTCAGCCCATTATTCCAATAGACGAGGCTTCCGGCCGTGGCACTCGAGCTGATCGTGGCAATGGTCGTGAAAGGCCCCTCTTCAGAGAGGGCCCGCTGAATCCGGTACTGGATGGGCTTCTGACCCACCGAGGGGCTCCACGAAAGCTGGACGCGAGTGTCGCCCGGGTTGACGATGAAGTTCGGTGGAACGCCCGGCGTGCTGGGAGTCGAGACATCCACAATCGCAGTCGGCTCCGACACTCCGGCCGTGTTACGCGCCCGAACTCTGAACCGGTACAGCGTTCCTGGATTCAGTCCTGTCACCGTGAACGAGGTGGCCCCAGCCTCAGGAGCTCCCGAGGCAACAAAGCTCGAGGATCCCGCGCCGGTAGCACGCTCGATGACGAAATCATCCTCGTTCCAGCTATTATCCGTCCACGTCAACGAGACCGAGTCTGGTCCAACGGCAGCTCCGGCGAGCTCCGTCGGAGCGGCAGGAATTACCTGCTGGATCGTCACGCTGATTGTCGCCGCTTCGGACTCAAGCTCGCCATCGCTGACTTTGAACGAGAACGAGTCGGACCCGACGGTCTGTGGATTCGGGGTGTACGAGTAGGCACCGGTTGCTGCATTGAGCAGAGTCAGGGTGCCGCTGGAGGGCTCCGATACAATCGAGAACTCGCGCGTCGGTCCGTCAGGATCATTCGCGGACAGAGTGGCCGTCGCGCTCGACTCCGCAGGCACGCCGAGCGAGGCAGCAAGGGCTACGGGCGCGTCATTCACAGGCGTGATGTTGATCGACACGGTCGCCACATTCGACTGCGTGCGGGTGTCACTCACCCGGAAGGTAAACGAATCGGCACCCGAGGCATTTTCATAGGGCTGGTAGCTGAATGCTCCCGTGTTGACGTTCGTCCAGGTCACGGTGCCCTTGGAGGGCTGTGCGACGGTCGTGAAGGTCCGAACGAGCGAGCCTGTGTTGCTACTCAGCGCTGTGCCTTCAAAAGGACCCTCATCTTCGGTTCCGGTGATCGTGGCGTTATAGGCCAGGACCGGACCTGGAATAAACGTTACGGACAGCGCGGGAGTGGACGCCAGGCCAGACGGCGAACTCACGCTGATGACCTTTTCGCCGGGCTCGGTCGAGGTAATCGACGTCGTCAGGCGCCCCATCGTGTCGCTGCTCTTGTTGAACGGCACCACCGTCACTCCGGCGCCACTCGCACTGAGCGTGATGGCCGAGCCATTCATTCCGCTAATGATGTTGCCGACAGAGTCCCTCAGGTTGAGGGTGAGCGCTACGCGCGACGAGCCATCGGCCTTGCCGCCACTCGCGGGCATTGCCGACAGGAAGCTTCGTGAACCGGACGGAGCCCCAGCGCCCACATTAAAGGCAGGGCTCATGGCAGTGACCGTGCGGTTGTTCAATACCGCAATCGCACGCAAGCGCTTGTTGTTGCCTGTCGCCGTGATGCTCAAGGCCTGCTCAGCAAGATCAAGAACTCCGGCCGTGGCATTTGCCGTATACGAGCCATCGGCGACGCTCGATCCGGTCAGCACGCCGGTTCCCTGGATGACCTTGATCGCAACCGACGTCGTGGCACCCGATCCGGTGGTCACGAGATTATTGAAGGCATCCAGGACTCGAATGACCGGCAGGACTGGAAACACCGAGCCTGCCGTGATCGAC
>JBIIXZ010000078.1:0-11603 GCA_044347055.1 Bdellovibrionia bacterium | reverse complement strand
GCTGCCGGTCTCATCCACCGCCTGGTACTGCACGTAATGAATGCATGGCATGTCCGGCACGGGCACCTGCGGCGAAAGGTCGCTTGAGCGCTCCCACGCATCGCAGTACTCATTGGCGCGGGTGAGCATCATGATCGGATTGTCATTCAGGTACTCGCGGCCGGTGTAGACGTTCTGGCCGTTTCGAACGCGATTTTTGACGTTCTCGAGGTACTGGGCGACGCTGATGAAGGACCACTTCTTGACGTAACCCGACCAGCGGATCGGGTAGTGGTTGTAGGTAAACTTCTTGCCCGCGGAGTCCTGGAACTCGGTCTCGGGCCCCACCCCGTAGATGGCAAGGTTGCAGCCCGCATTGCCCGTCGGATCGCAGATGCCGCTGTAGCCATTTGCCACGCCGAGGATCGGGCAGGTGTCGAGCGTCTGCACCAGGCCCTTGCTGTCAAACTGGTTGAAGCCCGAGTCATGGGCCTTGCCCTTGGTGTAGAGGTTCAGGTCGAAGAATCCGCTCGGGTCGGCGATGATGAAGCTCGACTTGTCCTCATAAGGATCGGTGTTTGTAATCGTGTAGGTCTTGATTCGAGCCAGGTTTGGATCGCGCCTGTTGTCGACCTTCGTGACGGTGGTTCCGGGCACCTGGTCGGACGGGTTCGGATCGCGCGAGAGCGCCTGACGCGACGTCTGGATTGGCGTGTAGCTATAGGTCACCTTCGGTGTCGACGTTGACATCGAAGACACGGAGTCACCCGCTCCGGAGGATTGCTCCACGGTCTGGAGGTTCACGAACGGCGCGGTTGGCTTCGTAGAGGCACCGGTCACGGGCGCGCCGAGCGCGGTGATCTTCTCGTAAACATAATATTCCAGCGGAAGCGCGCAGCCATTCGGGCTACCGCAGAGATCCATCACCTCTTCCTGAGAAAAAAAGTGCGTCACCGGATGGAGGTAGCCTTTTCCTTCTCCATCCACGAACGGACCTTTTTGACCGGAGGCAGCCACCCGAGGCTTGCGGCACTCATGCATGTCGCGGGCGCAGTTGTTGGTCACCTGCTGCAGGCATCCTGGGCCCGTATCGTTTTCCGTGCGCGTGTCGTTTCCGCGAGCATCCCAGAGCGGCGTGAAGACGATGGTTGCCGGGTCCTTCTGCATGCTCTCGACACCGTAAACTCCGCAGACATTGCCCTGGCCGTACGACTTGCCTCCGCTGTAGCTGCCGCGATTCATGGCGAAGGTCGGCAGGGGGCGAGACATGCAGTTCAGGATCGAGTTCTTGAAATCGAACTTGATGCCGTGAGCAAGCTGGCCGCCCGTGATGAAGGACCCCTTGCAGGGGGTCGAGCTTTTGGTGACATCGCAGCCGCCCATCTGAGGAATGTTGTCTCGAAGCTCCGGTGTCAGCTGCTGGAAGCGCGAGAACTGCTCGATGACGGCGCCCTTGGAGTAGATGATTCCGTTCTGGGTGGCCGGAATCATCGGATCCTGAAGCTTGTCGGCCAGCGAATTGATGTGGACGGTTCCCCACGCCTCCTGCCAGTCGAATTCCTTCTCCAGGCCGGAGCCGCTGGCGGGATAGTGTTTCGGAGTCAGCAGGGTGGGGGTCGATGCTCCGAAGATCGGGGGGGCCCCCACGACCAGCATTGTAGAAATCACGGCTCGAACCGATTTCTTGATCGAAAGCACCATACGCATTCCCCTTGCTTAAACCCCAAAGTGGACTAATTCACTCAAGTTTAGCAGGGTTTCGAAAAAGTGAAGCAAGAAAAAATCTGATTCAAAGCCTTGGATTGATTAGCGAATCAATGGCCCCAGTGGATTTTGCGGGTCTGCTCCGAGCCGGTGCCGACAATCAGATTTTGCGGCGAAGGTCCGACGGGCAGGACCTGGATTTTGGCCGAGCTGGAACTCGAATTGAGGTCCAGCGACAGACGTCCCGCTGTTTTGGCGAGAGTGCCTCGGAGGGGGAGGCTTTCGGCCTTTTTCGAGAGCATCTCGCTGCCCACCTTATTGAGCAGCCCGCGAAACGGATAATGAAAGGACTTCAGGCGAATGAAGGGCTCCTTTGTCTCGGAGTCGACCGAATAAATCTGAAAATTGAATTCCAGGGCGGTCGTCGGCACGGGCTGTTTCAGCACGTTTTCCAGTCGTCTGAAATTTGCGTCTGACATCGAAAAAGTGAGCTCCATGGAATCCGCGGGCCGGCCGCTCCATTTGAAGGCAGTAATGGCTCCCACAATCTGGGTTTTCTTTTTGGTGACGGGATGAACTGCGGATCCATCCGGGGCGAGGGCTGTCGAGCCGAGCTTCAGGCCGAGCAGGTGGGCGAAGGCTGCGGTGGAGTTCTCGAGACGCCCGGAAAAGGGGGTGGCGCTCATTTTTGAGAATTCCATCGGAGCAATGGCCGAGTCTTCCGCAAATGCGATCTGAAGTGCGAGCAGGCCAGCCAGACCCAATGTGAAGAACGGCCCCTTCATCGAAACTCTCCTCGAGATGGTTTCTTCATTAGAAGAGAGATTGGCCCCGCTGACAAACTCAAACTGGCCTGCGCCCCCGGCATGGGCGCATTCCGCACCCCGGAAGATTTTTCAAGACCCGATCGGTCCCCTCAAACCCCTGAATTTATCGATCTTTTGCAGCGGCATGCTGCTTGAAACTCTCCTGCTCGCCACACGGATTGGGTGGCGAGGAGGAACACATGGAAGCTCGGGCTCTCGGCATCTGGGTGATCGCGGCAGTAGCACTTCTGGCAGCCAATTTTGCATGGGCGGACGTGGCCGTGAAGAAAATCGTTTTCCAGGGAAGGGGCACGGCGCGCCCCGAGATCCAGCTCGTGGTGACAGGCAGTCGCGGCGATGGCTATTCTGCGCAGCTCTGGAACGGAGACTACCTCTGGAGCTCGTGCCGACAGGCCGCGAGAGGCAAGGGACGCCTGAGTTTTGAGTGCGGCCGCCAGCAGGTCAAGATGGATTGGAGAGGGCAGGAATACCGCGATGAAGGCATCATTCGCGCGCTGCTGACCGACGGATCCGGAAAGCAGGAGGAACTTGAGCCCTTGACCGCATCGCTCTGATCAGTTGCAGTGGGGGCATGCGGCGAACGCGACGGATTCGAACGACTCCAGCCCTTCTCGTGGCCGGACTTCTCTCGGCGCTCATCCCGCTGATCTCCGGATCACGCGAGGAGCGAGGGGGAGATTCCGGTACAGCGGACCTGGAATCCAAGCCACAGTCCGGTGCCCCCGCTTCAAGCTCTCCCGGCCTCAGCGGCAAAGTCATCCGAGTCCTCGATGGAGACACGATCGAAATCTTGAAGGTCGATGCGACTGGAAAGCATCCGGTGCGCATTCGAATGACCGGAATCGACGCACCGGAGAAGTCGCAGCCCTTCGGCGAAAAATGCCGCGAGACTCTTGCCTCGCTCGTTGCCGGAAAAAATGTCCGCGTGGACCTTCGTGGAAACGATCGGTATTCGCGCAGCCTCGGCGTGATCCTCGTCCCAGCGTCTTCGCCCGTGACGAAAGGGCAGGCTCCGTCTCCCGCCGAGAAAGACGCCAACCTGGAGCAAATTGCCGCCGGCTGCGCCTGGCACTACAAGCAGTACCAGAAGCAGCAGAAGCCCGAGGAGCGTCGCAGGTACTCGGAGGCCGAGGACCGTGCTCGCGCTGCGAAGCTCGGGCTCTGGCGCGATCCGGAGCCCGTGGCACCCTGGGATTTTCGCCGCGAATCGCGCGGCTCGCGCCAAAAGGGGCGTTCACGATGAGCGCGGCTCCGCAGTGGATCGATGCCCACGCGCATTGGGCGCAGGCTTTTCCCTCAGGAAGCGATGAGACCGCGCTGGCGAAGCAGGTTGCCGAGCTGCGCGCGCAAGGCATGGTCCTCTCGATCCAGGCCGGAGTGGATCCGGAGGACTGGAAGCGCCAGCTCGAGCTGGCTTCTCACGACCCCTGGTTTCGTCCAGTGCTCGGCCTTCACCCGTGGTGGGTCAAAGAGCATTCGAGGGCGGAATGCGACCATGCGCTGGAGGAGCTTACGCGGCATTTTGAGACAAACGCCTCCCGCATCGCCGCCCTCGGTGAGCTCGGCCTCGACTTCTCGAAAAACGGCAAGGCCTGCGAGGAGCTTCAGGTTCACGTCTTCGAACACCAGCTCGAGCTCGCCCAGCGCTTCTCCAAGCCTCTCGTGCTCCACCTCGTGCATGCGCAGGAGCGCTCGCTCGAAGTCCTCAGGCGCCACGCGCGAGGACGAGCCCTGAGAGGAATCGTGCACGCCTTCAGTGGCAGCATCGAAACGGCGCGACAGTACCTCTCGCTTGGGCTCAAGCTCTCCATCGGTCCGGGTATTTCCGAGCCCGGGCGCTTTCTCTCGCTCAAAAAGGCCCTGCCGCAGCTTCGCCCCGAAGACTGGGTGCTCGAGAGCGACTGGGCGGGCGAGAAATTTTTTCGGGCGGCGCAGGCCGCGTCCGGGCTGACCGGCCGGCCCGTGGCGGACATTGCTGTGCAGACGGCCGAAAACCTCCGACAAACCGGGCTTTTGGGCTGAGCTTGGACCATTTCTCGCGCGCATTGCCGGGTCCTGTTTTCTCGTGTTAATGCACTGCCCCAATGGACACTCTCACTACCTCGCCGATGACCTCCGGTTTCGTGGATCCGCTGACTGATCCTGAACTCGAAAATTATCGCCTTCATCGGCGCTTTGACCGCATGGGCCGCCTCGTGGGCGACCGCGCGATGAAGAAGCTGATGGAATCGCATGTCATGATCATCGGACTCGGCGGTGTGGGCTCCTGGGCCGCGGAGTCGATTCTGCGCTCGGGCGTGGGCAAGGTGACGCTCGTCGATTTCGACGAAGTCTGCATCACGAACTCCAACCGCCAGCTCCACGCCCTGACCGGACTCGTCGGATCAAAGAAGGCCGACGTGCTCGCCGAGCGCTGCCGCAAGATCAATCCGCAGGCTGAAGTGATCTCGATGGTGCAGTTCTACAACCAGCGGACGAATGCCGAAATTTTCGCCACGCGCCCCGATTACGTCATCGACGCCATCGACAACGTCACGGCCAAGTGCCACCTGCTGGCCTTCTGTCGGAGCGAAGGCATTCCGATCGTGTCTTCTTCCGGATCCGGCTCGCGCATGGATCCGACTCAGGTTCATGTCGCCGACCTTGCCGAAACCGAAATCGATCCGCTCGCACGTTCGCTCCGGCGCATCCTGCGCCAGCAGTACGGCTTTCCGGAATCCGGCAAGTTCGGAATTCCCACGGTGTACTCGCGCGAAATGGTCATGGACCCGGTCGAGCTGAAGTATGATGAGGGCAAGGGATTCAAATGTGTCTGCCCGCAGGGCAATAACGGCCTGAACACGTGCGATGACAAGAACGTGATCCTCGGCTCGGCGAGCTTCGTGACGGGAACGTTTGGACTGGTCTGCGCGGCCAAATGCGTCCAGGATCTCATCGCGAATTGTGGTCCGTCATCCTCGCAACAGTAAACGGCCCCAGGCCGTCTTCGTGGACACGCATCGGTCGTGGCCATGCTCCCTTCCAGGCATGGCCTTCGGCAGTCTGATGCGACGGCTGAAGATACGACCGGCGCGATAGCCGAAGCGCTGCTCGGAATCCGAGCCGGTAGGCGGCCAGCATTCCGGCACCGATCCAGAAGGCCGTCCACCACGAAAATTTGGAGTTCATCGGGAAGGGGCGCTGCAAGTGACGCGCTCGGCTCCGGGTGCACCGGACTTGCACCGTTGTTGCGTCATGAAGACCTTTGAATGCAAGGACGTCGGCGTGAACTGCGGTTGGAAATGTCAGGGTGAAAGCGAGCAGGAAATTCTTCAGCAGGTCGAAGAGCATGGGCGGAAGGTGCACGGCATGCAGCAGCTCGATCCGGAGCTCCGCGATCGAATCCAATCCAAGATCAAGGATGCCAAGGTTGCCTGACGCAGGAAGACAGGGTGGTTTTTCCGAGTCCGCCCCGCATCACCCTTGCGCCAGCAGCCGTTCTTGATTACCGATGAGGCATGTCGAAGATCAATTACGAAGAGCTGCTGGGTTCTGAATCGCGTTCGCTTCTCGAGCACCAGTGCTCGACCATTTCGAAGGGGAGCCTGATCCTTCCGAACGCGGACTGGGTGACCCAGATCCTGTCGCACTCGGATCGGAATCCTCGGGTTCTTCGTTCCATGCAGAGTCTCTTCACGACCGGTCGCCTCGCCAATACCGGGTACGTCTCGATCTTTCCGGTCGACCAGGGCATCGAACATTCTGCAGGCGCCTCGTTTGCTCCAAACCCTGTGTTCTTTGACCCGGAGAGCATCGTGAAGTTCGCGATGGAGTCCGGCTGCAGTGGCGTGGCCTCCACGCTCGGCGTCCTCGGAATCGCGGCTCGCAAGTACGCGCACAAGATTCCGTTTGTCCTGAAACTCAATCACAACGAGTTCCTGAGCTACCCGAACAAGTACGATCAGTCGATGTTCGCCTCCGTGAAGCAGGCTGCCGACATGGGCGCCGTGGCCGTCGGAGCCACCGTGTACTTCGGCTCTGCCGAAAGCGCGCGCCAGATTCGTGAAGTGTCTGAAGCTTTCCAGGCCGCGCATGAGCTGGGTCTTGGCACGATCCTGTGGTGCTACACCCGTAACAACGCGTTCAAGGTGGACGGTGTGGACTACCACACGGCTGCTGATTTCACGGGCCAGGCCAACCACCTCGGCGTGACCATCGAAGCCGACATGATCAAGCAGAAGCTGCCGACGAACAACGGCGGCTACAAGGCCACCAAGCACGGCAAGACCCACGAGAAGGTCTACACCGAGCTCAGCTCCGATCATCCGATCGACCTGACCCGCTACCAGCTCGCGAACTGCTACATGGGCCGAATCGGGCTGATCAATTCCGGTGGCGAGAGCAAGGGAGCCTCCGACCTCGCCGACGCCGTCAAGACCGCGATCATCAACAAGCGCGCGGGCGGCACCGGGCTCATTGCCGGGCGCAAGGCGTTCCAACGTCCGTGGAAGGAAGGCATCGCGCTCATCAACGCCATCCAGGACGTGTACCTGGATCCGAAGATCACGATCGCCTAGGCAGCCTAGGCCGCGTGAGCGGTCTGGGTCGGATCGAGCGGAGCAGTGAAGATGAACCGGGCACCGTGGCCCGGCCTGCCTTCGACTCGTGTCGTGCCGTGGTGTGCGGTGATGATCTCGCGCGAAATGAAAAGCCCCAAGCCGAGTCCAGGAAAATTCCGGTAGGATGCGGCTCGTTCGAAAGGATGAAAGAGCCGCTCGAGCGTGTCCGCGTCGATCCCGATTCCTTGATCCGAGACCTCGAGGGTCCAGCTTTTTCCGTCCGACGAGAGTCGGATGCCGACCGGGGTTCCACGACCGAACTTGGCGGCGTTCTGGATCAGGTGCTGAAGCAGCTGGCTGATTCGGTCGGCGTCGAGCGCAGCCCGCACTCCCTCCTGCACGTGGAGTCGCACGGGGCAGCGAGCTTCCTGAAGCAAGGGCCCGAGCAGGGCGGTGTTTTTCCGCACGAGAGCGCTCAGGTCGACGCCCGGCTCGAGCGACACATGGAATCGTCCCTCGTGGATCCGTGAAACATCCACGAGGCTTTCTCCGAGCCGATGCAGCTGCAGCGATTCCTGCCGCACCATGGTCAGGAGCTCCTCGAGTTGCTCGTGCGTCTTGATGCTGGACGGAGCATGCAGGAGCTTCAGTCCGAGCTCCGTTGCGAGCGTCAATGCGGCGACCGGCGTCCGCAGCTCATGGGCGGCAATGGACAGGAACTCATTGCGCAGGGCGAGGTTCTTTTCGGCCTCACGGCGCGAAGCCTCCTCTTCGATCAGCCTCAATCGGTCGCGCTCGGCCTCACGCTTGACGGTGATGTCCTCCGAGATTCCTACAATGAACTGGGGCTGGCCTTCAGGATTCGAGATCGGCATCTTCTTCGTCCGCAGCCAGCGCTCGCCGCTCTTCCGGGTGGAGATCTTTTCCTCGATCTCATGGACGCTTCCGCTCGCCAGCACGGAGCGGTCGTAGGTCGTGAAATGGTCGGCCTGTTCCTTCGGAAAAAAATCGTAGTCGGTCCTGCCGATCATTTCGGAGCGAGTCCTGCCGATCAGCTCCTCTCCAGCCCGGTTGAGGCGCACGAACCTGAGGTTCCTCGCATCCTTGACGAAGATCATGTCCGGAATATTCTCGATGACGGCATCTAGAAAAGCCTCGGAGCTGCGCAGGGCTTCGGTGCGGCTCTCGATCTGCCGCTCGAGCCCGGCTTCGATGGCAAGAGTTTCCTGCCTCGTGACATTCAAGGCCCAGCTGGTCCAGGCAAGGCTGATCAGGAAAACCTGCAGCAGGTGGTCCTCGATCGTTTCGGGCGCCAGATGGAATGGGCCATGCCCGATCAGATGTTCTATGGCCACGATCAGGAACAGGCCGAGGAGGTTTAAGGCGTGGTGAATCGGACGTGTGGCAACCGCAGAGACCACGACAAGAGGAAAAAGCAGGAAGCTGAGCGGAAGTCGTTGATAGCTCGGATCCAGGATCGGACCGAACAGCAGCAGCACAATGCCCGCGCCGAGCAGGGTGGCGAGGACGACTTGGACTCTCAGGCGCGGAGTGGCCGGAGCTTCGGTTTCCATGCGATGTCCGAGCAGCAGCGTCAGCACGGGGCCGAGGACCAGCATTCCGAGTCCGGTCCAGAGGGCCTCGTCCAGTCGATCCTGGACTTCAGTGAAGCCCGACACGAGCAAGGTGACGATGAACGGAGCCGTGACATACGAGAAAAAAAGGACAATGAAGGTGGGCTTCCGGTGTCGGAAGAGTGATTCCCGCAGTTCGCGTGACCGAGACAGAGGCATCCACCCCAGAAGCGGTATCAGAGGAATTTGAAGAGATTGAGCCACGGAGCTTTTGAGCAGATACTCCGCGGCCATCATGGGCAGCACAAGAAGCCCGGCGAGCTTCCATCTTTCAGTAAGCAGAAGCGAGAGCAGAATGGCGGCAAAAGGCAGCGAGGGTTCATCCACAGAATTTTCTCACCACTTGATACAGAAGCTCGAGGTCGACCGGCTTCTTGATCAGTGCCTGCGCCCCTTGAAATTGGCTGGCTTCTTCCGAGTAGGCGGTCACCAGCGCCACCGGAATCGGGGCGAGCACCATATCCTGTCGCAGCGCTCTTGCGAACTCCCAGCCGTTCATGATCGGCATCATCAGGTCGAGCAGGATCAGGCAGGGCGTGTCCATTCGAGGCAGCAGCTCGAGCGCTTCCTGTCCCTGGCTTGCGGTCTTCACGGAGTATCCCTCCATTTCGAGCGCAAGCTGCAGCGCCGTTCGGATCGCGGCGTCGTCCTCGACGATCAGGATGGTGCGGCATCGGGGGTTTGGGGCTGCCTCGGCCATGGCAGCCCGGAGCATTGCAACCGATGAGCCGCGGGGCTAGCCTTGGCTCATGATCATCCGAGTCGATCCCGCATTTGCCCAGAAATCTCGTCTGGATGCCGCTCAGGCGAAGGCCCTCCACGCGGAGGCGAGTCACAATGCCGAGGGGTTCTGGGCCCGGATGGCGCGCGAGCGCCTTCACTGGTTCCGACCCTTCGATCGCGTCAAGGAGGTCAGCTACCGAAAGCCGGTCCGGATTCGCTGGTTTGAAGGCGGACAGCTCAATGTCTCCGTCCAGTGTGTCGATCGACATCTTGCTGAGCACGCTGCGAAGACGGCCATCCTCTGGGAATCCGATGACCCGAAGGAGCCCTCGCGTCGCATGACTTACGCCGAGCTGTACGAACAGGTGGAGCTTCTGGCGCACGTGCTGCGTTCGCGCGGCGTGAAGAAGGGCGATCGCGTCACGATCTACCTGCCGATGATTCCCGAAGCCGCGGTCAGCATGCTGGCCTGCGCGCGCGTCGGCGCAATCCATTCCGTCGTTTTCGGAGGATTCTCCGCCGAGTCGCTCGCCGGAAGAATCCAGGACTGCGGAAGCACGTTGGTCATCACCGCCGACGAGGGACTTCGAGGCGGTAAGAAAGTGCCGCTCAAGGCCAATGTTGATGAGGCGTTGAAGTCCTGCCCGAGCGTCCGGAACGTGCTCGTCGTTCGTCGGACGGGCAGCGATGCGGCAGCTTTTGTTGAAGGACGCGACCTCTGGTACCACTCCGAGATGGAAGCGGCACTTCTGGCGTCTTCGCGCGAGTCTCATCCCGAGCCGATGGACAGCGAAGATCCGCTTTTCATTCTGTATACGTCCGGAAGCACCGGAAAGCCCAAGGGCGTGCTGCACACGACGGCGGGCTACATCCTCTACGCGTCGCTGACGCATGAATGGGTCTTTGATCATCGGCACGACGATGTGTACTGGTGCACGGCCGATGTGGGCTGGGTGACCGGGCACTCGTACGTGGTCTACGGTCCTCTCGCGAACGGTGCGACGACGCTGATGTTCGAGGGCGTTCCGAATTATCCCACGGCGTCTCGCCACTGGGAGGTCGTCGATAAGCATCGGGTCACGCTCTACTACACGGCGCCCACGGCCATCCGCGCGCTGATGCGCGAAGGCGACGAACCCGTGAAGCGCGCCAGCCGCAGATCGCTCCGCTTGCTCGGATCGGTCGGCGAGCCGATCAATCCCGAAGCGTGGCTCTGGTACCACCGCACCGTCGGCGACTCGCGGTGCCCGATCGTCGATACCTGGTGGCAGACCGAAACCGGCGGCATCCTCATCAGCCCGCTTCCGGGAGCAACCGACCTCAAGCCCGGCTCCGCGACGAAGCCCCTTTTCGGCATTGAGCCCGTGATCGTCGACGCCGGCGGCAAGGAACTCCAGGGTGCCTGCGAAGGCAACCTCTGTCTGCGCGATTCCTGGCCGGGCCAGGCGCGCACGGTCTACGGCGACCATGATCGCTTCGAAAAGACCTACTTCTCGACCTACGAGGGCATGTACTTCACCGGAGATGGCTGTCGCCGCGACGAAGATGGCTACTACTGGATCACGGGCCGTGTGGATGACGTCATCAATGTGGCTGGCCACCGGCTCGGAACCGCAGAAATCGAGAGCGCGCTGGTGGGTCATTCAGCGGTTACCGAAGCCGCCGTCGTCGGTTTTCCGCATGAGATCAAGGGGCAAGGCATTTACGCCTATGTGACGTTGAAGTCGGGAGTGGTGGCAACTGACGACCTCCGACGAGAGCTCGTCCTGCATGTCCGCAAGGTGATCAGTCCGATTGCGACACCGGACCAGATCCAGTGGGCGCCTCGTTTGCCGAAAACGAGGTCAGGCAAGATCATGCGCCGAATTCTCAGGAAAGTGGCCGAAGGAGTCTTCGACCAGATGGGAGACATCTCGACCCTGGCCGATCCGGATTGCGTGCGCGAGCTGATCGAGAATCGTCCGTCCTGAAGGAGCTGCAGTTCGGGGCATTTCGCAGCTCACCGCGCCGTGGAGGACCGAGCGGGCGAGGACGCCCCCACCGAAGCGGGGCGCAGGGGCGGCACAGCGCCGACTGCCTTCTGCGCCTTCGGCCGCTGCTCAAACTCACGGCGATCGGCGCGTCCGACCTGCTCCTCGGGCGCGAGCGCCTTGTCGAGCTGCTCCGTGGCTTCCGAGGCAAGGCTTGCCGCCTTCCGC
>JBIIXZ010000077.1:0-11605 GCA_044347055.1 Bdellovibrionia bacterium | reverse complement strand
TGCGCCCGCTGAGTGGTGTGCGCCCGCTGAGTGGTGTGCGCCCGCTGAGTGGTGTGCGCCCGCTGAGTGGTGTGCGCCCGCTGAGTGGTGTGCGCCCGCTGAGTGGTGTGCGCGAGCTCCCGGGGTCCGCCGAGTCTTGGCGCTCTGGCGCGTGGTGCCGGGCGATTCTTCGAGTCCTTGCACGCGAAGTGATGGCTCGCCTCCATCGAAACGTCGGCGAATCCGGCGCTGATCCTGGTTCGTGGGATCACCCTGCCAATTTCGTTTAGACCTAGTTTTTTCAACTGTTTATCTTGATAAATACCATTGCCCCAAACTCAAAAGCGAAGTAATCCTCATCGAACGATGAGACCTTCACCGCATCGACACCTGAGTCTGGTAAAAAAGAAGACAGGTTCAGCCCGCCAGCTCTCACTTCCCCTGACACATGGCCGTCAGGCTTCCACTGTGCACGGCGGCGCCGAGGCTCGAGGCCGGCGAAAGATCCGGCGCCCCATCGATCCGCGGAGGCCGATTCACCTGGTGCTGCGCTCCTCTCGAGCAGTAGGACAATGGAGCATGCTCCATCCGAAGAACGTACGCGTGATCGACGGATTTGTTGCAAAAACGGCAAGAAAATGGGGAATTCGCGTCCACGAGCGGGCCAATGTCGGAAATCATCTCCACCTGCTGGTGCGTGCCCGAAGCAGGCGCGAGTTCCAGGCATTTCTTCGCGAGCTCGCGGGCGGAATCGCCATGCGCATCACCGGATCGAGAAAATCATTCTCGCTCGCAGGCGGTCGCTTCTGGGATGAGCTTGCCTATACCCGCGTGGTGTCGTGGGGCCGCGACTTCACGAGGGTATCGCTCTACATCGTGACGAACCTTTTTGAAGCAGCGGGACTGATTTCAGCTCGCGAAAAATCGCACGGTCTTCGGGCGAAGAACGTGTTTCTGAAGGGCCCTGGGTAGAGTCCACGGCGCCAAGCACGGGGTCCGGCCTACTTCGCGCCGCCGAACACAGCACGAGGCTCGATCCCTCTTCGCGCCGCCGAACGACGACTCGTCCACGGAATTGCCTCGATCGTAGCAGCAACAGTGGCGGAGAAGCTGGCCAGCGGGCGTCGCGCGGGATCCTCTCCTTCGGCCCCGTCCCCCGCCCTCCCAGCGAAAGATTCCGCCTTCTCGTCCAGCAGTCAGTTGGCGCCCTAGGGGAGGCGGCACTCCTGATGGACGAGAAGGCAGGCATCCTGATCGGGCCTGCGGCGGCCGGATCAGGGAAAAAACATCCGGCTCAGCTGCAGCCCATGCTGTTGCCGCAGTTCAGGCACTTGTAACAGGCGCCGTTTCGTACCGTGGTGTGTCCGCAGCTGTCGCACGGCGGGGCATCTCCCATCATCTCGGCCAGATGGCCGGAGAGCGTCGACTCACCCTGCGCACTCGCGACGGACGAGTCTTGCACCATGGAGACGGGTGCGCCGGATGCGCCCGCCGCACCTGACACGCGGAACGCTCCAGCCGGCACTGCGCCGTCCGTGATGTCGACCGGAGCCACCTGCGGCTTCACCTGCACGAAATCCGTGCGGCCGAGGTATTCCATGCCGAGCACGCGGAAGATGTAGTCCACGATGGAGGTGGCCATCTTGACGTTCGGATGTCCGTTCACCGGACCTGACGGCTCGAAACGCGTGAAAGTGAACTTGTCGACGAACTCCTTGAGCGGCACTCCGTACTGGAGTCCGAGGGACACCGAGATCGCGAAGCAGTTCATCATCGCACGATAGGCGGCACCTTCCTTGTGCATGTCGATGAAGATCTCGCCGAGCGCTCCGTCGTCGTACTCTCCAGTGCGGATGTACACCTTGTGCCCCGCCACCTGCGCCTCCTGCGTCAGCCCGCGGCGCTTGTTCGGTAGCTTGCGACGAGTGCCGTGCAGAGAGGCAGCCACGGCATCGGCGTTGGCAGAGCCCGACTGCGCTAGAACCGACTTCGCCTCGCTCGTGACCGCCTGGGGCAGAATCGACTTCGCCTCGGTCGCGGCCGCCGGCGAAGCATTCCGCTCGCCGCTCTTCTCGGAAGTCTTCTCGTCCTTCTTGTCCGACTTGGTGGACAGAGGCTGCGAGAGCTTGCAGCCATCGCGATAGAGGGCGACGGCCTTCAGGCCAAGCTTCCAGCCCTGGTAGTAGATCTCCTCGATCTCTTCGACCGTGGTCTCATGCGGCAGGTTGACCGTCTTCGAGATGGCCCCCGAGAGAAAGGGCTGAGCAGCCGCCATCATCCGCACATGGCCCATGGGCGCGATGAAGCGCGTGCCCTTCGCACCACACTTGTTGGCGCAGTCGAACACTGCCAGATGCTCGGTCTTGAGGTGCGGCGCGCCCTCGACGGTCATCGTGCCGCAGATCGCTTCGTTCGCTTCGCTCAGCTGCGCCTGCGTGAGTCCGGCCCAGGTCAGCCAGTTGAAGCTCGGCTTCTGGAATTCCGCTTCCGGAATGCCCAGGCGCCTCAGCGTTTCCTCGCCCATTCCCCATTGGGTGAATGCGCTCGAGAGCTCAAAGGTGCCCGGAAGGGCCTTCTCCAGCCTCTCGATTTCCGCGTCGAGCAGGCCCTTCGACCGCAGGAACTGGCGATGGACGTGCGGCGTGCCTTCAAACGAGGCCTTGCCGAGAACGTAATCGATGATGTCGCGGATCTGCGACTCAGAGTAGCCGAGGTTCTGGAGCGCCGTCGGCACGGAGTTGTTCACGATCTTGAAGTACCCGCCTCCCGCGAGCTTCTTGAACTTCACGAGCGCAAAATCCGGCTCGATTCCGGTCGTGTCGCAGTCCATGAGCAGCCCGATCGTGCCGGTGGGTGCAAGCACGGTAACCTGCGAGTTTCGGAAGCCGAACTTTTCGCCCAAGGCGACTGCTGCATCCCAATCCTCGCGGGCGGCCGCCACCAGTTCGCGCGGGGCAAGTCCTTCCGGAATTTTCCGGGCGGCATCGCGATGCTTGCGAATGACGTTCAGCATCGGCTGGCGGTTTACTGCAAAGCCATCAAAGGGCCCCATGATTCCGGCCTCCTCCGCACTGACGGCATAGGCGTGCCCGCACATGATGGCCGTGAGCGCCGCGGCCCAGGTTCGTCCCTCGTCGCTGTCGTAGGGAATTCCCTTCAGCATGAGCAGCGTTCCGAGATTGGCGTAACCGAGGCCGAGCGGACGGAACCGGTGCGAATTTTCGGCGATTCGTTCGGTGGGATAGCTCGACATCCCAACCAGGATTTCCTGAGCAATGATGAAGATGCGGCAGGCATGGCGGTAGCCGTCGATATCGAAGCTTCCGTCATCCCGCAGGAACTTCACGAGATTGAGCGACGCGAGGTTGCAGGCACTGTCATTGAGGAACATGTACTCCGAGCAGGGATTCGAGGCGTAGATCCGATCGGTGTTCGGGCAAGTGTGCCACTCATTGATGGTCGTGTCGTACTGAAGGCCCGGATCGGCGCAGGCCCAGGCGGCTTCGGCGATCATCTTCCAGAGCGAACGCGCTTCGTACGTATTTACGATCTGTCCGGTCGTGCGGGCGCGGGTATCCCACTTCTTTCCTTCTTCAACGGCCTGCATGAACGAATCGGAAACGCGGACGGAGTTGTTGGAGTTCTGTCCCGCCACCGTGCGGTAGGCCTCTCCGTTGAAGTCGGAGGAATAACCGGCAGCGATGAGAGCTGCCACCTTCTTCTCCTCGCGGCTCTTCCAGGTGATGAAATCCACGATTTCCGGATGATCCATGTCGAGACAGACCATCTTGGCGGCGCGCCGGGTGGTGCCCCCCGACTTGGTCGAACCTGCGCCTCGATCCAGCACTTCGAGGAAGCTCATGAGGCCGGACGAGGTGCCGCCGCCGGCAAGCTTCTCGGTGTTGCCGCGAATCGCAGAAAAGTTCGTTCCGGTGCCGGAGCCGAACTTGAAGAGCCGCGCCTCGTTCTTGGCGAGCTGGAAGATCGACATCAGGTCATCGTCGACCGACTGGATGAAGCAGGCCGAGCACTGCGGATGAGAGTACGAGTCCTTGGTCTCGACGACGCGCATGGATCGCGCATCCCAGGTGAAGTTTCCTCCCGATCCTTCGATGCCGTACTCGTGATGAAGGCCGCAGTTGAACCAGACGGGAGAATTGAAGGCTCCGATCTGGTGGATGAGCAGGTAGCTCAGCTCGTCTTCGAAGGCCTGTGCGTCGTCAGTGGAAAAGTATCCGGCTTTTTCGCCTTCGGTGCGGATCGTGCGAGCCACACGGCGAACGACCTGCCGGACGGAGGTCTCGTGGTTGGTGCCGGGAACGCCGGCCTTGCGGAAATATTTCGAGACGAGAATGTCGATGGCGAGCTGCGACCAGGCGGCAGGCACTTCGACGTCCTTCATTTCAAACACGGTACGGCCGTCGGTGTCCTTGATCTTGGACGAGGCCTTTCGATACTCGACTGCATCCAAAGGATTCCGATCCGCGACGGTAAATCGACGCGCAATGCTGATCGTGTCCTGCTGGGACACACGCGAAGGCGTGGTGGCCCGGGAGCGTGACTGAAGCACCTGAGAGACTTTCTTGACGCCACCACTGTGAGTGGAAGTTCCTGCCTGAGCTGACTTTCCGTTGAGCGTCGCCTTGTCCGTCGTCTTGTCCATGAGCCTGTGTTCTCCTGATGAATTGACGTTGAGGCCGTCAGGCTCGGCTGTCAAAGGACACCACTACCTATTGTGGTGTGCCTTATATGGACCCACAAGGAATAGTCATTGAGAGCTGCGTTAACTCCGCGGAGCGGATGGAAAAACCCGGCTGGAGAGGGCCTTAGATGGTCTTAGGGCAAGGAAGATCAAAAACTCGCAACACAGAGCGGCAAAGTGAACGGTCCGGTGCCCCCCTCGGGATCCGACCGGCCAAAACAAAAAAAGAAGGGACTGCTCTCGCAGCCCCTTCTTCAAACTTTTGCGGGCTCAGCGCCGGATCAGTAGGCCATGCCCAGGCTCAGCATGAAGCCGTTGAGGCTGACTCCTGAAGTATTTCCTCCGAGCGAGGCGGAGTGGTTGGTAAAAGCACTACGTACTCGCCACGTTTTGGCGTTGCCGGTACCGACACGCAGGTCGACCCCCGCACCGATTTCGTAGCCGAAACTCAGCGACTGGGTGTAGGCGTTCGAGACATTCATCATGTACCAGCCTGCGATGCCCGAGGCTCCGATGAACGGCATCACTCGCCCTTCGCGGAACGGATAAACGTAAAAGCCAGGAAGAAACGCGGCACCGTACATCGTGTAGGAATCTGAAGCAGTGCTGCTGGAAATCGGCGCGCTGCCGCTGGCGTATTCAAACTGGGCGGCAGTGTGGATGCGGATGACATTTCGACGATTTTCGGCTCGAAAGTTCAAGACGTAGGCGCTGGATCCCTGAAGGTTGCCCTGCGAACCGGAAGCCGTGTTCGGACCGTTGAAGAATTTATAGCCCAGCTCCAGTGCGGGGTTGGCTGCCTGATTTGCGAGGGCCGGAACTGCCGACAAAACCGACAATGCCATCCATCCCAACGCTTGGAGGGAACGCCCACCGAAAACACCGTGCATCAAAATCTTCTTCATGCCTGACGGATCGGTTGCAGCACGCACGAACTCAAGAAAATAGTTTCAAGTGATCGTATCCAGCCGGGAAAGCGACCGTACGCGGGATAATCCGGGGAGTCCCAGCAATTCGGCAATCCGAAGAGGCGTCAAACCGCTGACTCGGGTTCCGGCAAAGTATTCAGCAACGAGCTCACGGGCGTCGGGATTCTGATTCCAGTGCGAGAAGACGGCACGGCTCAGATGACGGGCCACTCTCGAGCGGCTGAAGCACAGGTGATAGAGAAACAGGTTCATCAGGTTGATGTGATGAAAATACCGCCTGGAACTGGCGTGATGCCGGCGCGAGACGCGACGGAGCTGCTCGACCGATAGCCTCCGAGCACCCGTCGAGCCTTTGAAGAGCGCAGGAATTTCCTCCGCGAGGCGCTCCACCTGCTCCAGCGCGAATGCCATGCCCTGGCCTCCCAGCGGAGTCGTGACCGCGACCGCGTCGCCCACGAGAAGGAAACGCCCCTTGCCCACGGGCCCCATCCAGGCCGTGTTCGCCGGAGCTCCCGCAAGCTGGCCGATCTCGGACTTCTGTCCGAGCTGTTGCGAGACCTGCGAATCGAGGATGGCGGAAATCCGCTCACGCCAGCCCTGCTTTCCAGCCGTGGCGTCCTGGGTGTTCCAGTACAGGCGCTGCCTGCCGCTGGAGAGCTGGAAGAACGAAAACGTCCCCTCGCCTGCAGTCCTGATCACTTCGTAACGATGCGGAAGCCTGGCGTCCGTCTCGAAATCCACGCCCACCAGGAATTCGGTTTCAGCGCCGACCACGGGCTTTCCGGTGGCAGCGGCCTTCGGCCCTCCCATCCAGCCTCGAACCGTGCTGTTGCGTCCATCCGCGCCGATCACCAGGCGAGGCAGGATGCGCACTCCATTTGCCAGGAACCTCGGCCGATCCAGGTTCTTCGATTGCAGCTTCAGCTCCACGCCTTCCAGAAAGTCACCCTGCAGCTCCAGTCGAGCCACCTCGCGCAGGCGAGCGGAAAGGGCGTGTTGCGAGATGGAAATTCCACGACTGCCCTGGGGATAACGGACCAGCACATCGGAAAGCGGTTCGCCCGAGGTGCCGGAACCCGAAATGAAGGAAAACGCCTTGGAAAGCAGGCTTCCAGAGGCAAGATCACGGAACCGAAGCTCACGAATCGCCGTGGCCTCGCCGTCCTTCAGGGCTCCATCGATCACCTGCCCCAGCCCCAACTTTTCCAGTCGCTGCACGGCGACGGGCTGGAGGTATTCTCCCTTGAAGCGCTCGCGCACCTGCGCGTCGCGCTCGACCAGCAGAACGGAAAGACCACGACGGCGAAGCGAGATCGCCATCGCCGTTCCGGAAATACCTGCGCCTACGATCAGGACGTCGGGCTTCAGATCCATCCTTGGACCCCCTTGCCCGACAGTGTAGGCAACTCGTCCTTGAATTTCCAGCCCTCCGTCTGCGACGCTCTTTTCGAAATGACGGACTGGAAACGCCTGCATCATTCCCTGGAAAGGGCCCGAACTGCCGCGTTGAAGCTGAGGCGCGGCGGAACATTCTGGGAAGGCGAGCTCGAACTGAATGCGGCCCCCAGTGCGCAATTCATTCTGCTCGGAGCACTGCTCTCGGATGGCGCACGCTGGCTGACGGAAGGGCGCGCGCGCGGAGCGGCACGATATATCCTGCGCACTTTGAATGATGATGGAAGCCTCAGCCCGTATCGCGGGCGGCCGGGGCATCGCTCACTGACGCTCGAGGGTGCACTTGCGCTCCGCCTGGTCGACCTGAAGTTCGGTTGGCCTGACGAGCAGGAACGCGCTCTCGCAGGACGCTCCCTCGAGCGCATGAAACACTTCCTCGAAGAGTCGTTGAAATCCGCTTCAGCGGAGGCGCTTTTTCGTTCGACCGAGGTCTTTCTCGGGCTCCTCGGGCTCCTTCCCTGGGAGCGCATTCCGAAACTTCCGCTCGAGCTCCTGCTCGCTCCCGAGCGCGCGGGAATTGAACTGACGGCCTACTGGATCCGAACCGTCTCGATTCCGATGGCGCTGCTCGGATCGATTCCGGCGCGGACCATTGCGGCAACTCTGCCGACCGAAACGGAAACGCTGCGCACGGAATTCTCCGAATTCCTGAAGCCCGAGACTTCACCGGGCTTCTTGCGCGGCGCCCTTCGAAGGCTCGGAGGACTTGCCGGCGAGCTACCTCGCGTCGACCTGCTGCGCGCCCGGGCCGAGGACCGGATCGCCTCATTCACGGAATCGAATGGCGACATCGGAGGAAATCCTTACGCGGCGTTCTTCTGCGCCCTCTACTGGGATCGGCTCGAGTCGCCGACCGCCTGGCAAAGGGTGCGCAAGCAGCGAGCCCTCGACGCGCTTCTGGATTACGCGGTCGAGGACGCGCGCGCTTCGCTACTGAAACCCGAATGGCGCCTCCAGACCAATCTCAGTACGATCTGGGACACCTCGTTTTTCTGCTCCGCGTTTGAAAGCCGCACGCCGGAGCTCGACTCGACGATGGGCTGGCTTTCCGAACAGCAGATCCGTGACACTCGCGGAGACTGGTGCCGCAACATCGCTGCCGCTCCTGCCGGGTTCAGCTTCGGTCGCGGGCACGATCATTATCCCGTGACCGACTGCACGGCCCTGGCGCTGCTCGCGCTCCATCGCCATCGCGGCGACGACTTTCTCTCGGATGTCCAGGCGACGACCGCGGCGGAGTTCCTGCTCGGCTTCCAGGCTCCCGATGGCGGCTTCGCGCCGTATGAAAAGCCGCGCCTCTCGAATCCTGCGTGGTGGAACCGCAGGATTCCGTTCCAGGACATTCCGACCGAAATCTTCGATCGGACCAAGGCGGATGTGTCCGGAAAGGTGGTGGAGGCACTCGCGCTCTTCCGGAGATCGCCTCTCCAATCCCGGATCGAAGCGGCGCTCGACCAGGCGCGCACGTTCCTGATGTCGACGCGCGAAGAGGACGGTACCTGGATCGGAAATTACGGCGTCCGCAAAATTTACGGCACCGCCTTCAGCGTTCGCGGACTCCGAGCCATCGACCGTCGCCCGAAGCGCGAGTGGGCGGCTCCCGCAGTCGATTTCTACCTGAAGATGCAGAACCCCGATGGCGGCTGGGGTGAGCACGAAGACGGCAGCCGATGCGAGTCGAGCACCGTTCAGACGGCGTGGGCCCTGCTGGGGCTTCTGGCCTGCACGAAAAATCCCGCTCGTAGCTCGCGGGCGATGCAGTCGATCGACCGCGGACTCGAGTTCCTGGTCTCGCGCCAGCAGGAGTCGGGCTTCTGGGACGAACCCCGACATCTCGGCATGGTCTTTCCGGGAACGGTCAATTTTCGCTACGAATTCTACCCGGCTTATTTTCCGATGATGGCGCTCGACGAGGCGCTGCGAGCCTTCAGCGCTTCCGGTTCCAGCCCTTCTGGCCCGGAGGAGTCGCAAATCGAGGAATGATGAACCGGCGCACGAGCGCTGGAAAGAGCCGATTCAGGAGCACGAGCACCTTGCCGTGGCGGGTCACGATACGTTCGGACTCGCGTGCCTCCAAGGCATCGGCGATCTCGCGGGCGGCAGCTTCGGCAGGAACGACAAGCCACTCCGGCACTGGATCTCGAGCATCCGGATGATAGCGCCCGTCATTGTCCACCTGGCGGATCTCGCTTGCGACGAATCCCGGACTGATGAGCGTGACTCCGACTCCATGACGCTGCCACTCGACGCGCAGGGCCTCGGCGAAGGCACGAACAGCGAACTTGCTCATGGCGTAGGGTGTTCCGCCCGGAAGCGAAACATGACCCAGCACACTCGAGGTGACGGCATACAGTCCCCCTGTGCGCTTGAGTTCAGGAAAGGCGGCGCGGGCGACGCGAAGCGCTCCAAAAACATTGGTTTCGAACTGACGCCGATAATCGTCATCCGTGAGCTCCTCGAACTCTGCGGAGACTCCGAAGCCGGCATTCGCGAACGCCAGATCGATTCCGCCCCAGCGAGAGGTGACTTCGGCCACCGCCCGCTCGCAGTCTCCTGCCTGCGTGACATCACAGCGAATGGCAAGCGCGCGAGGCTCGCCTCCGAGCTCCGAAACCAGCGCCTCCAGACGCTCGAGGCGCCGGGCCGAAAGCGCTACTCTTCCTCCGCGGCGGACCCACTCCCGGGCGACCGCGGCACCGATTCCACTGGAAGCTCCGGCAATCCAGAGCACCGTGCCGGCCTTCATGCCGACGTCCTCCGAAAGATTCCGATCCACTCCATTCCGGGACGGCGATCAGGCTCCGGCCGTCGCGCGGGCTCGAGCTTCAGGCAATCGAAAAAGCCGGACAGGTCGCGAACGAGCGACTCCTTCGTGCTCACAAAAGGAGGCCCTTGCCAGTCCTGCGACGACTCGAGCACAAAAAAGTTTCCAAACAGCACTCCTCCGGGCCTCACCCATTGCGCCGCTCTCTCGGCATAGGCGCGACGCTGCGACGGATCGATCGCACAAAAGAAAGTATGCTCGGCAAAGGCATCCACCGGCTGTGGCGGCACTTCAAAGAAATTTCCGGCGACTGCTGCAAGCGAACCCGAGAGGCCGGCATCCTGCGCGCGCTCCTTCAGGCGCGCGAGCGCGTGAGATGACCAGTCGATGGCGGTGACGCGAAGCCCGCGCCTGGCGAGTTCCAGGGCATCCGAACCGGTGCCACAGCCCGGGATCACGACCCTCGCCCCCGACCCGAGCCCGACTCCTGCCGAAGGCAGTGCATCGAAAGCTTCAAAAAGCGCCGACGAGGGATGCCCGAGCTCCCACGGGGTATCGGAGCGCTCGAACCTTCCCTGCCAATAACCCTGCCGCGACCATTCCTGAGGTTTGTCCTGAGACATGACCGAATTAAACAAACGTTTGACCAATAGTTCAAGACCTTTTAAACTAAGCGTCATGGAACCCGCCCTGCCTCCCCGCGCCGCTTCGCGCTCCGGACGCGACACGCGCCGAGCCCTTCTGGACGCGGCGACACGCCTCTTCGCGCAGCGAGGTTACGACGGAACCTCGGTCCGCGACATTGCCGAAGCGGCAGGCGTGAACCTCGCGATGGTGAGCTATCATTTTTCCGGAAAGGAAGGCCTTTACGCGGCCTGCATCGAGCCCTACGGCCGAAGCGAACTCGATGTGGCTCGGCAGCTGCTCACGCCGGAAAACGCGCAACAGGGAGCAGACCGGTTCCGGCAGACGCTGCTGCAGTTCTCCGTCGAACAGGCCAATCTTCGGATTCAGCAACCGGATGTCTCCATCATCGTCAGCCGCGAATGCGACGGGGGAATTCCCATTGCCGAGAGGCTCTTCCGGGACACCTTCCTCCAGACCGTGAACCTGATTCGCGATTTCTTCGAGAGCGGCCGGAAATCCGGCATCATCCAGCGGCACGTCGATCCGCTTCATGCTGCAGGGCTTCTGTATGGCGCGATCAGCCAGGTCCTGAGGACCTCGAAGCTTGCCGCCAAGTTCCACAAGAGAAACCTCGCGGATCCGAAGTTTCGCGAGCAGGTGTTCACCGATTGGATCGACATGATCTGGTTCGGAATCCGTTCCGAAACCAGGACTCCATCCCAGAAGAATTCATCCCGACGAAAGAGAGCAAGAAAATGAATCCGGCAACACGAGTCCTCTCCACGGTCCTGCTGCTTTCAGCCTCGGCGACATTCGCGGCCAACGCGCCCTCGCTGACCCTGGAGCAGTACCTGGGAGAAGTGCGGAAAGGAAACGAAGGCGTGCGCTCGGCCGAGGAGACCAGTCGAGGCGCCCTGCTCCGCTCACGCGAAGCGAGCCTGCTGTTCTCGCCGCAGCTCAGCGCCACGGGCCAGGTGCTCTCGGACGCGCGACCCCAGCTGACGCCCTTCGCCCCGCAAAAGACCGATGCACAAGGATTCCAGCTCGGCATCTCGCAGCAGTTTTCGTTCGGGGCGCAGGCACGGCTGGGCTACCAGTTCCAGCGCGTGCAGCTCAATGTCCTGCAGCCGCAGTTCTTCCTCACCACAG
>JBIIXZ010000258.1:0-3423 GCA_044347055.1 Bdellovibrionia bacterium | reverse complement strand
CGGTTCGACCTCGCCCCGGTGAATTCCTGCGAAAGACGCATGGAGGCCCAGGACTCCACGGGGTCGTGCCGCTGAGTCACTGACTCAAGCGATAGGTCCAGACAAATGCTGGCGGAAAGTTCAGGAGAACGAATCGACGGCGTGAAGCCGTGATGAGTTCATCGGATAATTCCAAGGGATCACGAAGTCCATAACTGTACTGGACGATGGCGCGCACGGCTCCTCCCAGAAGCAGCTCCTGAAAGCGGGCCCGAAACAACTCCGGATGCGGCAGGCTTCGAATCGGAAGCGAGGACACGACTACGGCTCCACGATTGCCCGTCGCGAAAGCCGTGGTCGTCAGGAAGTCTTCGCAGATCACCCGGGCATCGGGATAGCGGACGGAAAGCTCGCGGGCGAATTCGAAGTTCCGCTCCAGAAGGACCAGCGGATGGCCCAGCCGGACCAGTGCGCGAGTCAGCGCTCCGGTGCCGGGACCGACTTCAATGAGGGGAGTCGCCGGATCGGGCGTCAGCCGAGTGATCGTGTCGGCAACCGCTCCGGCCAGGAAGCGTGAGGATGGAATCACTCCGCCCATGTGCAGAGGCGAGCGCAGGAAGGTTCTGAAGAACTTCCAGCTCGAGCGCGAGAACATGGACCATTACCAGGGCAGGCCGTCGCCCTCGTAATCGAGGTAGGAACCTGAGTCCTCGAGCTTGAGGCCATCGACCACGCGAAGCATTCCCTGCACCGATTCCGTGGTGGAGATCAGGGCGTCAGGTCCACCCATTCGCGTCTTGACCCAGCCCGGGTGCATCAGCACCGTCGTGAGCCAGGGCTCGGCCAGAGTCAGGCAGCGGACCATCATGTTCAGGGCGGTCTTCGAAGCACGGTAGGCCACGCTTCCGCCGGAAGTATTGTCAGCAATCGAACCCATCATGCTGGTCAGGAAGAGGGCCTTGGGCTGCTTCGACTTCTTCAGGAACGGAAGGAGCCTTTTGGTGATGAGGTACGGGGCAATCGAGTTGACCCGGAACCCGTGCTCAAAGTCCTCGGCCGTCTCGCCCTCGGGATAAATGCCGGCATTATTGATCAACAGGTCGATCGACCCCAGCTTTTCGGCCTCGGCGGCGAGAAGCTCGGAAGCGCGCTTGTCCTCCACGTCGACGGCCACGACCCGCACGCGGCCGGCACTGGACCCGGCAAGCTCCTGGAGCTCGCGGGCCTGCTCCGGATGCCGGCACGCAGCCACGATCTGGTGCTCTTTTTGAGAAAGCTGCCGCACGAATTCGAGACCGATGCCACGGGATGCGCCCGTCATGAGGATGTTCATAGAGGGCACCCTACCCCGAGAGCCCTCCGGGAGAAAGGCGCGCCGGTCCATGGAAAATCCGTTTGGGGCAGCTGGCCGGCCGTGCTATCCCACTTCGGTACCCCGAGTGCGGAGAGGTGGCCGAGTGGTTGAAGGCGCACGCTTGGAAAGCGTGTTATGGGTAACACCATACGAGGGTTCGAATCCCTCTCTCTCCGCCATTATTAGGAAGCTGAAAAGCAGCCGAAATGGAAATCACAAACAAACACAAATCGTTAAAAACACTCGAAGGGGCCTGACAAAGCCAAGTCCGATATTTCAAATTATTTCTTGAAATGTCGTGAGTATGCTTCTTTTTTGCTCCCGAAATGCTTCTCGCGCTTGAGGAGATTTTTGAAGATCTCGAACCCTTGAGCCCATGCGTCCTTTACCGGATGCATAGGCTTTTTTGTTTCTCCCGCGGACCAGCCTACGGCTTGGGTCCTTGGGCCAAATGGGGAACTCACTAGCGCGGAGTTTTGTAAATCAATTCACTTGAGTCAGGTAAATGATGCGCGGCGGGCAGGTCACAAGGATTGGAATTTTGAAACTATAGATTTTTCCTGATTAACTGCCAGAAATGATAGCACAAGCCTTCAAGTCAATTAGCAGCAGGATGTTTCATTGACGTTGGCCCCATTCTCCGAGCAGTCGGAACTTAAGTCTCGCCGCGTTACTAGCCTGTTCCCATCTCTCTTTCAAACTCTTCCGGCGTTTTCATTCCCAGTGAGCTGTGCGGCCTGATGGAGTGATATTCCGTCAACCACGCTGCGATCTTTTGTCGAGCGTCGTCCAGATCTGTGAACACGTTTTCGTTCAGGCATTCGTCCCTCAGTCGCCCATTGAAGCTCTCAATGTAGGCGTTCTGCATTGGCTTGCCGGGCTGGATGAACTCATGCTCGATCGCACCGTTCTTAGACCCGATCCAATCGAGAAGTGCTCTTGATTGGAATTCCGGGCCATTATCCGAGCGAAGCCGTTTCGGGAGCTGAGACAGTCTCTCGAAGTGATCGACTAGATCCTTCCCGGTGATGCTGCGATCAATGACGACCGAAACGCATCGCTTCGAGTAGTCATCGACGATCGGCCAAATCTTAATCCTTCTTCCGGAGAGCAGAACGTCGAAGACAAAATCCATGGACCAGACCTCGTTCGGACGAGTCGCCTTCGGGCGCGGAATCCGAATGATGTTGGCGGTCTTTCGTCTCGTTCGCTTGCTCAGCTGGAGGTTGTTTTTCCGATACAATCGAGTCGTTTTCTTTGGATTTGTCACGAGCCCCTCGCGCTTCAAGAGGACATGGATCCTTGGCCGACCATAGCGCCGAAATCTCTCTGCAATTTCCTTCATTCTGGATTCGATCGGACCGTCGCCTCTGGGCTTTGGCTTGTAGTAGAGAGTCGCAGAACTCAGTCCTACAGCCCCAGCAGCGCGCCGTTCGCTCACCTTGAACTTCTCTTTGAGGTGAGTCGCAGCAGCACGCTTGGCGGCGGCCCCTACCACTTTCGAGAGGTGATCTCCTTGAGCATGGCGATATCGAGGGCCTGGTTGGCCACCAGTCGCTTGAGGCGGTTATTTTCGTCTTCGAGCAAACGGAGCCGCCTAACGTCGGAGACTTCCATGCCGCCGAACTTCTTTTTCCAGTGGTAATAGGTGGGCTCAGAGACGCCCATATCGCGGCAGAGCTCCTTGATCGTCGTCCCTTGCTCAACCCGCTTCAGGGCCTGGACAATCTGTTCTTCGGTATATCGCTTCTTCATTTCGTCTTCCTTCCTGGTGGACTGGCCACCATTTTGATGCAGGAAGACTTAAATTCAAAATGCTTCGGTTTTTGGGGCCAACGTCAATGCAGGCAAAGAATGGCAGCCGCTGGAGCTTCCAGGCTCCTCGCACTCACTTTTAACGTGTCACTCGGAACATCAGAAGCCGCCAAGGCATGACAGACGGCAGTCAAGCCTAAGCATAAATTCCAAAAACCTCTTCTCGTACTGAATGCCATCAGCGCCTCAGGAAGTTAGACGGAATCCCTATCGATCATTCTAGCAGTCTTTCGTGTCGCAACAAATGAACGGAAGACAGCTGGGCGCATTTCGTC
>JBIIXZ010000257.1:0-3435 GCA_044347055.1 Bdellovibrionia bacterium | reverse complement strand
CCGGGCCTCGCGCATCTGATAGAGCGCATAAGAACGCGCGGCAATGACCTGTGCCGAAACGGCCTCAGGATTCCACTTCGAGGAAAACTCTCCGTTCACGACGCCATCGAGGTACTTTTCGATGTCGAGACGGTTGACGACGGAGCAGCCGCCCTTCGAAGGGTGCAGGATGATGGATTCACGAAGGAGGGTGGCACCCCAAAAAAGAGTGCCTGCGGGACTCTGGATCTCCACGGGTCCACGCGATTGAACGCCAGCCATTCCATCGAGCTCCACGCGATCAGCATGGCACTTCCATTTCCAAGCCTGCCGTCCCACTCGCCTCACGCGCTGAACGACGGACCGGGGAATGATCGCCTCGACATCCCATCCGGAGATTTCGAGCGATCGCACCTTTTCCTTCAGGAGAACGCGGATTTTCGGGGCTTCATCGGAATTCCTCATCGGATCGACCGCGGCATGCGCGGTTCCGACGAGATGCGGGAGGAGCAGGAGTGTTCCAAAAAAAACGGGGAGAATCCTTCTCCCCTTCGAGTACGGCATCATGCCTGAGAACAGTGTGAGGGTGGCCGTGGATCAATGCCAGCACTTTTCGCCGGCAAGGATCCACGGCCTCCGTCAGCTGCTTCAGGCTTTTCCGGAAGCGCCAGTGATCTGACGCAGGACATCGATCGGCAGCGGAATGACCGTGGCCTTGCCGTTGTTGGAAATCTCCACGAGCGTCTGCAGGTAGCGAAGCTGCAAGGTCGTCGGGCTCGAGGCCATGACGGCCGCCGCTTCAGAAAGCTTCTGCGACGCCTGAAGCTCTCCTTCTGCCGCAATGACTTTAGCGCGGCGCTCACGCTCGGCCTCCGCCTGGCGAGCCATCGCGCGCTGCATCTCGACCGGCAGGTCGATCTGCTTCACTTCGACGTTCGACACCTTCACGCCCCACGGCTCGGTCTGCTGGTCGAGAATGGTCTGGAGCCGGTGATTGATCGCTTCGCGCGAAGCCAGCAGCTCGTCGAGCTCGACCTGGCCGAGCACCGAGCGAAGCGTCGTCTGCGCGAGCTTCGACGTGGCCAGAAGGTAGTTCTCGACTTCGACCACCGCACGGTTCGGATCGACCACGCGGAAGTACACCACCGCATTGACCTTGATCGTGACGTTGTCGCGGCTGATTGCATCCTGCGGCGGCACATCCAGCGTCACGACGCGGGTGTCGACCCGGAACATCTTGTCAATGAAAGGCACCAGCAGGATCAAGCCCGGGCCCTTGGCGCCAATGATTCGTCCGAGGCGAAAGACCACTCCGCGCTCATATTCATTCAGCACCTTCACGCTCATCGACAGGATCGTGCCCGCAACGATGAGGATGAAGAGAAAACCACCAGATAGCAGCTCCATCATTTCTCTCCTTGTTTCTGCTGACGCTCGGGAACGACCCGGGCCGTCAGACCTTCCACTTCCACAACTTTCACCACTTCGCCGAGTTCGAGTTCTCCCGAGGTCGCGCGAATGTTCCAGATCTCGCCTCGAAAAAGCGCTGTTCCGGACTGACGATCGTTCGGATTCACGGAATCGACCGTTCCCGAGTAGCCCTCGAGCCCGCCGTATCCCGCCCCCTTCATCTGGCGCAGCGCTCGTTCGACCAGCCTCCGCGAGCGCGCAGTCGCCCAGCCCAAGAGCAGGGCGACTCCTGCAAAGACGATGACCATCGGAATCCACACCGTGGGGCTGATCGCAAGAGCACCGCCCGACGGATCCATCACCCAGAGGATTCCGAGCACGAGCGAGATCAATCCGCCGACCGCCAGAGCACCATGGGCCGGAGTGAAAGCCTCGACCACCAGCATCACCAGCCCGAGCAGCAGCAGGAGCAATCCTCCCGTACGGATGGGCAGAAGCTGAAAGGACATGAACCCTGCAATCAGGCAAACGCCGCCCAGGACTCCGGCAATCGTGATGCCGGGATTCGTGACTTCGACGTAAATCAGCAGTGTTCCGAGCGACATCAGCACCGCGGCGATGTTCGGATCCGCCAGAAAATGCAGCAGCTTTTGTCCCCAGCTCATCTCGACAGGCACGAGCGTGGGCGAAGAGAGCCTGAGGGTGACTTCGCGACCCGAGCCTTCGACTCGCACCTTTCGTCCATCGAGCGCCTTGAGGAACGTCGCCGCATCTTCGGTCATCGCATCAATCAGGTGGCTTTCCAGCGCCTCGCGAGCGGTGAAGCTGGAGCTCGAGCGCACCATCTTTTCGGCCAGGTCGACGGGACGCCCACGCTCCTCGGCCATGCTCTTCATCATCGCGACCGTGTCGTTCACTGCCTTTTCACGCAGGTCCTTGCCGATGTCCTCGCCCTGCGAACCCACCGGATGTGCGGCACCGACATTGGTTCCCGGCGCCATTCCGGCGCCATGCGAACTGACCAGAAGAATGGCCCCCGCGGAAGTCGCCGAGGCTCCGGAAGGTCCGACATACACGAGCACCGGCACCTTCGATTTCGAGATCGATTGAATCATCTGCCGGGTACTGGAAAGGAGTCCGCCCGGAGTGTCGAGTTGGATCAGCACCGCCTCGGCGAGCGCGTCCTCGCGAGCCAGCTCGATCACTCGCTCGAGATATGCCGCTCCTCCCGGATTGATCGAGCCCCGGAGATCCGCCAGGTAGACCCGGCGCTCGCGAACCGCCTCCTCCCCTTCCGTCGATGCGACAGGAGGAGCTGATTGGACGAATCTCGCCAGAGAGAGCGCCAGGAAAAGCACTCCTGCAAGCCGAACCCGACCCCGAAAAATCATGCTCCGAACTCCTTCAGGCGGAGGGAGAGCTGCTTGAGCTTCTCCCACGCTTCACGCTTGACTGCCGGATTCTGCTGGATGGCGGAAAGCGCCGGAATCTCGAAGCCGTCGGGCCGCAGGGCACGAAGCCGCGCCGCCTTTTTCGAACTGAGGCCGATACCAACGGCAACAGTCGCCCGCGCCTCCGGAAAATCCCCGAATTCGATCGCGAGGTCGGCTTCAACGAGCTGGATGGCCGACATCATCTTGAGCAGGAACTCACGATCCACCGCATCGGGTTCGGCTTCGAGATAGACCAGCACACGAGCGGCAGATGACGGAAGTGTCGTCGTTTCCGCAGGAGGCCGCAAACGATTGGAAACCGCCAGATCGTGTTTGAGAGACGCGGTGATCGAGGCGATCTGAGCCATCGACTCGGCAGGATTTGCCGGTTCCTCTACCGGAATGGAAGGCGCCGCGCCGGACCTGCGGCGAACCATGACCACTGTTTTTTCAGGAAGGAACCCCGCCCAAGACCGAAGCGACATGCCCCCGGTTCTGGCACAGGAGGAAGGCGAACTGCAAGATTACTGGAGGCGATGCATGACGCGATGAGCCTGATGATGGCACTCGGGACAACGCGCGGTCTCCTGGGTCAAATTCCGGCTGAAATCGG
>JBIIXZ010000076.1:0-11759 GCA_044347055.1 Bdellovibrionia bacterium | reverse complement strand
TGGAGCTGGAAGGAGCACGGTGGCCGAGTCGTCGGCATCTTCTGCTTCGACTCGAAGTTCTTGTCGCGGCCCGATTTTTCTCACAATCGTTTTGGATTCTTTCTGGAGACACTCCGTGAACTGCAGAAGGAAATGCGTTCGATCGGGTCGGATCTCTGGGTGATCGACTGCCTGCCGCACGAGGCGCTTCCGAAGATCCACGCCGAACTCAAGAAGCACGGTCGCGTGTTCTCCACGCTCTCTTTCAATCGCGACTACGAGCCCTTCGCGCGTGATCGCGATGACCGGGTCACGAGACTCCTGCAGCAAGAGCTCGGAGTGAAGGTGCACACGGAGCGCGACCACCTGCTGATCGAGCCCCTGGAAGTCGGCAAGCCCTCGAGCGGAGGATCGGCGTTTTACCAGGTCTATTCTCCATTCGCGAAGCGCTGGTTCGACCAGCTGCGCGGCGAGGAAGCGCAGTCGCGGATCGCGCTCCAGAAAAAAGGGCTTCAGTACCTCAAGAAGCGCGCAGCCGGAGAGATCGACTCGCACCTGTTTTCTTTGACCTGGAAGCGGATCTGGAGCGGGCATCAAGCGCCATTCGAGGAATCGCTCGAGGACTTCGCCGAGAAGAATCGACCGCACCAGACGATCGAGATTCCAGCTGCCGGATCACTCGTGGCGCTCGAACGCCTCCAGCAGTTCAAGCGGCATGTCGAGGAATACGGCGATCGGCGCGACATTCCGTCGGTGGATGGCACTTCGAAGATGTCGGTGTATCTCAAGAACGGATCCATCACCTCGGCGCAGATCATCGCCGAGCTCGGCCTCGGCGACGTTGCCTTCAAGGGCGAGGGAGGACGCACCAAGTACCTGAAGGAAATCGCCTGGCGTGAGTTCTACTACTCGATTCTGTTCCACAAACCATCCGTCGAAAAGACGGCCTTTTTAGAGAAGTACGCCCACCTGAAATGGGAGAACGACGAGGAGCTCTTCGACGCCTGGAAGGATGGAAGAACAGGCTACCCGATCGTGGATGCAGGAATGCGGCAGCTGAAGCAGGAAGGCTGGATGCACAATCGAGTGCGCATGATCGTGGCCTCTTTCCTGACCAAGGACCTGCTGATCGACTGGCGCTGGGGCGAGAACTACTTCATGAAGGAGCTTCTGGACGGCGACCTGGCGCCCAACAACGGCGGCTGGCAGTGGGCGGCGTCGACCGGGTGCGACCCGCAGCCCTACTTCCGCATCTTCAACCCGGAGCTCCAGGGTTCGCGCTTTGATCCGGAAGGAAAGTACGTGACCCGCTACATTCCGGAGCTCGAGGGCGTTTCACCGAAGGTTCTCCACGCCCCCGAGAAGATGGGCGAGGCGGCCCTTCGCAAGCGGGGTTACCCGATGCCGGTGGTGAATCATCAGGAGCAGAAGCCGAAAGCGCTGGCCCTTTTCAAATAGTCGGGCCCACCTTTTGGTTCAGATCTGCGTCAAAGTCGCTTTTTACTAATCATTTCGGAACGACGACGTCGCATCCCACGACCTTGCGGGTTTCGGGATCGAACTGGACGTTCACGTCCTTCAGGAGCTTCACCGACCGCATGAGGCACTGCACCCCGGACTTGTCCTTCTCCTCGACAGTGTACACGACTCCACGCTGCTGAAAGCGCACCCGGTACCGGCCATCCGGAGCCTGCTCGATCTCGGAGACCTGGTCGCGAAACGAGGGCGTCTTGGCGCCTTCCGAGGCGCCTTCCGAGGCGTCGGCCGAGGAGCAGATGGCTGCAAACAGGACGAGAGACGCAAATCGAATGGTCATATCCCGAATCTTCTCCCGCAAAAACCCCCTCGGCAAGGGCGTTGAGGCATCTTCACGCTTCCACTAATCCCGCGTTTCGATAAGAATCAGAGGCCTTATGTCCTCTTCTGCATCGACTCTGAAGCCGCACATCAAACTTGCCCCTGACGCCCGTTTCCAGCGTGCGATCGTCTGTGGCGCGCCGGAGCGCGCCGCCCTGATCGCCTCTCAGATGGAAGGTTCCGTCGAGCTGGCGAAGAATCGCGAGTACCATTCCTATCTCGGACGACACCTCGGCGTGGACGTCATGGTGGTTTCTCACGGCGTCGGCGCCCCCGGAGCCACGATCTGCTTCCAGGAGATGATCGATGTCGGCGTGAAGACGATCATTCGCCTCGGCACTGCAGGCGGACTCCAGGATGAATCGCAAATCGGCGACATTGCGGTGGCCACCGCGGCCGTCCGCCAGGACGGGACGACGGCCCTGATGGTTCCGGCAGGCTTTCCTGCAGTGGCCGACGCTGAAATCACCGCCGCACTTGCGTCTGCCGTGAAGGCCCGCAACCATCGCCTGCACCAGGGAATCGTCGTCACGAGCGATCTGTTCTACCCGGCACTGATCGATGGACAGCTGGCCACCTTTCGCGATGCCAAGTGCGTTGCCGTTGAAATGGAATGCGCGGCACTCTTCGTGACCGGAACGCTTCGCGGCGTGCGCACCGGATCACTCCTGGCACTGGATGGAAATCCGCTGCGCTGGAACGAGGGAAACTACAATCCTCACGGCGGATCGATGGACCAGGCGGTTCGCACTGCCATCGCGGCAGCACTCGACGCGATCGTGAAGTTCTGATCTCTGAGCCGACGCTGGTCGGCTAATTGCGCCGGCGCGGGCCGGCTGAGGGCACCACGTGCGCATCAACAAGTTCTTCACCGAACATGGCATCTGCTCCAGGCGCGAAGCCGACCGCTGGGTCGAGGCAGGGCGCGTGACGATCAACGGCGTGAGGGCGAAGCCCGGCGACCAGGTGGGTGAAACCGATCGCGTCGCGGTCGACGGCAAGCCGGTTTCGCTCAAGGCCAAGCGCCGTGTGGTGCTCGCCTACCACAAGCCCGTCGGCATCGAGTGCACGGCTGATCCGACCGTAAAAAACAATGTCATCAGTGCTCTGAATTACCCCGAACGAGTGTTCTACATCGGCAGGCTCGACGTGATGAGCGAGGGCCTGCTCCTGCTGACGAACATCGGGGAGCTCGCCGATCAGATTTCGCGCGCACGGAACCAGCACGAAAAAGAGTACGAGGTGAACTTCCATCAATCCGTTTCGGAATCGCAGATTGATCAGCTCCGGCGCGGAGTCGACATCGGCGACGAAGACCGCGGATTGACGCTTCCCTGTCCCGTCGAACGCATGGGGCCAAAGCAGCTTCGCATCACGCTGAAGGAAGGACGAAACCGCCAGATTCGCCGCATGGCAGAGGCGGTCGGCCTCAACGTCGCCAGGCTCAAGCGCATTCGCGTGATGTCGATCTCTCTCGGCGATCTTCCGGAGAATCGTTGGCGCGAGCTTTCGGATGCCGAAATCGCCGGGCTATTTCCGGACGGGTGAAACAGGGAGTCCAGCAGCGGGTGCGAAAGCCAGCGC
Source organism: Bdellovibrionia bacterium (assembly GCA_044347055.1). Lineage (GTDB taxonomy): Bacteria > Bdellovibrionota > UBA1018 > UBA1018 > UBA1018 > CAIOHW01. The sequence goes on along the minus strand of JBIIXZ010000076.1, from coordinate 8,339 downwards.
CAGCATCACCCGCTCCAGGTCCTTCGCAAAGTCACGCCGAAAGAATTGCAGCTCGGGCGCCTTCAACGCCCGCGCGACCGCCTTGGAAGGGTATGCATGGGGATAGAGCCCCGCCATCAGACAGGCGCCATCATGCAGCAGCTGTGCATAAGAGTCACTGGAAAGCCCGGAGGCTTGAGCCTCGAGCATGCTGCCAATCTCGAGGAAAAACTCGAGAGAGTCTCGCTTGAACTTCCGAATGGCGGATTCGCTCAGGTTTCGTTCCAAGACCGTGGGCAGGGCCGCCGTCAGCGCGCAAAGCAATGGATACCGCACCAACGATCGCGCCAGGAGTGACACCAGCTCCTGAACGCTCCGCTCGAAAGAGCCGCTCATTTTCAATTCCCCGAAAAACTCGCGATACCACTCACCCCACTCCTCCCAGAGAAGGGCGAGCAAAAGGGCTTCGCGAGTCTCGAAATACCGATACACGTTGGATTTCGCCATCTGCGCGCGCCGCGCGAGCTCATTGAGGCTCACGGATTCCAGGTCCATGTCTCGAACCAGCATCGCGCGCGCCGTCCGGAGGAGCTGCACCCTGCGCTCCTCCTTCTGCTCCGGCCGTCTCGCGCGCTGAAAAGTCCTCGTCATGTCCACAGGATACCACAGGATTTGACTGGAGACCGATAGTCTCTTAAAGTTCAATATTAGAGACCGACAGTCTTTTAAGAGGATTTGAACATGCCCAGGATTCACACTTGCCCCAAAGAGCTTCTTTCACTCGACCTCAGCGGAAAGGCTTTCATTATCACCGGAGGTAATTCCGGAATCGGCCTGGTCACCGTCGGGCAGCTCGCGAGACAAGGAGCGAATGTTATCCTGGCCTGTCGCCGCGTTTCCGAAGGAATGAAGGCGCAAGCTGAAATTGCGAGCCAGGGAGTTCGCGGAAAGGTTCAGGTCATGGAACTGGACCTGGCGAGCCTGGAATCCGTCAGGGCGTTTGCAGCCCAGTTCCTCGCAACCCACGAAACGCTGCATGGCCTCGTCAACAATGCGGGAATCATGAATTCGCCGCAGGGGAAAACCCGGGACGGCTTTGAGCTTCAGTTCGGCACGAATCATCTCGGACACTTTCTGCTGACCGAGCTGCTGCTGACTGCTCTGAAAAACGGCGCACCATCGCGAATCGTCAATCTCTCGAGCTGCTTTCACGACAAGGCGTTCGGGCGCGAAGGGCGGCTGGACTTCGACGACCTGCACTTCGAAAAACGAAAATATGACGGCTGGGCTGCCTACGCGCAGTCCAAGCTTGCCAATCTCCTCCATGCTCGACAGCTCGGGCGTCGCCTCGCCGGAACAGGCGTGACCGCCGCGAGCGTGCACCCGGGGTGGGTGCGTTCGAACCTGATTAAATTTTCGATGCCGATCTTCCTGCAGAACACGGTGCTGCGACCGCTCCTGCGGCTGGCAGGAATGATCGAGCCGTGGGAAGGCGCGCAGTCCACGCTTTATGCCCTGCTGTCGCCGGAGGTTCCAAAGCACAATGGTGGCTACTTCAGCCAGGTCGGGATCTACCGAACAGCGGAGGCGAATCGAGGCGGATGGCCGTTGCGCTCTCCCAATCCCCACGCGCATGACGATTCGCTCGCGGAGCGCCTGGACAGCGTGAGTAGAAAACTGGTGGGGCTCGAAGCCGGGTAACGCAACACCCTGCACCCCCTCCCCACTTTTGACGCGCTGATCCGCCAAAAAGTACCGGATACCCTTTTTCTTGATTCCACCAAAAATTGGGGGCAACTTTTCGTCTTTGATTCGTTTTGGAGACGAAAATGATGACTGCATCCCTGATCGACTGCACGAATTTCATCGGAGGCAAATGGGCGGCGGGCAAAGGCACGACGAGCCCGGTGACCAGCCCTTGGACCGGATCCACGATCGGCACGCTCCACCATAGCACGCGCGAAGACGTCGACGCTGCCGTGGCGCTTGCTCGGAAGGGGTTCGAGACCTGGTCGAAGACTCCGGTGAAGGAGCGCTGCGGAGTCCTGTTCAAGTTCCGCGAGGTCCTGCTCCGCGATGCCGACAAGATCGCCAGGCAGGCTTCGGATGAATGTGGAAAGACTCCCGCTGAAGCGAAGGCCGGACTCATGAAGGGCGTGGAGGTGCTGGAATTCGCCTTGAGCCTCCAGAACCTGGACGAAGGCGGCAAGATGGAAGTCTCGCGCGGAGTCTGGTGCGAGTACCGCCGTGAGCCGCTCGGCGTGGTTGCCGGCATCACTCCTTTCAATTTTCCGGCAATGGTTCCGATGTGGATGATTCCGATCGCCATCGGCGTCGGCAATGCCTTCATCTGGAAGCCTTCCGACAAGACTCCCCTCACCTCGATCCTGATTGCAAACGCCGCCAAGGAAGCGGGAATGCCGGATGGCGTGTTCACGGTCGTTCAGGGCGGACGCGATACCGTTGAAGCGATTCTCGATCATCCCGGCATTGCCGCTGCCGGGTTCGTCGGCTCGTCGCCGGTCGCGAAGAAAGTTTACGAGCGGGGCACCCAGCACGGAAAGCGCGTGCTCGCGCTCGGCGGCGCGAAGAACCACATCATCCTGATGCCGGATGCCGATCTCGAAATGGCTTCGCGCGGAATCGCGGATTCCTTCACCGGCTGCGCCGGACAGCGCTGCATGGCTGCAAGCGTTCTTGTGGCCGTCGGCGACTGCGAGAAGCTCATTGAAGGCATCGTCGCGAAGGCACGTGCCACGGAGCTCGGCAAGGACATGGGCGCGATCATCACGTCGCAGTCGCTCGAGAATCTCCACTCGGCCATTGATCGCGCAGAAAAGTCGGGCGTCAAGGTCCTGCTCGATGGACGGAAGATTCCGGCTCCGAAGGGAATGGAAAAAGGCCACTGGCTGGCGCCCACGATTCTTGATGACGTCAAACCCGGATCGCAGGCTGCCTGCGAGGAGCTCTTCGGCCCCGTGCTCAGCATCATTCGCGTGAAGACGCTGTCCGAGGCCATCGCGATCGAAAATTCGAATCCCTACGGCAATGCCGCTTCGGTCTTCACGACGACGGGTTCGGTCGCCGAGCGTGTTGCTCAGGAGGCCAAGGCCGGAATGGTCGGCATCAATATCGGAGTGCCGGTGCCGCGGGAACCCTTCTCGTTCGGCGGCATCCAGGAGTCGCGCTACGGACACGGTGACATCACCGGTCCGGATGGCGTTGAGTTCTGGTCGCAGAAGAAAAAGGTCACGACCAAGTGGTTGAACCCCACCGACAAAAATTGGATGAACTGAGGAATCGAGGAAAGCTTATGCCCCACACCAATCGGAATTCGCATGTCGTCCTGACGTCCCACCCCGGTCAGATCCGCAAGCAGACCACCCCGCTCCAGTGGGGAGCCCAGGATCCGATGGTCCGCGGCCCGGTCGTGGCGTCCATGACGAACATGGCGCACCGGAACGCCATCGGCAGCCATAGCGGCAGCTACACCATCTATCGCGCACTCGCGAGCGCCGCAGGCGCGCTGAATACCGATCACCGCCCGGACCTCACCAACACTTCTCCGGTCGAGAAGATCGGCCCGCATCCGTCCTGGTTCGGAAAGCCCGGCGACACGGAATTCAAGCTCGTCTCGATCGATCCGTTTGGAGCCGACGTCGCCGAGGCGTTTAAGCCCTGGTTCGACAAGGGCTACGACATTCGGCCAACGATTGCCGTCACCAAGGCCCACATCAACATGCCGGAGATTTCGGACGCCATCCGCAAGGGGCGCCTCCAGGTCGATGGAAAGATCATCAAGGAAAACCACGACGTCGTCGTGACGAAGGCTGCGATCGAGCCCGTGTGGTACCTGCCGGGAGTGGCCGCCCGCTTTCAGGTTTCGGAAGGCGATCTGCGCAAGGCGCTCTTCCAGCACACCGGAGGCATGTTTCCGGAGCTCGTCACGCGTCCCGACCTCAAGGTCTTCCTGCCGCCGATCGGCAGCACTTCGGTGTATTTCTTCGGCGATCCGCAGGGACTCAGCAATCCAAGCAAGGAAGTCACGATCCGCGTGCACGACGAGTGCAACGGCTCGGACGTGTTCGGCTCGGACATCTGCACCTGCCGCCCCTACCTCGTGCACGGCATCGAGGAGGCCATCAAGACCGCCCAGCGTGGCGGCTCGGGCGCGATCATCTATTACCGCAAGGAAGGCCGTGCGCTCGGCGAAGTGACGAAATTTCTCGTCTACAATGCCCGCAAGCGCCAGGAAGGCGGCGACTCGGCCGCCACCTACTTCCTGCGCACGGAGTGCGTGGCCGGCGTTCAGGACATGCGCTTCCAGCAGCTCATGCCCGATGTCCTCCACTGGCTCGGCGTGACGAAGATTGATAACTTCATCTCGATGTCCGACATGAAGCACGACGCGATCGTCGGAAGCGGCATCAAGATCATCAACCGCGTGGAAATTCCCGCGGAGCTCATCCCGCCGGATGCGCAGGTGGAAATGGAAGCCAAGAAGGCCGCCGGCTACTTCACTCCCGGAAAGGTCCTCGACAAGGACACCCTGACCAAGGTCAAGGGACGAGGACTCGACGAGTGAGCCAGCGCGATTTCATCCTGTCACCTCAGGCCATTCGCGAGCGCACGCGTGCGATTTTCGCGCTGGCCGAAAAGGGAGGAACGCATTTTGCGCTTCATCCCGAGAAGCTGGGCGACGTGGCGAAGCTCGTGATCGAGGTCACGAAGTCGAACTACCCGACCCTGAACATTCCGTTCCACTCGCGCTGGGGACATTTCCGCGCTGGAGGAAAAGATCGCCTCGCCTCGATGCGTGGAACGCTTGCCGCGCTCGAGCCGATCGAACGCGTGCGCACGCTCTGGGATCTCGTGATTCCGTCGGTGCTGCTGGACGCGGGCGCCGGTGATCGCTGGAAGTTCACCGAGGCCGACGGCGCTACGGTGTCGCGCTCGGAAGGGCTGGGCGTGGCGAGCCTCGCGCTTTTTCAATCCGGCGTGCTCTCGAGCAGCTCGGCGCATCCGCTTCGCGCGGATGCCTCGGGAATGAAATCCTTTTCAGCCTCGAAGCTCGAGAAGGCATTCCAGGTTTCAGAAAGCAATCCGCTCGTGGGTTGCGAGGGCCGCGCCGGCCTGCTGAAGACCCTCGGCGAAACCGTGGCTGCGGATGCGGATCACTTTCCATCGACGGGCGATCGCGGAAAGGCCCGAGTCGGAGCACTCATCGACCACCTGGTGGCGAAGCACGGAAAGACCATTCCAGCACCTGCGCTCCTCAAGGCCGTGCTCGAAGCGCTGGGTCCGATCTGGCCCGGCCGCCTCACGCTCGAGGGCAAGGCACTCGGTGACGTCTGGTCGCACTCGGGTCTTGGCGCGAAGGGAAGCTTCGAAAGTCTCGTTCCGTTCCACAAGCTCTCGCAGTGGATGACCTACTCGCTGATCGAACCTCTCCTCGACTCCGGCTTCACCGTGCCGGGAGTCGAAGAGCTCACCGGGCTTGCCGAATACCGAAACGGCGGGCTTGTCCTCGATGGCGGGCTGATTTCGCTTCGCGATCCCTCGCTTGCCTCGAAAGCACATCGTCCCGACTCGGAGCTCGTCATCGAGTGGCGCGCGCTGACCCTGGCCTGGCTCGAAAAGATCGCCGAGGAGGTCCGAAACCAGCTCAAGATGACGCCCTCCGAGCTTCCGCTCGCCAAGGTGCTGGAAGGCGGCACCTGGTGGGCCGGCCGCCGGCTCGCGAAGGAGAAGCGTCCTCAAACTTCCAACCCGCCGCTCGAGCTGCTGAGCGACGGCACTGTTTTTTAGAGTCTAGAGAAAGGGAAATCCCATGACCGCGAAAAAATCCCCATCGCTCCAAATCATCCGGCACCCGGTGATCCAGCATAAGATTTCCATGCTTCGGGACCAGAACACGACGTCGCACAGCTTCCGGAACATCATGGAGGAAATCTCGCAGTTCCTGGCCTACGAGGCCACGCGAGACCTGAAGACGACCTCCCGCGAGATCCAGACTCCGCTCGAGAAGACGATGGCCGAAACGATCACCGAAGGACCCGTGCTCGTCTCGATCCTGCGCGCCGGGCTCGGAATGCTCGATGGAATGCTGAAGATCCTGCCCTTTTCGACGGTCGGCCTGATCGGCATCTACCGCGACAAGTTCATTCATGCGACCGTCGAGTACTACCTGCGTCTTCCGAAGACCGTAAAGGGCAAGGACATCCTGCTGCTCGATCCGCTCCTTGCCACGGGCGACACCGCGGTTGCCGCACTCAACCGACTCAAGGAGTTCGAAGTGGGCCGCATCCGCTTCCTTTGCGTCCTGTCCTGCGAACAGGGAATCGCCAAGCTCCATGAAGCCCATCCGGATGTCGAGATCGTCACCTGCAGCGTCGAGCGAGCCCTGAATGACAAGGGCTACCTGCTGCCCGGACTGGGGGATGCAGGAGACCGCCTTTATGATACGGTGGAGGCCTAACCTCTCAAGAAGGACTCCTCGGTGGCGAACTGGAACGGCAGGATCATTGGTGTCTCGGGCGGAAGCGGCTCGGGCAAGACAACGTTTGCTCGAGGCCTGAAAGCCGCCTTTGAGGCCCTTCCGGGTCGCGCCGGCCGTTGCGGCATCATCGCCCAGGACTCGTACTACATCGACCAGAGCCACATCTTTCGGGGCGACGGCGAGAACGTGAACTTCGATCATCCGGATTCGCTCGATTTTCCGCTGCTCGCAGAGCACGTCGTCGCGCTTCAATCAGGACAACCGATCGAAGTGCCGATCTATGATTTTGCCAGCCACAAGCGGAAGCTTGAGCGCACCTCCTTCGAGCCCAGGCCGCTGATCATCGTCGACGGCACCCTGATCCTCTCTCAGCCGAGGATCCGCGAGCTGCTCCACTGGAGCATCTTCATCGAGGCCTCGGAAGCCATCCGCTACGATCGTCGCTTCAAGCGCGACCTCGTCGAGCGCGGACGCCAGCCCGAGGGAATCCGCAAGCAGTTCGAACGCCAGGTCAAGCCGATGCATGACCTTTTCGTCGAGCCCTCGAAGCTTCACGCCACGGAGATCATCTCAGGTGAATCGCAGTTCGAGGAGCACCTCGGGCGCTGGGCACGAAAGATTGCAGGAGAGCTGCCGTGCTGAGGCCTTCTGGACAGATTACCGTCTTTGATGGCGGAATTGGTACGGAGCTTTACGAGCGAGGCTTCTACATCAATCGCCCCTTCGAGGAGCTCAACGTCAGCGCAGCCTCGGATGTGCGCGCGGTCCACCAAGCCTACATCGATGCCGGTGCTGACATCATCACCACCAACACGTTTTCCATTACGCGCCCGCAGCTCAAGAAGTTCGACATCGAAGCCCAGCAGGAAAACCTCCTCTCCGCGGCCCTCAAGGTCGCGAACGAGGCTCGTTCGACGGCGGACAGTGGGCGCGACCTCAAGGTGGGTCTGTCGATCGGCCCCCTGGGCGTACTCGTCGAGCCGCTGGGGCCATACGGCCTGGACGAAGCGGCGCGGGATTTCGCCGACGTCGCGCGAAGTGCATGCAAGGCCGCGGATTCCGGCACCGGATTTGATGCCTACCTGCTCGAGACCTTCACGAACGTGGATGAGCTGAATGCCGCGATCGAGGGCATCCGGTCGATCGACCAGCAACGCGCCATCCTGGCCTCGCTCTCCGTCCACGGAAATGATTCGCACCTGCTGCAGGCTTTCGCCGAACGCATCGGTTCGCGCGGCGATGTGCAGGCGCTCGGGCTCAATTGCTGCGACGGCCCGAGCGATCTCTTCACCTCGCTCAAGCGCCTGCTTCAGCTGACGAAGAAGCCCGTGGTCGTGCGGCCGAATGCCGGGGTTCCTCGCCAGGTCAACGGCAGATACTTTTACATGACCAGTCCGGACTACCTGGCAAAGTACGCCAAGCGCTTCGCCGAGGCCGGTGCATCCGGCATCGGAGGATGCTGTGGCACGGGTCCGGACCACATCAGCGCCATCCGCAATGCCGTCCGCATGGTCAACGCTCGCGCGCTGGGCAGCGAGCGCGCCGCGGAAGATGAATCCTCCGTTCGGATCGAATCGCGCGAGAGGAGCCGGCCGACACTGGAAGCGCGTTTGCCGCACTCCTCGATCGCGTCGCATCTGTCGCTCGGGCGGAAAATCCTGTCCATCGAAGTGCTCCCCCCCAAGGGCACGCAGCTGGATGGATTCCTGGACGGCATCTCCAGGATCTCTCGAGCAGGAATCGAATTCGTGAACATTCCTGATGGGGCACGCGCCAGCACCCGCGTGAGTTCACTCCACCTTTCGGCCGTGGTCCAGGCACGCACCAACGGACGCATGACGGCCATTCCCCACTTTACCAC